>JAPLYL010000002.1 GCA_026395595.1 Candidatus Parcubacteria bacterium | reverse complement strand
TTAAATAAAAAAGAAAATGTTCCTGAAGCGGAACTCATCATGCCGATTGTTTTGGGGGCTGATACCGCTTCATATGGAAACGAAACCTATAACATAACGATTTTTGGAGCAACAGAAGCGATACAAAAAATTCTTGATGTATATCCGTCTTCAGGGAATTTTTATACGGATGATGACGTAAGGCAGTATGGCTCGGTACTTGTTATCGTGGATAAAATACGGGAAAAACTTTTTGCAGAAGAAAATCCTCTCGGGAAGAAGCTCCGTATTAAAGGAAAGAACTTTCGTATCGTCGGAGTATTGCCGAAAAAAGGTTCAGGTCTTTTTGATTTTGACGGGGCGGTGATTTTGCCTTATACAACTGCACAGCAATATATTTTCGGTACCAAATTTTTCAACCGTGTGGTGGTTCAAGTACATTCGGAAAGTGAAATAACGAGCGCTATTGTGAATATAGAAAATACGCTTCGCGATTCTCATGGCATTACGGATCCTTCCAAAGATGACTTTTTTGTTGAAACTCCTGCGGATGTAATAAACCGTCTCGGCGTAGTTACCTCAGCACTTACCCTCTTGCTTACTTCTCTTGCTGCCATTTCCCTCATCGTCGGGGGAATCGGAATTATTAACATCATGCTCGTTTCTGTAACGGAACGCACAAGAGAGATTGGGCTCCGAAAAGCTATCGGTGCGACGGAAAAAGAAATAATGACTCAGTTTTTAATTGAGGCGGTTTTACTTACTTTTATTGGAGGGATGTTGGGCGTTCTTTTAGGGGTTTCACTTTCTCTTCTTTCCGCTTTTTTGGTTAATCATTTTTCAACCATCAACTGGGCATTTATTTTTCCTATTCGCGGAGCGTTGCTGGGTATTGGGGTATCTGTTTCCATCGGTTTGATCTTTGGAATATATCCCGCAAGACAAGCGGCTAAAAAGAATCCTATTGAAGCGTTGAGATTTGAATAGTTGTTATGAAATTTAAATACCTTTTTCAGATATCAATAAAGAATGTGGGGAACAATAAATCAAGATCTCTTTTGACTGTGCTTGGTATCGTGGTAGGTATTGCTTCTATTATTGTTATCATGTCTCTCGGTGCCGGAGCTTCTCGCCTTATCACTGACCAAATATCCGGAATCGGTTCTCAAACCATCGCGGTGCATCCCGGTCGCGAGGCCACGAGCCCGACGGATTTTGCTCAGATGTTTTCGGATTCCATTAAACAAAAAGACGTTGATGCTTTGTTGGTAAAAGAAAATGTTCCGGGAATCGTTGCGGTCATGCCGGAAGTCTACGGGGGAGTGACCGGGTCATACGAAAACGAAACATATCGTTTTACTATTCTCGGCGCCTCCGATGTTCTGGCGAGAATGATGGATATAAAACTTTCCGAAGGGATATTTATGAGTGAAGATCAGGTGCGTGATGCTTCCTCTTTTGCGGTAATAGGAGGAAAAGTGAAAGATCAGCTTTTTGGACTTGATGATCCTCTTGGAAAAAAGATAAAAGTAAAGGGCGTTAATTTACGAATCATCGGCGTAATCGCTAAACAGGGAGGTTCTTCTCTCATGAATTTTGATGATATGGTTTTTGTTCCTTACACGACAGCCCAGCGATATATTCTTGGAACAAAACATTACAACGAACTTGCCATATTGGCGGATTCAAGTATTCCCCTTGCGACAACGGTTCAAGATATAAAAACAACACTGCGCATTTCACACAACATTACTGATCCGGAAAAAGATGATTTTAATGTAAATACAGCGGCAGATCTTTTAGACCGAGTGAGTTCTGTTACCACGGCTTTAACGATTTTTCTCGCTGCGGTCGCATCTATTTCTTTGATTGTCGGTGGAATCGGAATCATGAACATCATGCTCGTTTCTGTGACGGAACGTACGAGAGAAATCGGACTTCGAAAAGCTATCGGCGCAACGGAAGGGGATATTCTTTTACAGTTTCTGTTTGAAGCGGTTATTCTTACTTTTGCCGGCGGGATTATTGGCGTTCTCTTTGGTTCGGCCGTTTCTGTCATTTTTGCCTTTGCGATAAATCATTTTTCAACTATCGTCTGGACGTATGTGTTCCCGATAAACGGCGCATTTCTCGGTATCGGCGTTTCCACTTTCATAGGTCTTGTCTTCGGAATTTTTCCCGCACGCCACGCAGCCAAAAAGAATCCGATTGAAGCGTTGAGATACGAGTGATACCCCCTCGTATCTCCTCGCACCCATGTCGCCGCCGGTTCCGGGTTTCTCCTTACAGGAGCAGTACACCTTTTGGATATTTTATTCGTACCTCATAAAATCTCTCAAAAGGTTTTACGGAATGGGTCCCTTCCCATTCCTCACCAGGAACCGAAACGTTTGGATAACATGAGTAAGTTCAGTTTAAAAATTAAAGTTTATTTGGTTACACAAACATTTCAGTACGAGGTACAACCTCGTACTGGCGATAATATAGCGATATTATGATGGGTGTGAGGAGATATCGCTTCTCTTGTGGATAAATATCTCCCTGCGTTTTTTACGTATGATATACTTATCATATAGTTAAAAATATAAAAATCTTTTTAGTAATAAAAAATATCATGCGAAAATTTCTCATTTTGGTCTCCGTTTTTTTTCTCGGAACTTTATTTGTGGGGGCACAAGTACCTCCGGAAGGTTTTATCCCTCCCGTACTTTTCTCACCGGCGGCGGAAATAAAAGGAACAGTAAATTGTTTTGATTATTATCACTTCGGTTCCGTGCAAGCGGATATCGAAGGTATGGGAGGAGGAACTGTTTCCGGAGTGCCGATGCATTTTCGAGGAAATATCAAAAATGATAATACCTACCCGATAGTGGAAGGAGCTTTGTACGCCAAGGTTTTTAGAAAACAGACTGACGATTCTTTGATTCACCAAAACGGCCATAATCTTGTTGACCAATTCTTCGTAAAAGAAAATATCTCCATTCCGACAAAAGGGAAGATCCCGGTTGAGTTTGACTGGAAGGTTCCGTCATATGCTATTTCCGGAGATTATCAAATCGCTTTCTTCTTCACTTCCGCCAAGAAATTCAACCTTCTCGGTCTTTCATTCACAGACGATGTCGTGGGCAATATAGATAGCTTTAAAATATCGGGAGAACAAAAAGCCGGAGTTTCTTTTAATAAAAATACCGTAAAGATACAGAACAACGAATATCGATTCGCCGCTTTTCCTCCGAGAAATGATAAAGATAAAGATATTCCTGTAACAGCCGAACTCGTAAACGGAACCAATGAATCACAGATTGTCCGAGTGACGTGGAAATTGTATGGTTGGGATGCCCAAACAGAAGAGAATCTTCTCAACACAAAAGAGGAAGATGTTATTCTTAATGCCAAAGAGACTAAAACTCTTTCTTATACTGATACCAACAGAACTCACACCGTACATCTTCTCGTCGCGGAAGCAAAATATCAAGATACAAAATCCATCTTGGATATCCGTTACGTCAGAGACGGTGTTGATAAGGTGCGCCTTAATTTTCCTTCCATAACAGCCTATCCTCTGGAACAAGATACAGAGAATACTGTTTTTTCCTGCGTTCACAACTCCGGAACGGCTACCGTCCAGAACAACAAACTTATCCTTGATCTCAAAGATGAAAACAACAACCTTATCCATTCTTACACCTACAACGGGGCGGTATCCGGAGCGATGATGGCCGTTAAAGATACTTTCAAACCGTCAAAGACCTACAAAAACTTTTCTCTTGAAGCAAAACTCTATCAGGATGACAAATTGGTTGACCAAGTGACGATGAAGTATGAATGCGATAAAATTGGGACGGATTGTCCGAAACCGATGAGCACTACGATGAAGATGGTAATCGGTACGGGGGTTCTTTTATTTGTTGTTCTTTCAATACTCATTATTCGTAAGAAAAAGATTCAAACATCATGAGAACATTTTTACTCGTCATTGTTTTGGCTCTTTTTGGAATGATAAACGTGAGGGGAGTGGAAGCAAAGAGTACTATTTGGACTATGGGAAGCATACCGGATCTGTACTACTACTGGAATTGTGGGGGTTCTGCTGCTTGCGATGGTCTTTCTGGGTGGGCACTTGGACTGTCCGGCGTTACCGGAACGGTTACTTATCATGCTCAAATTGTTAATGTTGACACAAAAGCTGTTATTGAAGATGATTCAACCGTAAACGTAGGAACAAGGCTTATGTTTGAAAAAATACCGTATGTTGATTCTGATATTTTTTGGAATGGTACAGGTTCTTCCATGGATACCCCAATCGGAACATGGATTGATAACGCTGCGGCCCCGGCAAATCCGGTAATGGATAATTTTAAAGTAAACAGAGTAGTCGCTCCTCTTGGAAATGGTCTTATCGATATTTATATTCCGCTTTCCATAACCCCGCCAATCTCTTCTCTTGGTTCTACTTCAAATCTTTCCTGTTTAAACGGAATATGTACAGTTACTGGTCCGGGCGCTATAACCGCTTCGGTTAATTTTTCAGAAACCTCTGGAAAATTTTATTACAAGTATCTATCTCAAGTCAGAAACGCAGACATAAATATTTTTAATTATTTTACGAGTGTTCCCATGAGAACTGGTTTTACTAATTGTTATGATTCTATTTCTTGTTTGATATATGCTTCTGTTGGTCCTTCAGATTATGTCCTCTCCGTCCCCGCCCAGCAAATAGACTTCACCCTCACCGCCCTCGCCCCCGTCCCCGCCAACAACCCGCCCTCCATAACCTTCACTTCAAACTCCGCCAACAACTACCTCGTCAACAACAATCAATCCTTCACTCTCATCGGAACCGATGCAGACGCGGGAGATAAACTCGCTTATGGCATAGACTGGGACACCACCGTAAACAGCGACGGAGTCGGTGGAACAGGTGATGATGTGGATCAACTTTTCGGCCACGTCAACAATGCCCACACGTACACCTCAGGCACAACAGCAACAGGAATACATCCATGGACGACTACCGGCACTAAAGGCATTTCTGCTGTTGCTTGCGATCAAAACGGAGCCTGCTCACCCTGGACTCCCATCTCTCTCGTCATCTCAGGAACCCCCACCGCAGAGTTTAAGGTAAAATCACTGACCGCTTCCACTTATGGAACTTCTGTTACCGGAGCAGTAGGAGCTAACTTTAACTACTACGTTGCTTCTTCCTACGTCACTTCCTGTTCGGTAAACAACGGAGTTGGAGCTATAACCCCCAATACTCTCATTTCAGGAACTTCACCTTTCCTTGCTCCTGAGGGAAGGAGAACCTACACGCTTACGTGTACGGGAAACAACGGAAGCACTATCACTCGTTCCGCTACCGTTACCAGTACCGCCGTGTCTGTCTTCTCCTGCCAAGGCACTCTCCCTCCAAACACCACTCTCTACCCGGGAGATGCTACCGTAACGAACAATACGACCCAATATACTTTCTCCACCAGTGACACCGCTCCTCAGTGCCAATACCACTGTTCAACCAACTTCCATAGAAGTGGTGGAACCTGCATCGCGAACTGCGAACCCGTCTGGACTCCCACCGATACTTCCACCACCTGCACGACCGCTAAGGTACCTCAGAGTGATGGTTGCGGACACAACAGAGCAACGGTTTCGGGAACAAAACCCTGTCCGGTAATCACCTGTGGTACGGCGGCAAAGAATTACACCGAAGCCAATACCTCTTACACCGGAAACGCTTGCGGTTCCACCGTAGGTGCCCCTGCAGTCGCATTTCCTGCACCGGGTTCTTCCGCTACTTGGACCTGCGGTTCTCTCACTTGTACGGCATCCCGTTCTCAGAACGGCAGATGCGGAAGTGCGAACGGCATTCCTTCATTTATGGCTCCTTCGGTTGGTGCGAGATGTTATGTAGGAAGTGCCACTGAAGTGACGAAGAGTACGGTGGGAGGGGAGATCTACTGGAATTGGACTTGTGGAAGTCCTTCTAGTCCGCCGGGGGTGAGTGTTGATTGTTCGGCGAGGAAGACGACGTTGGATATTGTGCCATTTTAATGTAAAAAAACAAAAAAGCGTTCCGAAATTCGGGACGCTTTTTTGTTTTTTTAAACCTGATGGCTTCTCGGTTTGCTTTCTCTCATTCCTGCATCGGTGATGCGGACGAATTCTGCTTTTTGATAAAATTCTTTTAGGTTTTTTGCTCCGGTATAGCTCATTCCTGACTGGAGTCCATCTATCAATCCTGCGAGAATTTTTCGGACTTCTCCTTTGAACGTTACGCGATATCCGATACCTTCCGGTGTGCGGTTTTGTTTTTCCACATCTCCGCCTCCTCGGATGGCCATATCGGCGGAAGCGTCGCGGGAAGCGAGTCCACGGTAAATTTTGAATGCTTCACCTCCTTCAATGTAGTATTCTCCGGGAGATTCCTTACACCCGGAAAAAAGATTTCCTACCATTGCTGTTCCTGCTCCTGTGGCAATGGCTTTCGCTAGGTCTCCGGAATTTTTTATTCCTCCGTCGGCAATGATGGGTACTTTGAATTTTTGAGCGACGGCAACGCTTTCCATGACTGCGGTAAGTTGAGGAACTCCTGCTCCCGCGACAATTCTCGTAGAACAGGCTGCTCCCGGGCCGATACCGACTTTTACCGCATCCGCACCTGCTTTTATTAAAGCAAGCGTTCCTTCTGCGGTAGCAACATTTCCGGCAACGATATCAACAGAAGGGAATTTCTTTTTTAGTTTTTTAACCAAGTCTATGCAGGTACTGTGATGACCGTGAGCGATGTCTATGATAAGCGCATCTGCCCCCGCTTTTACTAAGAGTTCAGCTCTTTCCATTCCGTCTCTTACTCCGATGGCGGCACCGACCAAGAGCCTCCCACTTTTGTCTTTGGATGCTCGCGGGTTTTCTTTTGTTTTTTTGTAATCCGTCGCCGTGATAAGACCGCAGAGTTTTCCTTTTGCGTCAACGAGAGGCAGTTTTTCAATTTTGTTTTTATCAAGAATTTTGAGGGCTTCTTCGCTTGAGATGTTTTGTTTGGCGATGATAACCTTTTCCTTTGGTGTCATGAGATTTTTGATGGAAACGTTGAGATCTGTTTTGAAACGAACGTCTCTCGCCGTAAGGATTCCTTCAATGCTTCGGTCGGAGGAAATAACGATGACTCCGGTTACATGATTTCTCTCCATGAGTGTGAGTGCTTCCCGAAGGGTGGCTTCTTTTCCTATGGTAATCGGATCGGGGATAAAGATATTTTCTGAGCGCTTCACGAGACGGACTTCATTCGCTTCTTCTTCGGCACTTTGAAAACGATGGATAATTCCCATACCGCCTTGCCGAGCCATATGAATGGCCATTTCCGCTCCCGTTACTGTGTCCATATTGGCACTGACGATGGGGATGTTCAGATGTATTCTTTTGGAGAACAAGGTCGTGAGGTCTATCTGCTTACGGGAGGGAATATCAGAATAATGCGGTACGAGAAGGACATCATCATAGGAAAGCGCCAAACGGAATGGTTCATTTTTTTCTGTTTTCATGGGTGAATTATACCGAATATAGGAGAGAGGAGCAATAAAAAATCCGGCGAGTAATTCGCCGGATAGTTCTTTATTTTACTTGACGCGGGTATTGGCCGACGAGAAGGTAATTTCCACTGCTGTCCTTTTTCCATATTCTAAAATGGAGGAACTTGAGTCTTGTATGAATTTTCAATTTCAGGACAACCTCCGGAGAAACATTCCAGACACTCTCGTTTCCTTCGCTCAAATTTGGAATTGGTTTGATGTCTTCGCCCGCTTGAGAAAGTTCTTCTTCTAAAAGAGAGATCATTCTTTTGTGGTGCGTGGTTATACGATAGAGCGAATTTCGTTTAGAACGAGGGAAGGGGATTAGTTCTTCTTCATTCTTTTCTTGATCTACTCTCGGGATTATAAAAGAGGGTTCTTTTTTTCCGGTAATTTTTGCTGACGGAATGGCTTTTAACTGAACCGGCCCGATACCTTCTCTTTTTTTATGTTTTTTTCCATTTTCTGCGCGCATGGCGCTTGTGGAAGCAAAACAGAATCTGGGAAATTTGTCGTCGCTGTTTTTGACATAGACGAAAAAATTTACACCGAAGTCTGTTCCTTCCGAGTTGAGTCCTTTGATAGATGTTTCTTCCATGAGAGACTGCACGGTTTTTCTATCGGCCTCTCTCAATTGATACCCATTTTCCTTCGGGCATCCGGTGGTTTCTGTTGACCTTACCGACTTGGCATTCTTGAGAAGTCGATAAATTTTTTCGCTTGACCCGGGGTCAAGAGGTTGGATATACCATTTTCTTTGTCTGGAAAGAATGCGGTCGGAAAGTGTCATAGTCATTTTTATTGCCTCGCAAAAAATAGTGTTTTGTGAAAAATGTAGAAGAACTTGTTACGTGGAGTAATATATCACACTTTTAACGATTTGGCAAGAAACCCCGCAAAAGCGCTTTGCGCTCGCGGGGTTTGGTTTGGTGAATTATAAAAGGGAATAAATCTGAATGACGACGGGGGCTATCATCATCCCGATGAAGAACATGGATGCGTAAACCAAGAACGCATAAAATGAGGCTTTTTTAAAATCTTTTCGGTATTTGGCGATGTTGCTTTTGAAGGCTGAACAAACGGCAAGCAAAAGTAAACTGATGCATATGATAACTTGAGACACTTTTGGTACTCCTCTGTTGAAACAACATTCTGAACGGATAATACCACGTTATTTTTAATTTTCATAGCAGAATTTTCATTTGTAAAAAACAAAAAATGCCGTAATATATAGTATATAATCATGAAAACAATAAATGAGACCATGAATCAAAAACAAGAGAGCCACATACTTCCAGAACATGTTGTTACAAAGCTTTTTCCGGGTGAACTTCCGGATGAAGAAGAATGGAAAGAAAAATATCCTCCGCGAAAATTACCGGAGGGGGCGATGGTGACACGTCTTGGGCCGAGCCCTACCGGTCTTATGCATTTGGGTGGCGTATATGCGTCGCTCATTTCAGAACGATTTGCCCATCAGACAAACGGAGTTTTTTATCTTCGTATTGAAGATACCGACGAAGCTCGTTCTCAACCGGAAACGACTGAGGTTATTGTGAAGTCTCTTTATTTTTTTAACATTCCCGTTGATGAGGGAATGACTATCTCAGGAGAAGAGAAAGGAGATTACGGGCCGTATACGCAAAGCGCACGCGCGAAACTGTATCAAACTTTTGCTAAAAAATTGGTTGAACAAGGAAAAGCGTACCCCTGTTTTTGTACGAGTGAAGAAACAAAAACTCTTGGAGAACAACAAATGAAGGACGGTATCCGCCCGGGTTATTATGGAAAGTGGGCGAAATGGCGTGATGCTTCTCCTGAAGAAGTGGAAGCGGAATTAGCCAAGGGAACGCCGTATGTTATCCGACTGCGTTCAGACGGAAATTTTGAAAATAAGGTTAAAGTTCACGATCTTTTGAAAGGAGATTTGGAATTATCGGAAAATGATATTGATAAGAAAATTTTTGTTCCCGCAACCGGTCTTCCTCGTTACCATTTAGCTCATGTTATTGATGATCATTTCATGGGGACGACGCATGTGCTCCGCGGAGACGAATGGCTTTCATCTGTTCCTTTGCATCTTGAATTATTTGAAGCGCTCGGATGGAAACCCCCCGAATATGGACACCTCGCTCCGATACAAAAAATGGAAGATGCTTCCAAGAAGCGAAAGTTGAGTAAACGAAAAGATCCGGAAGCAAATGCGATGTTGTATCAGGAAGAAGGATTTCTCCCTGAAGCAGTCGTTGAATATCTTTTGAATCTCGCGAACTCAGATTTTGAAGATTGGAGAAAAGAAAATCAGGGAAAAGATAATCGTGAATTTCATTTGACGTTTGAACGCCTCTCTCGTTCCAATGGACCATTGCTTGATTTTGTAAAATTGAATGATGTGAGTAAGGAAATCGTTTCGCACCTGCAGGCTTCTGAAATATATGATCGAGGACTTGTATGGGCAAAACAGTATAATCAAAAACTCGCGGAGGAAATGGAAAGAAATCCCGACTATACAAAAGATGCGTTGAATATAGAAAGAGAAGGAGCTCCACGTCCAAGAAAGGATATCGGTGCATGGTCTGATTTGTATGCTGAAATTGGGTATTTCTTTGATTCAATTTTCGGAGAAAAAGAACCGGTATCTGAAGAACTTTTTGGTACAGCAAAAGACGATCGCGAGTCAATCGTAAATGCTTTTCTTGAAACCTATAATGAAAATGATACGAAAGATGAATGGTTTGAAAAAGTAAAAGATATTGGAAGAAAACTCGGATATGCCGATGGGGCAAAAGCGTACAAGCTTGAACCGGAAAAATACAAGGGGCAAGTAGGCGATGTCGCAAAAATTTTCCGAGTTCTTTTGACGGGAAAAACCAATACGCCTGATTTGCATTCCGTTATGAAAGTCATGGGAAAAGAAAGAGTGACGCAAAGATTGAAAATGGTATAACTTATTCGTTTGGCATGGTATCATAGAAGAAATAATTCTTCATAAAATAACAAACGAGGTTTTAGCTGTTAGGTTTTAGCTTTTAGCTAAAAACGATGACGACTTTGCTTGTTAAGCTAAAACCTAAAACCTAAAAGCTAAAAGCTAATTATTATGAATTTTGATTCTGTTTTTGATCCGAAATCCATTGCCGTTATCGGGGCGTCTCGCAGAGAAACACATGTCGGTTACGGCGTTTTAAAAAATCTTATTGAACAAGGATACCAAGGAGAAATCTTTCCGGTGAATCCAAAGACCGATGTTATTCTCGGCCGCACTTGTTACGGAACGGTATCCTCTATCGGAAAACCGATTGATCTTGGTATATTTGTCGTCCATCCTTCCGATGTCATGATTTCCTTGAAAGAAGCGGAAAAACTGGGAATAAAGGCGGCTATTGTTATTACGGCAGGATACAAAGAAACGGGAGATGCGCAATCTGAAAATGAACTTGCTTCTTTTTGTAATGAACACGGAATAACTCTTGTCGGTCCGAATTGCCTCGGCGTCATCAATCCCGGTATACGCATGAATGCTTCTTTTGCTCGTGTTATGCCGAAAGCCGGTTCCGTCGGATTTTTTTCTCAGAGCGGTGCTTTGTGTGTTGCTGTTTTAGATTATGCTGAAAAACTTGGCATAGGATTTTCCAAATTCGTCAGCATTGGAAATAAAGCTCAGGTGAGCGAAAGGGAAATGATTGAATTCCTTCTGAACGATTCCGAAACTGCCGTTATCGCTATGTATCTGGAAGACTTGACTCATCCTCACGAAATTATTGAAATTATACAGAAGGCTCGGCATGAGGGAAAAAGAAAACCGATTATTGCACTTAAAGCAGGAAGAACCAATGCCGGTGCGGGAGCGAGTGCTTCTCATACGGGAGCTTTGGCGGGGGCAGAGGAATCATACAAAGCCTTCTTCTTACAGGCGGGGATTATTCGCGCGGATAAAGTTTCTGAATTGTTTGACTACATAAAAGCATTTTCCCGAAATCCGATTCCGAAAGGAAAAAGAATTGGTATCGTAACTAATGCCGGCGGTCCTGGCGTTCTCGCTACCGATGAAGCAGCCCTTCGCGGGCTTATTGTTGGAGAATTTTCAAAAGAAACGCGAACAGCACTTGCCGAATTTCTTCCTAAAACAGCCGGCGTCGGAAATCCGGTAGATGTGGTTGGAGATGCCGATGCTCTGCGATATCGAAAATCTCTTGATGCTGTTATGTCAGACCCTGACATAGATATGGCGCTTGCTATTTTGACACACCAAACCATGACCGAAGTTGAAGAAACGGCACACGCTATCGTACAAGCAAAAAAACAAACCGGTAAGCCTATCATCGCTTGTTTTATGGGAGGAACTTCTGTTGAAAAAGGAATTGAAGTTTTACGCGAAGGTGGTGTGGCTACGATTGAGTATCCGGAGGAATCCGCAAATGCATTATCTAAACTCGCCTTGTATTCTGATTATTTTAACAGAGAAGATCCGAAACGATTTTTGTTTGAAAACGTAGACCGCGAGGCGGTGAGCATGATTTTAAAAAAGGCTCGAGAGAAAGGAAGAAAATGGCTTTTTGAATATGAAGCTTTGCAGGTTTTTTCCGCCTATGGGTTTCCTGTTTTTGCTACTGAATTCGCAAGAGATAGGGAAGACGCTCTCTTGAAAGCCAAAAAGATTGGAAAGACACTTGTCATGAAAATCGCTTCCGAAGATATTTTACACAAAAGCGAGGCAGGGGGGGTTCGTATCAACGTTCCTCCAGAAGATGCAGGAAAAGAATACGATCGTATTATTCATGATGTTCTTGAAAAGTTTCCGAATGCGAAGATTGAAGGGGTTCTTATGGAGGAAATGGCGGAAAGACGTGGGTTTGAAATTATTTTGGGAGCAAAACGAGATCCTGCTCTTGGCGAAGCGGTTATGGTCGGATTCGGCGGAATATACGTGGAAGTTTTGCAGGATGTTACTTTTGGATTGGCGCCTATCACCGAAGATGACGCATGGAGAATGGTTCGTTCCCTTAAAGCGCAAAAGATATTTGACGGAGTTCGCGGACAAGATCCTCTTGATGTGGATACTCTCGTTGAAATGTTAGGAAGACTTTCTTCCCTCGTTATTGATTTCCCTGAGATTTCAGAAGTGGATATCAACCCTCTCAAAGTTTTCTCTCAAGGAAACGGTGCCTGTGTACTGGATGCAAGAATTATTCTTATCTAATACCATTTCTAAAAAACTCATTAACATTTCAAGAAATTACGGACAAAGGTCTTTCCTTAAGGAGGAGTGTAGCGAAGCGAAACGACGGGGAAAGGAGAGACCTTGGGTAGTAATTTCGGTTAGCACGATTGATTTAAAATATAAAGTAGTTTTTTAGAAATGGTATTATATAAAAAATTACAACGTTTATAGACATAAATTTCAGTTGGTCACATTTTGTGACCAACTGAACGACACATACGTTGTTCAGATGCCCGATAAAACCGGACATCTGAACCAAAAAGAAGGTTTTTATCCGAGAATTTTTTCACAGATGGTTGTTTTAAAGATTGTATAAAATTTATTTTTTAGATGGCAACAAAAAGTTTTTACCAGTGATGACGCTGCTCCCTGTTTTTTCTTCTAAAGTGAGGCGCGCGTCTTTTGCGATTTTTCCGCCTTTTTTTGCCGGAATTTTGTTTTCTTCCAATCCTTCGGCCTTATCTGTTTCTGCAATTCTTCTTGTGGAAAGTTCAGCCAGCGCGGTAAAAATCAATTCTTCTTCACTCATATGATCACGAAGATTTTGTGTTTTTAAACCTTTCAGTCCTTTGTGTTCTTTTACTGATATGTCGCTCCATTCTTGATGTATGATGTTCGTCAATATGGCAAATTCTTCGCCTTTCTTTACTTTGTGCTCGCTCCAGTAATCAGTGAGTTTATTTCTCGTTTCTTGTCCTGTCATTCTTTGTTCAATCCATTTTTCACTTCTCCCCTGCTCTCTCCAATAGACACGGCTTCGGTTAAGCGCTATTTCCGGATCGCCCATTTCCCTCATTCTTTCATATCCAACCTTTGCCAACCAAAGCTTAAATGGCTCAGCTTTTGGAGAAGGCGTTGATTGGATAAGTCGTAAAAGCGTTTCTGTATCCGCCACATCAGTAAGGTACATTTTTCCGTCAAGAGATTCCATTTTCAGTTGTCCCACTTTCTGGGACAACTGACTTCCTTCGTTTTTTAACTTTGTTTTTAAAGCATTCCAGTATTTTCTTGGTCTCGGGCTTTCTGTTAAAACTTGAATCACATCGATAATTGAAAAATACCACAGTTCTTTTTCCCCGTCCCACAGCCGGCGAATATGATTCCCTTCAAAAATAGCAAGGTTTTTTAAATTGTTGTGCATAAAATTATTTTGAATTCACTTTTAAGGATGGTTCACCGTGGTTTATCATTTGAGTAAATAAATCAGTAAGTAAAACCTCTTTTGTTTCTCTTAGAGATAGATCCTGCTTTTTATAAAAAAGTTTATCAATACGTGTGTGACTCAAATCATTACGTATCATATTAATTTTCCACAATAATTTACTGAACTCATTTTTCCCAACGGTGGCTTCGTAAATTTTTATTTTATCACCAAGATATCCACGGTTATAAAAGTCTATTTTATAATTATTTTTAAGTACCTGCTTTACATCTTCAGTAAGAAGCATTTCATATTCAAGTACAGCTTTATTTATGATCTCTTCCAGTTTAACTTCTACCTTATCACTGTATTAAAACGCTCGTCTATTGCATCTTTAATAACATTTTTAAGTTGTTTAATTTTGTTAATTTCCTTCATTTTTATCTTTTACAACATTTTTATCAAAAAAATTATCACTTTCCGAAAATTTGGCATGTTTTTTCTTTACATCTAAAATTTTCTTCACTTCTCTGTCAAAATCAGAAATATAATTTTTATCCTGTTCTATCCTGTATTTTTCGTATTCTTCAAGAGCTAAAGCTTCAGCAACTTCATGGCTGATTTTTCCTGCGTTGGATAAAATTTCCTGCTCGTTAAACTTCAGAAATGCATCCAGTTTTGATGTCCAATCTTTCATTCTCATAAGAATGCCTCGTTTCGCTTGCATTTCCGCAAAATCAAGGTACATAGTGACAATTCTATTCAGGTGGTCAAGTTCTTTTTCGTTTAAGTAATTTTTGGCAATGATAACATCGGTTTCTCGGATTCTTCCTTTTGGAGAGTTTTTCCACGAAGTAAGTCCGATATTCGGTTTTTCATTTTTTACTCTTTCATAAATAATTTCCGCGGCAGTTTTACCGGTTATTGCAAAATGAAGTTTGTTTTGAATTGTTGCAAAAAATTCTTTCGTTATATCGCTATTTGGAGAATAATCAGCGCTACATTCAGCATAGATATCGGTAACTTTCTGATACATTCGTCTTTCGCTAGATCGGATATTTCTAATTCTTGCCAGTTGTTCTTCAAAATAATCCTTACCAAAGATCGTATTTGGGTTTTTCAAGCGTTCATCGTCCATAGTAAACCCCTTGATAATATATTCTTTCAAGCGTTCGGTCGCCCAGATACGAAACTGAGTCGCATTGGCGGAATTTACTCGATACCCTACCGAAATAATCGCATCTAAATTATAATGTTTTGTCTTATACTTTTTACCATCACCGGCAGTTACCGAGAATTCCTCGGTAACTGAATTTTCCAGCAATTCACCGCTTTCAAAAATGTTTTTCAAGTGAAAAGAAACATTATCAGAAGAACAATCAAAAAGCCGTGCAATTAATTTTTGCGTCAGCCAGATATTTTCATCACGCAAGAAAATTTCAACCTTTACCTTATGGTTTGGAGTAGTATACAGTAAAAATTCCGTAAAATTACTATTTAAAGAAACTTTCTTGTTCGTTTCCATTATTTTTTCTTTTTCTTGCTTGAGTAATCTACCTCTCGTATCGGTTTGCCGTATTTGAGGATATCGCCAGCAGAGGAATCCATGAATTCATCCGGTTTTTTGATGACATCTACTACTCGGCCACCAACAAAATAGCCGGAATAGTCTTCTTTATGTATATAAATCGGTGAAAAATCCAAACTTGATTCGGGAGCGAGAATAATATGCTCGTTTTTGGTATCAATCAGGAATTTTTTGATATTCGCCAAACCTTCAATAATGGAGACGATATATTCCCCGCTTTTCGGCGCTTCATGAATTCTTTCCGCGATAACATAATCGCCATCGTCAATGGTTTTACCGTGAACATTCGCGCGATTCATGGAATTTCCGGAAGCGCGCAAAACAAAGAGGTCATCCAATTTATTTCTGAATTTTTCTCCCAAAATGCGAAGCGATACTTTCAGATAGCCTTCAATCGCCCCGTCGGCATACATCGTTGCTTCCCCGCAGTTCGCAGAGCCGAGTATCGGCAGAGATACAAGACTGGACATTTTGTCTATTCCACCAGAAGCGGGTTTCAGATGCTTGCCACCTTCTCCAGAAAGCAATAATCCTTTTTCTTTCAGTTTATCAATATGGTGTTTGATCTTTTGCGGAGCGTCCGGCTCACTGATAAGTTCGCCAATCTTCCGCAGTGTAAGCCCGGCGATATTTTGACTCTTCGCCAGAGAGAGTATCTTTTGTTGTATGGGGTGCATGTCTCCTATTATACTTCCTGTCATGTATTCGTCAATATGATAAACAGTGGATAACTGTTGACAAGCATGTTCCTTGACAAAATGGCATCACAGAGTACTATATATTCATACCTTGAGTCCGTCCCGTACGGGCTCATTTTTTTAACAAAATTGTCAAAATTATAAGTGTAACAACAAATATATGTTATTTGATCTTAAAACGCTCCGCTCGGCACTTGAGCAAATGGAGGAAGAAAAAGGCATTTCCAAAGAAAAGATCTTGGAAGCGATAGAAATGTCTCTCGCTGCCGCCTACAAAAAAGAATACGGTAAAAAGGGGCAAATCGTCCGCGCCAAATTTGATTTGGACACAGGAGCGACCGATTTCTCGCAGGTAAAGGTCATCGTTGACGAATCCATCGTTAAAATGCCGGCTCCGCTTGATGAAAATGGTGAACCGATTGAGGAAGAAAAAGACGAAAACGACCTTCGTACTCGCTTCAACAGCGAACACCATATTCTTCTTGAAGATGCCAAGAAAATCAAACGCGATGCCGCCGTTGAAGAAGAACTCGTCTTCCCTCTTGAAACCAAAGAAGATTTCGGACGCATTGCCGCACAAACCGCAAAACAGGTCATTATTCAGAAAATCCGTGAAGCGGAGAAAAGCACGACGATGGACGAATTCGGCAAAAAAGAAGGAGAAGTCGTCAACGGAATGGTTCAAAGAATTGAAAAGGGGAATATCTTCGTAGACCTCGGAAAAACGACCGCTATTCTTCCTTACGAAGAACAGATCTCCCGTGAAAAATATCGCCAAGGAGAGCGCATCAAAGCCTTTCTTTATCGCGTTGAAGACACACCGAGAGGAATAAACCTCCGCCTTTCCCGCACCCACCCAAAACTCATTGAAGAATTTTTCAAGATGGAAGCGCCAGAAGTCATGAGTGGGGTCGTTGAGATCAAAAATATCGCCCGCGAACCGGGTTCACGCGCAAAAATCGCCGTGTATTCAAACGATGAGCACATTGACCCGATCGGTTCCTGTGTCGGACAAAGAGGCGTCCGAGTAACCACCGTCATGAGCGAACTCGGAGGAGAAAAGATAGATATTATAGAATGGTCGGAAGATGCAAAGAAATTCATCTCCGATTCTCTCGCTCCCGCCAAAATCCTCTCCGTAGAACTCCGCCCCGAAGAAAAGCGTGCCTCAGTCATCGTCGCCGAAGACCAGCTTTCCCTCGCTATCGGAAAAGGAGGTCAAAACGCGAGACTGGCCGCCAAATTGACCGGCTGGAAAATAGACATTCATTCCACCAAAGAAACGGAAGAAGCAGTAGAGGAGGAAGAAAAAGAACTGGAAGAAGAGAAGGAAGTGAAAGAATTTGAAGAATCAATAAATGAAACCCCAACCGAAGAAGTCATCACGGAAAAAGAGGTGGTAGAAGAAGTACTGAAAGGAGAAGTGGAATCCGCCTCCGCCGAAACGGCAAAAGAAGAACCGAAGAAAACCAAAAAGAAAAAAGAGGAAAAAACGGAAGAATAAGAAAGATAAAAAATAACTCCGCAAACTTTGCGGAGTTGTTTTTATGCACTTGTCCACAGCGGAAGAGCTTGACTAATAGGTGCTACGGATACGTATTGTATACGTAATGCAAGTTACCCTCGCCTATGGGATATTAGGATTGTATTTATCCCCCGCCCAAACCGTAAGGTTTGGCGGGTTTGTTTGTGTCAACTCTCTCTTTCCTACTATCGCACGTATTCCAAATAATCTTTGAGTGGATCTGCTGGAACGACTCGATCAGCATTTTTTTCAAGCTTTTGGCCTCAAAAAATTTCGAGAACAACATACAGTAATTTTTTTCTTTTTTGATTTTAGACTGAATCGCGACAACATGCTCACCGCTTTTACTCACATTGTGTGATTAATACAACTTACAATCTTCTAACACGGGGAGATTTCCTTGTGACAAATCACCATTAATGATTCCCGAAAAAGTTAATTCGCGGGTTCCATGTTCTTTTTCTCCAAGGACTTCAATTCTTTGAGCCCATTCTCCTCCAAAAACGCACGTGATTTTAACATTTTTTCCGTCATACAGATGCGTACTTTCCAAATCTGCCCAAATTTTTCCTGACCCAGTATCTCCAGAATTAAAGAGTATAGCTTGTTCTTTTGTTGTATTTAATCCTTTGTATCCTTCCCATTTCTTTTGAACATTGAATAAGGGTTTACGGTAATCAATACTTGAGACCAACCCAAAAACAGAAACGTCCATTTTTTTGGGTTTATATCAGCAGATAAAACCGACGAACTAAGAACTTTATTTGATTCGCTTGTGTTAAATGCAAATTTACCAAGAGGAGTGCTTACCTCGGGAGAAAATTTTATGTAACCCAGATATGCAGAAACTAACAACATGGAAATTATAACGTATCTGAATTTAATTTTGGAACATTGGGACCAAATATTTTTCCAATAGTCAGAGTGAGAAATAATTTTATTTCGAGATTGCTTTTTTTGTTTGTGGGTATCATTATCGCCACGGGAATGTAACTTCCATATTTTTTCACCTTTTTCTCCGACAGAACTCGTTGCTCCAAGATTCGACAAAATATCAAGGATTTCTTGTTCGGATAATCCCGTTGTGTGCCCCTTAAGTATTCTCATGGTTCTCCAAACACAATTCGGATCTTCAAGAAGTTCTTTGATTTTTTGCTTTGCTTTATTAACAATTTTAATATGGCGATTTGTGGTTTTGGCGGTCATAAAACTATTCTCTTTCGGTTTTTAGTGATCGTAATCTTTCGACCAGTTTATAGACTAAAGTTGATGGAACTCTTTGTTCCGGAGAACTCACTTTTTCATCATCATGCATTTTTTCCAGCTTTTTTGCGTAACGAATCGCGTTGGATTCTTTATCTTTTATCAGATCGTAAATATCCGAACTCTTCTTTTCATATTTTCTGCCGAGCAACTTTGATAACTTTGGTTCAAAATTATTCCTTCCGAGAGAAGTCTGCAAAAACTCAAAATGGAGAATAAACCATAATTCAAAACACTCGTTGGAATAGACAACGTTAATGCCGTGTTTTTGTGCCAAATCAATAGCACTATTAAAATCAGGAAAATCATCTTTATCAAAAACAACCCACCATTCCGTTTCAAAATCGTTATTTTTTTCTTCCTCTTTTTTTCTTTCAATCACCGACCCAACGAGCGGTAAAGTATGATTGTTAAATCCTCGCACCCCTTGAATTTGAATATCTATTTCAGATATTCGCAATTCATCTTTTATCGAGCCGAAATAATTCGGCTCCGTTTTTGTACCTTCCGTGTATATCCGAATTACTTTGCGAATCTTACGGGTATCGCGTTTGCGTTGAAAAACAGACATTCCTTTACTTTTTTACGGAACCGATAAACGGCAGAGCGCCAAATCGACCTTCCAGATATTTTTTCGCAAATTCAGTATCATTTCTTATATCAAATTCAGCAAGAGAAAACAGCCGAGCTGAACCAAATTCATCTTTATCGGTAAACCAAAATTGATCTTTGATAAAATCATCGCGATACGAAAGTAAACTTGTGTCGTGTGTCGTTACGACAAGTTGAGCGTTGTGTTTATTTGTCTCAGATGATTCAAAAAGATCGACAATAAATTTTGTCAAAAGCGGATGCAAGCTGTTATCAAATTCGTCTATGGCAAGAACTTTACCTGTTTCAAGAGTGTTAATGATTGGTCCAAGCATAGAAAGAAAATTTTGTGTACCGGTTGACTCTTCTTCAAGAGACAGCTCGAACACACCGACCGGTTCGTTGTTTTTACCAAACACAGGATGCTCGAAAAACAAAGCGGTGTGTTTTATCATTCGTTTAACCGCAGAAAACATATCTGGCTCATCTTTAACGTTTTCTAAAGATGGAATGTCAATTTCTTTTGTTCGACCGCCGGAAATACAAAAGTCGGCAGTTTTTAAGTATTTTAAAATACTTTCTTTGTATAGCGGATCATCTTTGAATTTTTTTATAGTGAATTGCTGATAGGTTGCATAAGTAACGCCTGAAATGATATTCACATTTTTTAACGCCTCCACAAAACTTAGGGCAAGTTTATTATTGAATTGTGCCGCAACAGACAAGAAAAGTGTTTCCTTACGCGCTTTGTCACGCAAAATTTGTACGTCATCTCCCCAACCCGAAAGTATTATATCTTGCCCCGTTCGCGAAATAAGTTGTTCCTCTACCCCAGTTATAGATATTTTAGTAAAATTCTCCGTAACAATATGATCCGGCAAGAAAGAGAAGGAATATCTATATATTCCGGCATGATCCCCAAGTGCAGAAAAAACCAACTCAAACCAAACTGGCTTTGTTTTGGTGTTTTCCGATGCCAAAAACGGATTATAGGGCAACTCTGAATTTTCTTTCATATTGGAAGAAAACAAAATTCCCGTTTTCAAATTCACAAAAGCGTCCAAAAGAGAGGTTTTTCCTGAGGCATTCGGACCATAAATAAAAGAGGTTTTCAGTAGGTTTTCACCATTTGATTCAAATGTATGGTTATCATTTTTCCGCGCCACCATAGAAAGTGTTGCCTTTTCTTTAAAAACGCTGAAGTTTTCTACTGAAAATTCTATAAGTGAAATTTGCATATATTTTGCTTAAACTTATGTCTAAAGTATCTTTATTATACACAAAAGAAAAAAACTTGCAAATTTTTTGCAAATTCTTTAAAATCTAAATGTGGG
This sequence comes from Candidatus Parcubacteria bacterium, assembly GCA_026395595.1. GTDB lineage: Bacteria > Patescibacteriota > Minisyncoccia > Phycocordibacterales > CAIJYI01 > CAIJYI01. Next base: position 168,430 of record JAPLYL010000002.1, on the reverse strand, counting down.
ACGTCCTACCAGTGCCTCAAACACGAAAATTGTAGCCAGAATAGACCCTTTCTGCAATTCTTTTTTCAATGACTTCCTTGTTTTCTCATTTGAACGGAAAAATATGCCATAGCGAAAGCGATTTCTTCTTTTCTCGGGTCACCGTTTTGAGCAATGAAGTAACAAGCGTGGCGAGTGAGAGAAATGTCGTCTATTTCTCTCTTTGCCCCCGATCCGACACCGACCATTTTGTTGGCGTCAACAAAATGGTCATCAACCGATAAACCGGTATTTTTACAAGCGATTTTCGCTTTTTCAATGACTTTTTGAAAATTTCTCCATTCATTATAGCCGAGCAAAATCTGTAAATCGCGAGCATACCAAAATTCAAATCCGTTTTTGGTCTTTTGCGCGTAATCCTCAAAATTTTTATGAAGTTGTGTGATTATTTCTTGTTTCATATATGTATATTATTCTTTAACCTGAATCCAAAAACCCCATTTTTTTGCGTAAAAACCCGTTCGTCGTCCCGTGCCGAGACACGGGATCCATGTAATGCGCATTAACGACGTGGATACCGGATCAAGTCCGGTATGACGATAGTGGGTTTTCGGATTCAAGTTCTTTAACCATCCTCTTTTATAAGCAGAGCATAAAATCATAATATCAAAAACTCGGATGTTTGCACGTTTTATATCTCCTACGCCGGACCGGGTCTCTGACCCCGTCGGGCGACAAGTGCGTGATGAGATACCGCGTTCTTCCTTGTTTTTTTCGCTGAAACATAGTATAGTTTGAAAATTATTCAATTACTAATAGTAAATTTAATTTAACGTATGTCGGAGAATCAAATTTTGATATATGCCCTTATTTCGGGTGTTGTCGCTCTCGTTTACGGAGCGTTCCTTATTTACAAGATTATGAAGCAACCTGCAGGAAATTCCAAAATGCAGGAAATCGCTTCGGCTATTCAGGAAGGAGCCTCGGCTTACCTTTCCCGCCAGTACCAGACCGTCGGAATGGTCGCCCTTGTGGTGGTCGCCATCATGGTTGCCACCGGATTTTCCAATAATACGGTCTTCGCCTTCATTGTCGGCGCAGTATTTTCCGCTCTTGCCGGTTTTATCGGCATGAATGTTTCCGTTCGCGCGAATGTTCGCACCGCAGAAGCGGCAAAAAAGGGTATGGGACCCGCTTTAACCCTCGCTTTTGAAGGAGGTACGGTTACCGGACTTTTTGTCGTCGGTCTCGGACTTCTCTCTGTTGCCGGTTTCTATTTCGTCACTAAAGATGTTAATGCTCTTATCGGTCTCGGTTTCGGCGCTTCTCTCATTTCCGTTTTTGCCCGTCTCGGAGGAGGTATTTTCACCAAAGGAGCAGACGTCGGCACCGACATGGTCGGAAAAATTGAAGCCGGAATTCCGGAAGATGATCCTCGTAATCCTGGAGTTATTGCCGATAATGTCGGGGATAATGTCGGAGATTGTGCCGGAATGGCTGCTGACCTCTTTGAAACGTATGCCGTCTCAGCTATCGCCATCATTTTGCTCGGCGGAGCGGTCTTCGCGAATTTCGGAAATGCTATCGTCTATCCTCTCGCGATTGGAGCCGTTTCTATTTTTACCACCATCATCGGTACGTGGTTCGCAAAACTCGGAAAATCTCAGAACATCATGGGCGCGCTTTACAAAAGTTTGATCGTTACCGGTGTTTTGTCCGCAGCCGCTTTCTATCCGGTTACCACTATCCTTATGACCGGCAACGGAATTTACTCCGTTATGAATCTGTACTTCGCTTCCCTTATCGGACTCGTCGTTACGGGAGCCGTCGTTTTAATCACTGAATACTATACCGCCAGCAATTACTCTCCAGTCAAAAGCATTGCTGAAGCCAGCACTACCGGACACGGAACCAATATCATTAAAGGTTTAGCGGTAGGAATGCAGTCAACCGCTATGCCGATTCTCGTTATCGTCGTCGCTATATTGGTTGCTTTCAACCTCGCCGGTCTCTACGGTATTGCTCTCGCCGTCATGAGCATGCTCTCCCTTACAGGTATCGTCGTCGCCATTGACGCTTTCGGCCCAATCACCGACAATGCCGGAGGAATCGCAGAAATGTCAGGTTTGGACAAATCCGTCCGTCATGTTACTGACGCGCTTGATGCGGTTGGAAACACCACCAAAGCCGTTACAAAAGGATACGCTATCGCTTCCGCCGGACTTGCCGCCATGGTTTTGTTCGCCGCCTACACCGAAGCCTTGAGAGAAAGGGGTATTTCATCAGTTTTTGATCTTTCAGACCCGAAAGTGCTCGTCGGTCTTTTAATCGGAGGACTTTTGCCTTATCTCTTCGCAAGCATCGCCATGTCAGCCGTCGGAAACGCTGCGAAAGCCGTCGTTGAAGAAGTTCGCCGACAATTCCACGAAATCAAAGGCATTATGCAGGGAACCGCAAAACCGGAATACTCAAAATGCGTTGACATCGTTACCAAAGCGGCCATCAAAGAAATGATCGTGCCCGCGTTGATTCCCGTGATCGTTCCTATTCTCGTCGGATATTTCCTCGGAGCTGCCTCTCTCGCCGGATTACTCGTCGGAGCTATCATTACCGGACTCTTCGTCGGAATTTCCATGACGACAGGAGGTGCCGCTTGGGATAACTCCAAGAAATACATTGAAGAGGGAAACTTCGGTGGCAAAGGTTCTGAAGCGCACAAGGCCGCCGTTACGGGAGATACCGTCGGGGATCCTTACAAAGATACCGCCGGGCCTGCTATCAATCCGATGATAAAAATCATCAACATTGTTGCTTTGCTTCTCGTTAAATTCTTATAATCCCGAAAAAAACACAGTTATCAACAACTCCCCGTCGCACGCGATGGGGAGTTTTGGTATATACTATACATAAGATTATTAGAAAATTTTTTTCAAAAAAAATGAAAAATATATCAAAACTTGCGGCTCTAGCTCTGGTTGCCGTCATAGGAACACAGATGACTTTTGCGCAAACAACCGTAACAGAACCGGCCGCTCCGAACACCGTAACAACGGCGAAGCCAAAACAAATAAGAGAAGCGGCGCAATCGGAGATCAAAACCATCAGAAACAAAGTTCAGGAATCAACTTCCGTGGCAAAAGGCGAATTAAAAGCAAAAATAGAGAGCATAAGAGAGACTGCCTCTTCAACCAAGGGTGAAATCAAACAGCAAATGCAAACCGCTCGACAGGAGATACAAAATAAAAGAGACGAACTCAGAAATACGGTTGAAAACAGAAAGATAGTGCTAATGAAACAATGGGGCGAAAAAACGATAAAACGCCTTGAAGAAGCGGTTACACGGCTTGAAAAACTTGCCGAACGCATAAATGCCCGTATTGTCAAAATGAAGGCGAATAAAATAGATACCGCAACAGCTGATGCTTCTCTGATAACGGCAAAACAAAAAATCGCGGAAGCAAAAACCAGTCTTGAAACCGCAAAAACCGCCATTGCCGATATTGGAACGCAAGCAGCCGCAGCGACTGATGCAAATGAGGCAAAAAACATAGTGAGTCAAACTCTTCCAAAGATAAAAGAACAAGTTCGTGTCGTGAATGATTCCTTAAAAGCTGCCCACCAAGCTCTCGTTCAAACCATCACGGATTTAAAGGGAAAGGAAGGCGTTAAAAAAACAGAGAAGACTCCAACAAGCGCGACATCGACAAATTAGTTCCTTTATTATTTTTTACATCTTTAACATACTATGGAAAACGAAAATATCACACCAGCCCCGCAAGGATCCCCGGTGATTCAGCCAAAAGAAAGCAAACCGATGGGAGCTCTTATTGGCGCAATAATCATTGTACTCCTTCTTCTCGTCGGAGGCGTATACGTCTGGAGTACGAGAATTCAACCGCAAATAACCGCCCCAAAGGACGAACAACTGTTGCCGGATGACAACACTATTGCTTTAGAACAATCAGCGACCGAGCCAGATACCATGATTGACACACTGAACAGCCAAAGTTCCTCTGATGAAGTCACTTCCATTGAGGCAGACCTCAATGCCACAGATCTCAATTCAATAGATAAAGAATTGCAGTCGATATAAAGCGATTACATGATCCAGTCCGCTTTTTCGGAACGATTTAAGCAATCTCTTCGCGAGGCGCCGGATCGCGTAAGGTTCGTCATACCGGGCTTGACCCGGTATCCACGTCGTTAGCACTCATTACATGGATCCCGTGTCGCGACACGGGATGACGAATAGGGTTTTTGAATAGAGAAATGGAGTCCTCGGATTCAAGATATAAAAAAACCATCCCAACATTGAGATGTTTTTGTTTGCAGTTACAAATCAAGTGCCTTAAGCGCCTCCTTCGCATTTCTGAATGGTCCGGTTATTCTTCCCTCTTTTTTATCTTTCAAACCCTCCGCGATTCGCTTTTCGATAAACATTTTTGGCGTCAAGGTAAGCTTATCACCGCAAAACTCTATTTCCATATAATCCCCGGGTTCCAACTTCATGGCATCATAAAATTTCTTAGGAATCGCTATTTGCCGACTTATTCCTATTTTTACTTTCGGTAAATCTTTTAACGTCCTTTTTTGATGTCCTGGTGTGAGTGTTGCAGTAACTGGTTGAATGTAGCCGAGGTTTTTTTGACAAAGGTTTTAATTTATGATATACTGATATAGGAAAAAATGACTCGAGGGAAAAATATGAATCAACGGTTATTTGTCATCAAAACGTGGTTCGAAAAACTTTTTAAGCAGTCGCCGGGTAAAATTTTTCTTGTCCGCCACGGACAAGATACCGACAACGTTGCGGGGATTTTAAACGGCCATCGCGACACATCACTAACAGAACTTGGAAGAGAACAAGCGAAGAAAGTGGCTAAAAAGCTTGAAGGGTGTGAAATAAAAGTAATTTACTGTTCCCCATTACCGAGAACACACCAAACAGCTTGGATTATCGCCGGACATTTACATATTGCCGGTGTAAATTACCATCAAGGTCTTATTGAGAGAGATTTTGGGATCCTCACAGGAAAACCGATCTCAGATGTTCCAAAATATGCAACAAAAATTTTAAAGACCGAAAAAGTGGACTATTTTTTGGATGCGGAAGGCTCCGAGGATTTTCCTGCGACATTAGCGCGAGCAAAAATCGTATTGAAAGAAATTCAGACACGTCACCCGCACGAAAACGTGCTTATGGTTACCCACGGCGATATCGGAAAAATGATTCGCGCAGCGTACTATGGTTGGAGTTGGGAACAAGGGCTCAGGACCCCTTATTTCGATAACACCGGAATTTTGGAATTATCGCAAGACATTCCTGAATAAATACAACGGCTCGCGTTCACGCGAGCCGTTTTTCTATTATCGCTTCCCGAACGTCGTCCCAAGCTCGGAAGAAAGATGGAAACACGTCATTTTTTTTGACATTTCCTTCAAAAACCTCTATGCTTATGGGCATGAAAACTGAAATTAAAAAATTACCGAAGTCCCTGGTTGAAATCATGGGCACCATAGACGCCGAAGAATTTGAATCTTTCAGAGGTAAGGCTCTTTCCCATTTAGGTGAACACGCCGATTTACCGGGATTCAGAAAAGGTCATGTTCCCGGAAAAGTTATAGAGAGTTCAGCGGGAGAAATGACCATTTTGGAAGAAATGGCGGAAATAGCCATTGAATCAAAATTCCCAGAGATTATCATGGTCAATAAAATTGACGCTATCGGGCATCCGACCATCAGTATTACCAAACTCGCCAAAGGAAACCCTTTTGAGTTCAAAATCGTTGTTGCGGTTCTTCCGGAAATTGAACTTCCTGACTACAAAAAACTCGCCGGAAAGTTTACAAAAGAAAGCATTGAAACGGTAGTATCAGAAGAAGAGGTTGAAAAAGTTATTTTAAACATCAGAAAACAGCGCGCTCCAAAAGTAGAAAGAGTGGAAGGAGAAAATGCGGAGGTACAGGAAGTCAAAGACGCAGATCTGCCTCCAATGCACGAAGAATTTTTGAAATCCCTCGGTGATTTCAAAACCGTTGACGATCTCAAAAAACTTCTGAGAGATAATATGACGAAAGAAAAGGAACAGCAAGCAAAAGAAAAAAGAAGAATGGAAATCATCAAAGCAATCAGTGAAGAAACCAAAGCTGAACTTCCCGATGTCCTCATTCAAAGCGAACAAAACAGAATGATCGCGCAGTTCAAACACGATGTTTCACAAATGGGAATCAAATTTGAAGATTACCTGAAGCACTTGAAAAAGACAGAGGAAGATATGCGAAAAGAATGGGAGAAAGACGCAGAAGCTCGTGCAAAAACCCAGCTCATCATTGATAAAATAGCAGAAACAGAAAAACTCTCCCCCGAAAAAGACCTCGTTACCAAGGAAGTGGAACATATCATGGAACACTACGCGGATGCCGATCAAGACAGGACGAGATCGTATGTAGAAATGGTTATGACCAACGAGAAAGTTTTGGAATTTCTGGAAACACCGGAAAAGGAAAAAGCAATAAGCAATAAGCAATAAGAATAAAGAAAAACCCGAACGCATAGCGTTCGGGTTTTTGTATACTTTTTTCTTATTGCTTATTGCTTTTTTGGAGCCATTTTTTCTTCGTTGTATTTGAGTTTGAAGAAGTTGGCGGGCCGACTTTATGAAAGCCGTAGAACATCGCTCCGAGAGCAATCAATAAACGAACAATTAAGGGGCCAAATGGCATGGTTTTTCTCCTTACTTAAAAAATATTAAGAGACGCATTCCCAACCGATAACGGGGGGACAAAAAGATGATTCCGATTTCTTGAAGTATTCACCGATGGCCTGTGCTATAATAACGGGAACTCTTCGGTCTAAAGCATGAGGAAGGATGTTTTCTTTCTTCGGATGTTTTACCATCCCGGCAATGGCTTTCGCAACACAAATAAGCATTTCTTCCGTGATTTTTTTCACCCCATAATCCAGCGCTCCACGAAAGACTCCCGGAAACACCAAGCAATTATTGCATTGGTTCGGAAATTCAGAACTTCCCGTTGCAACAATAAACGCCCTAGCTTTATGGGCTACATCAGGCATGATTTCGGGGATAGGATTAGCTAACGCAAAAATAATCGGATCTTTATTCATATGAAGAACCATATCCTCAGTAAGGATGTTCGGGCCGGAAACGCCGATAAAAATATCCGTATCGCCGATTACCTCAGATAAATCCCCACATTCATAGAATCGATTAGTTCTACTGGCGATAAGATATTTTTCTCGATTGTTTTCGCACAAGAGGAGTAAATCTTTTCGTCCTTGATATATGGCGCCCTTCGTATCAACAATAACGATATTCTTAAAACCATACGCCAGAAGCAGTTTTGTAACCGCAATACCTGCCGCACCGGCGCCGTTCACCACCACTTCCGCCTCTTCTCTATCAAGTCCGCGCAATTTTACCGCATTAATCAAACAGGCAAGAACAATGGTCGCCGTTCCCCACTGATCATCGTGCATCACGGGGATATCCAGTTCTTCTCTCAAACGCTGTTCTATAGCAAAGCATCGCGGAGCGGAAATGTCTTCTAAGTTAATACCACCGAAGGTTGGCGCTATTTGTTTTACCAACCTCACAATATCTTCCGTTTCATAGGCATCAATACAGAGAGGAAAAGCATCCACTCCGCCGAGCTGTTTGAAAAGTACCGCTTTCCCCTCCATAACGGGTAATGCCGCTTCCGGTCCGAGATTTCCAAGACCGAGAATGGCTGAACCGTCAGAAACAATGGCAACCGTATTCTTTTTTATTGTCAGGACACGGGAAAGTTTTTTATCATTCCCAATAGCCGTACAGGCAGCAGCAACCCCGGGTGTATATAACAAAGAAAGATCTTTCGGATTTCTTATCTTTTTTTTCAACCCTGTTTCTATTTTTCCCCCGAGTTCTTGGTGGAGCTCAAGAGATCTTTCAGAAGTTTTATCCATATTTCAAAGCCCTCTTTTGATAGTTAAACAAAATTGGTCTTTCAAAAAACCGACCAAATCTGTTGGTACACTACCACTGCTCGTTTTTTTTGTCAAAAACCCCGCCCTTTTGAAAGGACGGGGTTGTCATAACCATTTAATTTATGGCCATGTAAACGGAAAGCAAATACATGCTATATAAATAGAAGGCATGAATAATTCCGGCGAAACCGATAAGACCTAAAGGAATCGCGCGATAAAACCCTTGTTCAGCTTCCACAATGCAAGCCGCGATCAAAAAACCAACGGAGACAAGCGCCAACAAAGCGTACCAGATAACCATATATCCTCCTTTCAAATGGAACGTATCTGCCATAAATATACCTATTTTAACAGCTATTGTCAACAAATCTTTCTTATGGTATGCTATTTTTGTTATTCATAACATTTCGTCATCCTCGCGGATACGGGGATCCAAAGTTATATCACCAAACATGGATTCCCTTTTTCAAGGGAATGACGAATAAAAAAAAATAAATCTATGCTCATACCTACAGTAATTGAAAAATCACAATTCGGCGAACGCGCTTATGATATCTACTCTCGGCTTCTTCGCGAGCGTATCGTCTTCCTCGCGGGTCCGATTGATGATTACACCGCAAATATCGTGATCGCTCAGCTTCTTTTCCTTGAAGCGGAAGACCCGAAGAAAGATATTTCCCTCTACATCAATAGCCCCGGAGGTTCCGTAACCGCCGGTCTCGCCATTTATGACACAATGGAACACATCAAACCCGATGTCGCAACCATCTGTGTCGGTATTGCCGCTTCCATGGGGGCCGTACTTCTTTCTTCTGGTGCCAAAGGCAAGCGTTTTGCTCTCCCGAATGCGGAAATCATGATCCATCAGGTTATGGGGGGAGCAGAAGGGCAAGCTTCTGATATTGAGATCACCGCCCGTCACATTCTCAAAACCAAAGAAAATTTGAATAGAATCCTCGCCAAAAACACCAAAAAGACGACTATTCAACTCAACAAAGACTCCGACCGCGACTATTATATGAGTGCTGAAGAAGCAAAAGACTATGGATTGGTTGACGCAGTCATGAAACCGAAAGCGTAAGAAAAAGAATTAAGCAAAAAGCGACAAGAAAAAGGGGACGACGACGTACCGCCGGAACGGGGTTGTACCCCATTCCGGAACGTTTGTGTGACCAGACGAGGTTCTTTTTTTAAACAAACTTTACTATGTCATTCAAACGTTTCGGGCTGGGGTACAACCCCAGCCCGGCAGTCGGCCGTTCCCTTTTTTCTTTTTTCTTGTTGCTTTATTCTCCGTCTATCGGCGGTGGACTTTTTGACCCTCTTCTGCTATTATTACGGGTATCGTTATGAGTTAAATACCGTTGTCAAAGGATGATGGTTCCGGTTTCGTTTAAAGAAAACCCAAATTATCTTGATTATGCGCTCTCAAACACGAAAATATCTATCTTTATCTATATTTTTTAGGGAAACGCCTAACTGGTAGGGGTTTTTGCGTACAGCGAAACACCCAAAATGTCATTACAAATTTTATTGCTCATTGTCATAACCTTCGCGGGGGTGGCTTTCGGGTACTATCTGCGTCTTCTGGTTTCCCTCGGGAAAAAGGGTTCCATGGAGATCCAGATTAAACAAATGCTTCTTTCCGCAAAGGAAGAGGCTCAGAAAATCACAGCGCAAGCGGAAAAAGAAGCGGCCCGTAAGGTTGAAGAGATAAAAAAAGAAGAGAAAGAGAAAAAAGAGATCCTCCAAAAAACGGAAGATCGCTTTATCAAAAAAGAAGAACTGTTGGATAGACGCCAACAGGATATTGATCGTGAGGTTGAATCTCTCAAACAAAAAGTCGTAGAGATCAAAAGAATACGGGAAGAATCCGAAGACCTGAAAAAAGGAGTGGAAAAAGATCTTTCCCGCATTGCCAAACTTTCTCCAGAGGAAGCAAAGGAGGAACTCATGGTAAAAGTTGAGAAACAAAATGAGGAAGATATTCTCGTCCGCATGCAAAAACTGGAACACACCGGAAATGAAAAACTGGAAAGAAAGGCGAGAGAAATTCTTACCACAGCCATTCATCGTTTGGGAAATTCCGTCGCTTCAGATGTGTTGACGACCGCGGTCACTATTCCTTCCGATGAAATCAAAGGGAAAATAATCGGAAAAGAAGGACGAAACATCCGCGCTTTTGAAAGATCTGCCGGAGTAGAACTTATCGTTGATGATACTCCCGGTTCCATCACTATTTCCGCTTTTGATCCGGTACGAAGAAATATCGCCAAACTCGCTCTTGAAAATCTCATTGCCGACGGACGCATCCAGCCGGTAAAGATTGAGGAGATGGTAGAAAAAGCGAAAAATGAAATAAACAAGATCATTAAAGATCAAGGAGAAAAAGCGGTGTACGAGTGCGGGGTCTTCAATCTTGATCCGCGCATCGTTTCCATTTTGGGACGACTCCATTTCCGAACCAGCTACGGACAAAATGTTTTGCGTCACTCGGTTGAGATGGCGCACATCGCCGGCATGCTCGCAACAGAACTCGGCGCAGATATTCAAATCGCCAAAGCTGGCGCTCTTCTTCATGACATCGGAAAAGCGGTTGACCATGAAATTCAAGGAACGCACGTAGACATCGGAAGAAGAATTCTTCAGAAGTTCGGAGCGAATGAAAAGATCATCAAGGCGATGGAAGCGCACCACGAAGAGTATCCTTACGAAACCGTTGAATCTATTTTGGTTCAGGTTGCCGATGCTATTTCAGGAGGCCGTCCAGGTGCGCGTCGCGACTCTGTTGAAAATTATATCAAGCGTCTTGAAGAACTGGAAAAAATTGCCACGTCATTTGGGGGTGTGGAAAAAGCCTACGCTCTTCAAGCCGGGCGCGAGATAAGAGTGTTTGTTTTCCCCGAAGCAGTGACTGATCTTGAGTCCAAAAAACTCGCCCGAGAGATTGCTGTTCGCATTGAAAACGAGCTCAAATATCCGGGAGAAATCAAAGTGAATGTGATAAGAGAATCAAGGGTGATAGAATACGCGAGGTAGAAAAACCTTTAAAACTAGCCAAAAAAAACAGCTCTTTCTTGAAAAGGAAGGGTTGTTTTTTTAAAAAAATTTTCAATTTACAATTTTTAATTTTCAATGAATTTACAATGTTTCAATGAAAAAATTTTCAAACACAGACGTTTGTCACATTTGAAAATTGATTGAAAATTAAAAATTGTAAATTGAAAATTATTACCATTCTACGGCTCTATTGCATAAAAAACCCTATAATATATAATGAATGCAAGAACATTTAGTCGATCAATTTGATACTGATATCGTAATGTATCAAGTAGACGTCATTAAAAGTAAAAGAATAATAACTATGAACAAACAAGACATAATTGAAGCGGTACACGCAGTTCTCGGAACCACGAAGAAACAAGCTGAGGACGTAGTGGAAACCGTTATCGCCACCATTATCGGAAGCCTCAAGAAAGGCCAAGATGTCTCCATTGCCGGTCTCGGAATTTTTGCCGTAAAAGCTCGCAAAGCTCGCACTGCAAGAAACCCAAAAACAGGAGAATTGATTCAGGTCGCCGCTATGACCGTCCCGAAATTCCGCGCAGCAAAAGCTCTCAAAGATGCGGTAAAGTAAATCTACCTCTATCAAAAAAACAAAAACTCCTCCGATGACGATCGGAGGAGTTTTTGTTTTTTGATAATCTTATAAAAACACTCTTTGTATCTTTGGATTGATCCTTGTTACAATCTCGTAACTTGAGGTATCGGAATAAGCGGCGAATTCATCGGCGGTAATTTCTTCTTTGCTTGTTTTTCCGATAAGAATAACCTCATCTCCTATTTTTATGTTTTTTATATCGCTCACATCAACAGTGATCATATCCATAGAAACCCGTCCGAGTACCCTTGCACGCTTTCCAGCAACGAGTACATGACCAATAGAAGAAAGAGACCTCGGAAATCCGTGCCAATAACCAATCGGGCAAATAACAATCTTCGCATCTTGGGAAAAAGTTTCCGTGAAGTTATATCCGATTCTCTCCCCTTTCGGAATGGTTTTTGTTTCGGCAACGACGGTCTTCCAAGAAAGTATCGGCGTCAGTTTTATTTTTTTCTCCAGCACCCGTTCCACTTCCTTTGCCGGCCACAAACCGGACAAACCAATGCCGATACGTACCATATCAAAGTGATATTCAGGAAAAAGCAAAGCGCCTGATGTCGCGCTCGCGTGTTTTATAAAATGAAATCCCGCTTTTTCAAAAATATCCGCAGTTTGTTTGAATTCCATCGCTTGTTGGTCGGTATCTCCAGAAAAGCTCGGATTTTTTGCATTGGCAAAATGAGTATACATTCCCTCTACTTTTATGTGCTTATTCTTCGAAAGAATATCGGCGAGTTTTTTTGCGTCTTTCGGAAAAAATCCTTGCCGGTGCATACCGCTGTCTATTTTTATATGGACAGTAACCGGTATTTTTTCTTTTATCAACAAAGAAAGCGCTTCAAAACTGGAAAGCGTAATACTGATGTTCTTTTCTGAGGCAATGCGGACGTTTTCGTGGATCGTATACCCCAAAACCAGTATCGGTTTCACCACTCCCGCCTCGCGTAAGGCGAGTCCTTCAGTAATAGAGTCCACACCAAATGCATCAGCCCCAAATTTGTCCTGCATCTTGGAAAAACCGATGAGTTCGTTTCCATACGCATTGGATTTCACGACGGCCATCAGTTTCGTCTTCGGTTTAATAATACCCCGAAAAACCTTATAGTTTTGAGTGGCTGCACGCGTATCTATCTCTATCCACGTACGGAGTTTCACCGGTTGAGCTTTGTTGTTCATCATAAATAGTATAACCGAAAAACAGAGAGAGGGTTACCTTGACAGATCATCAATAAATACAAATAAAAAAGACCTTTTGTTGGTCTTTTTTGTGCCCGGGAGAGGACTTTTTCCTTACAGGAACGGTACATGTTTCACGTCTCACTTCGCCCTACTGGCGCAGTACACCTTTTGGACTTTTTGTTTCACCGCAAGAGTACTTCCATTTTTATCTCCCCCATGGTCGTAAAAATTTAGGTCGCGCTCACCGCTCACAAAAATTCTCAAAAGGTCTTGCGGAACGGGGCCCAGCCCATTCCTCACCGGCCTCGACTCGTTGCGACAAGTTCAACATCTTCAAATCCTCCCGCGAGTGCCGCAGGGCACTCCCTTCCCGGGCACAAAAAATCCGCAGAAGCGGATGATTTTTTGTGCCCGGGAGAGGACTTGAACCTCCATGTCTTGCGACATACGCACCTGAAGCGTACGCGTCTACCAATTTCGCCACCCGGGCCCATGCTTCGCTAAAAGCTACGCAGGGCAAGCATATACTTACTAACCTTTGGTAAATAAACCATACCAAATCCTAACAAAAAATACTACTTTTTCTTACCGAACCACCTACCGTATTTATTCGCAAATTTATCCAGATTTTCCTGTCCGCCCTCATCGGAAGTTTTTTTTGTAGTAATCTCTGTTTTATTCGTTTGTTTTTGAGATTTTTTTTCAGTGCTAATTTTTGAAATTTGCTCAATCACTTCGTTTATTTTCAAATCCGTTTCCGACGCATCACTGATTACGCTTTCCCACATACCGGATATCTCCTTTTCCGGAAAAATTCCATACAAAACACCTCTGAATATTTCTTTCTTCTCCTTATCTCCCCATGTTTTCATGGGTCCGCCTGGTCGCATTTCATTGTTTTTCCATGTGGAAAATTTTTGACGAAGATGGTCTAAAGGTAAAGTAACAAGCACAATATCATCAACGTCCGATTTATTTTCAAGTTTTACTTTCTCTATATCTCCTTTTTTGCGATTTTGTGTCTGATACGTAGTATCTATCGTCAACTGCACTCCTGTTGTTGTCCCTACGCCCCGAATACGATCTGGACGATAAATCTTGAAATCTATCCTTTCCTGCAAATCCTCAAGAACATCGGCTCTTTCAAATTTCATAGGGAGATCATGATCAAGAATGTTCTTTTCAAAATACGTCGCAACAAGCTTTTCGGCAATAAATCCGTCTTTCATTTCTTTTGCTCCGCTTTTTTCGTTCTCCTTCAAGTGGTTGAATACGGGATTTAGCCCTCTTTCTTTTTCTGTTTCAATAATCTGTTCATCTGCCAAATTGTGAATTTTCCTCCGTGCCTCCGCCGTGATAAAACGTTTTCTGATATCCCTCGGTATTTCACCGGAAAGAGTATAGGAAAGATTCCACTCCCCGTCAGTTACAAGTTCCCCGACAGTAGCCGGCGTACGTTTGCCGGAAGGAAGAACGACCATAGCGCGATGAGCCCGTTTATTCCATTCAACGAAACGCGGTTCTCCTTCCGTAAAACCGCTAACTTCTTTATCGTTTTCTACATCTTGAATTTTTTGGTGGAGTTCATCTATAACGTGCTGTTTCTCTTTTTGAATTTCATACACGACACCAGCCGTCTCTTTCATAAGAATATTTTTACTGCTGTATTTTTGCAAATCTTTATTTGCCTTCTTCTCGTCTTCCTGTTTTATATCCTCGCTTAAACTTCGCAATGCCTCTTCAAAATTTTCTTTCATATAGATAAGAATAACAAAAATAGAAGCAACAAGCAAAAAACCGGCCATGTGGTCGGTTTTTCTGGTGCGGGTACGGAGAATCGAACTCCGGTATGCACTTTGGAAGAGTGCCATTCTACCATTAAATTATACCCGCTTTTACTTTGCCATAGCTTTTGGCGAAGACAGACTCCGCTGAAGCTACGGCGAGCAAAGCCCACTGACAAAGCTGAGTACTTGGATAATATAACAAAGAAACTGCTTTTTTGCAAACAAACACTTATTTCCAAAAGACGAAATTTCTGATAGAGTAAAGGAAAGCGGGCATCGCCCGACGTAGTCTTAGTGAAGGCGGGCTGTAGTATACCGGTAGTACGTGTCCATGGGGTGGATATAGACCGGGTTCGATTCCCGGCAGCCCGACATTATAACAAAAAGACTCGCTATTTTTGCGAGTCTTTTTATATATTATTTTTGTGAAACTAGCCCTCAATTTCTTTTTTCATTGACTCAAACTCTTTTTTGTCGATTTCTCCTTTTGCATATCGTTCTTTCAAGATGTCCAAGGCGGAGCCACCATGAAACCCACCCATGTGTCCACAACGTCGCCCGTGGCACATTCCGAATCGTTTCACCAAAAAGATTACAAACGAAACAACCGCTATCCAGCACAATACAGCAATAACTATTTCAAAGCCGTTGTGGCGCGGATAAAAATCATAATTGTAGTATCCCATCATGTATTTTATTTATTAAATGGTTAAGCATTTAAAATTTTAGTATCTCACATAACAATTTAACATTACCTCTCTTCAATTATAAGCCATGGGAACTTTTCTTTCAATTTGGAAACAACATGAGAAACATTCAGTTTCTTACTTTTGTCTAAATTCTTTTCCAGTGTTTTTCCGTAGCGGATATTCTGCAAAAAATACGTTTCACCAGGTAATAAGTAACCCGCCATTGTGAAAAAATCTTCCTCACTGTGACACCCCGGAAAAACAGTGGTACGAAACTCATGGGGCAGGCCGGAATTCTGGATAAGAGAAAAGGTTTTTTTCACGTCATCAATCATTTCCTCTTTTTTTGAGCGCCCGATCAGATTATATTTCTCCCACGTATGTTTCAAATCCATCGCGAAGTAATCTACTATCTTTTCTTTGAGAAACCTTTCCACTGTTTCCGGAGAAGTCCCGTTCGTATCCAGTTTCACAACCATGCCGATATCGCGAACTTTTTTTATAAAATCACCCAAATCTTTATGAATGGTCGGTTCCCCTCCGGTGATCACCAAGCCATCAATCATTTTTTTCTTCTTTTTCAGATAATCCAAAACTTCTTCTTCTGTTACATTTTCCGTATCTTGATCGGCATAAATAAGCTCGGGATTATGACAAAACGGGCACAAAAAAGTACACCCACGCGTAAATATCATCGCGGCTGTTTTTTCCGGATAATCCAGAAGTGTCAATTTTTGAAATCCTCCGATGAGCATAAGAATAGTATACCTCAATGATAAGGATTCTTTTATTGACAAATCACTTATGGTGATATACAGTAGTGAACAGACTTTAACAACAGGAGAAAGCAGTGCCGAAGAAAATACCGTACCTTACACTGGAACAATATAGAACACTTTACGAAAACTTTTTGAAAGACGAGGAGAAAGACCTTGAGCCGTCAGAGACCATTCTCGGGGACAGTTACTATGAATCTCCGGTAAAAGTTGTCTTTGAACATGTTCTTTTAACCCACATGAGGGTTTCGGGAGCGGTTCCAATCAAAAAACCAAATCTATGCTATGCTCGCAAAGAATCACACAAATACGAAGAACAAACGCCGGAATACATAAAAACATACCCCTCAGTAAGCGTTTTTCTTAAAAAAGTGCTTGATCAAGGCGGCTGGTTCGAAGAACTTAAACTTGAACACACCACAAAAGAAAGACAGTTTCACTTTGCAAACGTAGTTATCTTTTTAGCCAACCTCCTGCTTGGATAAAAACAAAAACTGCCCCGACGAATGTCGGGGCAGTTATTTTTTTGCAATGATCTAAAGCTAAAAGCTGAAACCTTATCCGCCGGTTGGCGGACTAAAAGTTTTTACTTCGCCATCTCCGCTTTCTTACCCTTTACAACCTTCGGTAAGCAAACGTCTGGTTTATGCGCTATAGTCGGCGGAATATATTCTTTTCTTTCCGCGTACTCGCTCTTTTTTCCGTGATTCCATTGTGAAACCGGGCGATGATATCCCATAATACGCGACCAAACTTCACATTCAGCATCGCACGTTGGACATTTCGGCACTTCGCCATTCAGATAACCATGGGTCGGGCAAACAGAGAACGTCGGAGTCAGAGTGAAATACGGTAAACGATAATTTTCGGCGACTTTTTTCACGAAATTTCTTGCCGTCTTCCAGTCGCGTAATCTTTCTCCCAAAAAAAGATGAAGAACTGTGCCCCCCGTATATTTTGTCTGCAATTCATCTTGGTGATCTAGCGCATCAAGCGGATTATCGGTGTGTCCGACATGAAGATGGGAGGAATTGGTGTAGTAAGGAGCCTCTCTTGTTCCCGCTTGAATAATTCCAGGGAAACGCTTCTGATCTTCTTTTGCAAAACGATAGGTTGTTCCTTCCGCAGGAGTCGCTTCAAGATTATACATATTCCCCGTTTCTTCTTGGAAGTCAGCCAAACGATTGCGCATAAAATCTAAAATTTCAAGAGCGAATTCTCTTCCCTCCTTGGTAGAAATATCAATATCTTTTCCAAGAAAATTTCGTACCGCTTCATTCATTCCATTCAAGCCAATCGTGCTGAAATGAGCATGTAAATTCGGCAAATATCTTTTGGTATACGGCAACAACCCTCTTTCTATATTATCGCCGACCACTTTTCTTTTCAATTCCAATGAATTTTTTGCCAAATCCATCAATTTGCCAAGACGGGAAAAGAACTGTTCTTTTGTGTCAGAAATATAGCCAATTCTCGGAAGATTAATGGTAACTACGCCAATAGAACCGGTCATTTCCGCAGAACCAAAAAGCCCTCCTCCTCTGGCACGAAGTTCACGAAGATCAAGCTGGAGTCGGCAACACATACTCCGAACATCGCTCGGTTTCAGAGTAGAATTCAGAAAATTCTGGAAATAGGGCGTTCCGAATTTTGCTGCCATTTCAAACAGAGCTTGCGCATTTTCATTATCCCAGTCAAAATCTTTCGTAATGTTGTAGGTAGGAATCGGGAAAGTAAAGACACGTCCGTTTCTGTCGCCGGAAGTCATAACTTCAATAAAGGCTTTGTTCACCATATCCATTTCTTTCTGACAATCACCATAAGTGAAATTCATAATTTCGCCGCCGATAATCGGTTGTTTTTTCTTCATATCTTCCGGACACACCCAATCAAGCGTGATATTAGTGAAAGGGGTCTGTGTCCCCCAACGTGACGGAACATTCAAGTTAAAAACAAATTGCTGTACCGATTGTTTTACTTCTTTATAACTTAAAGCATCTTTTCGGACAAAGGGAGCCATGTAGGTATCAAAAGAAGAAAACGCCTGCGCTCCCGCCCATTCATTTTGAAGAGTTCCCAAGAAATTCACCATCTGCGCCACCACTGTTTCCAAATGTTTCGGAGGATCAGATTCTACTTTTCCAGGCACCCCGTTAAAACCTTCTTCAATAAGAGCACGCAAGCTCCATCCGGCGCAATATCCTGAAAACATATCAAGATCGTGGATATGCATATCCCCCTCTCTGTGTGATTCGCCGATCTCTCTCGGATAAACGGAAGAAAGCCAATAATTTGCAATAATTTTTCCAGAAGCGTTCAAAATGAGCCCGCCGAGAGAATATCCCTGATTCGCATTCGCATTCACTCTCCAGTCCGCTTTGTTCAAATACTCGGTAATGGTTTTTTCCACCTCAACAAAGGTCTTTTCTTTATCTCTTTCGCGGGCACGAGAATCTCGGTAAGTAATATACGCGCGGGCCGTCTTATAAAATCCGGCATTCATAATCGCAAATTCAATAACATCCTGTATTTCCTCAATGGGAAGTTCTTCTTTTCTGGATTTGCTTAAAAAATGAGAAACTCCCTCGGAAATGGCGCGCGCTTTTTTCTCACCAAAATCATTGGTCGCAATGCCGGCTTTCAATATCGCCTGAAATATCTTTTCGCTATCAAACGCAACTTTTGATCCATCTCTTTTTACCACAACAAGCGATTTTGTTTTTGGTTGCATAATTTCCTTCAAAAACTAATAATTTTTTATTCTCTTCTTGTATAACCCACCAAACAACGCGGAGTCACCAAAAAACCCGCTGCGCATAGGATTCTCATTCTAGAGAGTATCTGCGGGATATAATTTTATAGTACTCCTTCCTTCTCTTATTCTTTTATTATACTCTCCTTCCAAAAAAACAGGGTGTGTATAACAAAATCCAACATAACAACCATAAAAAAACAAGACCCGAAAGATTGAGTCTTGTTTTTTGGATAAGTTAGTGAGATTTTAGCGCCCAAATACTCCGCGGATAACTCCATTAATAGCCTGATTTGCGATTTGAGATCCGACGCCTACGGCAATCTCTTGCTGTCTCATTTTATTTTGCATCTCTATTTCCTGCGCTCTTATTTGCGTATTTTGTTGGGTCGCCTGAGCTCTCATTTGTGCATTGGAAACATTCTGCCTATACCGTTGTTCTATTTGCATTCTTATTTTATATACCTGACCGGCAATCTTATTTTCTTGTTCTTGGGTTCCTTTGTATTTTTCCGATGATTGCGCCCGTAAAATAGCGTCATCTAGCTGGCTGTATTCTCTTTGACGTTGTTGTTCCGCTCTTTGCATATCTCCTTGGTATTGTAAGCGGGCTCTCTGATCTCCATACATCGCATTGTATTGCAGACGCTCCTGCCCCGCTTGTTGAGAGTAGGCGTATCGTGATGCGCCTTCTGTACCGGAGGATATCATCCGCCCAAAAGTATCATCAGCCAT
The DNA here is from genome assembly GCA_026395595.1 of Candidatus Parcubacteria bacterium. Taxonomy (GTDB): domain Bacteria; phylum Patescibacteriota; class Minisyncoccia; order Phycocordibacterales; family CAIJYI01; genus CAIJYI01. Next base: position 148,882 of record JAPLYL010000002.1, on the reverse strand, counting down.
TGCCGGATTATTTCCCATTTCATAAGCCAACATCCCCACCATAGCCAATCTCGCGACTTTGGGATATTTCACCAAGTATTCTTTCATTACTTCTACGGCCCGTGAAAAGATAGATGACTCGCCTCCCTCTTTTTGTTTCGCAACTTCCTCTTTATTTTCCGCTTCTGTTACCTCAAATATCTCAGAAACTTGCGCTTCTTCCGCTTCAATGCTTGTTTCCTCATACTGCTCAACCATAGCGGTCGCCAAAGCTTCTATTTCTTCACTGCTCATGTTTTTACGAAGAGCATGATTCTCTAAGGTTTCCCCTATCATATTTTGATAAGCAATGTTTGTCTGGAGCACTTCAATTGTTGCTTCCGGGTTATTTTCACCCACGGAAGGCATGCTATTTGGATTCAGAGACACCTCTGGAGGAAAATTATATCTCCCTCCACTCTCCTCTTGAGAATCAACTTTTTTTATTTCTTCTGCTTCAGGAAATTTTTCCATAAAATTTATATAATTAAAGGCTCTTCTTCTGTGGCTGCTATGGCTTCTTCAAGTTCTTTTTTATCTTTATCTATCGCCTTCTGAATAGCAATCGGATCGTTTTGAGAAGACATCCATTGTCGTGTTTTTTGAATAAGAGAGGATACATCAGACGGATCCTTTTCAAGCGTCCACACAAAAACTTCCAACGCATCAAAAGAAAGCTTTGGTATTCGTTCATGAAGCAAAGCTTTATCTTCGGCGGAAATATCCAGCCCGTCTATTATTTTTTTCGCGGTTTCAAGCGTTTCTTTGTAAGTATTCATACCACTATGATAACATATGTAAATTTCTTTTTGCAAACTTCTGTAAAAAAATAGCCCCCGGGAAATTCCGAGGGCTATAAAGCTATTTTTTACTGACCTGATTATATTCTAGGTAGTATTCTAAGAGAAATTGTCCGCAGCTGCTTCCGACGTCCCGTCCGGGCGGGATGTAAAATTCAGTAACGATGCCATGTTTGGCAAGTTCTTCGCGAAAGAAAGCAACGCGAGTTGATTCTTTTAACTCCAGTGAAGGTTTTTCGTTGTAAATCAAAAACTTAATCGGAATATTTTTTCCGCCAAAAAGAGAAATAAGTCCGGAGAGATCTTCGTCCCGATCGTTTACCCCATTAATCATCGCATAATGTATCTCTGCTGAATTTCCGGTTTTTTCTCGAAATTTTCCCAAAAGAAAAACGCTTTCTTGAACACCGGAAGCGGAAGGCATAAGCTCCCTTCTTTTTTCATTAAAAGGCGTGTGGAGCGACAAATGAAGTTTAACAGCAAGATCATTTTTTCTCACTTCTTCAATAAGGCGCAAAAGAAGCGAAGGTTTTGGTACCAGTGTAGCAATCGCAAAACGAACAACATCGTATTGGTCCGCATACTTTTCCCGTATCATTTTTGCCGCAGTAATAACATTTGTCAGGTTCAACAAAGGTTCGCCGCAACCCATAAAAGAAATCAAAAGCACGCAATTTCGTTTTTCGCGAGAAAGTAAATTAAGCCTTTCCACAACGTATTCCACAGGATTGGTTATTTCTTCGGGTAAAAGATTGCGAACCTTAAGTTTAAAATCCGTAAGAAAACAAAATTTACAGCCAAGATTGCATGAGGTTTGCGTTGGAGCGCAAATAATATCTTTCCCGTCGCTTTTATTAATATAACTGAATTCAATGATCTCCGGCGCACGGAAAATAAATTTTACCGTTGCATCTTCTTTTGACCGTACTTCTTTAAAAAACTGAGGATTCCCCTGTTTTTCCATATTCTTCTCCTCATTTGAGAGTGATACTGATTTTCAAAAAACAAAAATCCGCGGACTGTGCCGCGGAGTGACACCGACGATAGTATCAAGAAGTATAGTTTCTGTCAAACAAAAGGCTGTTTGATTTGAATCAAACAGCCTTTTGTTTTTCTTTGTCGGGGCGCCGAGAATCGAACTCGGTCTATCTGCTCCCAAAGCAGACGTACTACCGGTATACTACGCCCCGTCTTTCACCTGATTACTCTACCATAAACCAATGAAAAAATCACGTATTTATTTATTTAGTAAGATTAAAGAATAATATCCCCCAAATACTCAACCAAAGCAGTCTTCCTTTCTTCGTTTAAACGAACGGTAACGGCGTCAAATTGCCAGTCGTCTTCTTCTGACATCCTTTTTTCTTCCAAATACGATATAATTGCCCGTTTTAGCCGCTGAAGCTTCCATGGGTGCAAATTATCCTCGGGGCGATATCCTTTCGTTTCACCGTCCCCTTCAAAAATTTCTTTGATGGCATAGGATCTTTCCTGCGGTAAAAACTTTCCTAAAATAATCGCTCCCAAAAGACTCCCCTTTCCTTGTCGCTCACCGCTCCTCCTTAAGGGAAGTCCTTTGTCTAATCGGTTTTGATTTTCTCTTGTTTTTACGGTTTTTACTTCAATAAAATGAATCTTTCCTTTTTTCTGAACAATAATATCGATTTCTCCCCATGGTTTTCGGTAATTCGTTCCAATAACGGTAAACCCTTTGGTTTTCAAAAAAAGTCCCGCTATTTTCTCTCCAATATCCCCTGTTTCTTGTTTCTCGGTCTTTGACATAAAAAGATAATACCCCTTTTAAAGGAAATTCACAAAACAACGTTTCATGTGAAACGTCTATTTTTCCCTTTTGTACTTTACCCTTTTTCTCTTGATGACCTAAGCAAATAGTGTTATTTTAAGCCACATTTATTGACAAAAGGTCAAAAAAAGAATGCTTGCGAGTGGTTCAAAAAAGTGTCCTTTATACACATGTACACAGAGTTATCCACAGTTTTACATATCTATGGGGATAGAAAAACACCCGATAAGGGGTGTTTAAGAGTCATGGTAGATGAGTATTATCCCACAATCTGGAGTATTTTATATTTTCCTCGCGTACAAATCTGTCCGTTATCGATGAAATGTGTTACTTCAAAGATATTAATAATAGCGCGCGGATCTGCTGAAACGACGCCATCTTCTCGTTTTTCATGCAAAGGAAACTTTCCCAAAAGCCAATAATTGCGCTGTCCGGACACAAGAAAGCCGTATTCTCGGTCTTCTTTCATATTTTCCGGTATGCATTCATCAAACTTGTGTTTGTCCATAACGAACTCGCGCATGTTGTGTAAAATAAGAGCGGATTCAAACTCAGTTTTAATTTCCATATCTTTAGTATACACAAAATAATGAACAAAATAAAGAAAGTTTAATTATGTGGATAACAGAAAATACCGCCACATGGCGGTATTTTCTCATTGTGCGGGTAGCGGTAATCGAAACCGCGTCTTTTGCTTGGCAAGCAAATGTTCTACCACTAAACCATACCCGCAATGTCACTATTATACGAAAAATAAAAGTTTTTTCAATAGAAAAAATACTTATATATTTCTTGTGCGCCCACCAGGACTCGAACCTGGACTAACGGTTTCGAAGACCGTTGTGATATCCGTTTCACTACGGGCGCTTATAATCGTATACTACACTAAAATTCACAAAATATCAAAAGTTTGTTACAATTGCTCTTATGAAAGACTTACAGAGCCATATTCCATTATATGTTACACGTGTAACAGAAACCCTTCAAGACGCCGGTTTTGAAGCTTATTTGGTTGGTGGCTGTGTAAGAGATCTTATTTTGGGAAGGGAACCGAAAGATTGGGATGTTACCACTAATGCCGTACCGGAAGAAATAATCGGGCTTTTTGAGAAAACCTTCTATGAAAATACCTTTGGAACCGTGGGGGTTGTGGTAAATACAAATGTTCCGGACGGGGTCAGAGACCACGTCCGACCGACCGTTACACATGAAACATCAGATGGTGGTGACGAAAATGTTACATGTGAAACAAGGGAAAGTATGAAAACCGTAGGTTTTCATCCGTCAGTCCCCAGACTGACTCCTACGCCACAGCGAGCCGCGCGAGCGGTCAATCAAATAGTTACATGTGAAACATTAAAAAATGAGGAAAACCCTGTTACACATGAAACAACAACTATTATAGAGGTTACGCCTTACCGAATGGAATCGGAATATAGCGACAAAAGGCATCCGAATGCGGTGATTTTCAGTAAAAAACTGGAAGACGACCTGAAACGCCGTGATTTTACGATAAATGCACTCGCATACAACCCAAAAGAGGGTATTATTGTTGACCTTTATAAAGGACAATCTGATATAAAGGACAAAATCGTCAGGGCAATAGGGAAACCGGAAGACCGTTTCAATGAAGACGCTCTTCGTTTACTGCGCGCTGTTCGTTTTGCTACCCAACTGGGTTTCACTATAGAAAAAGAGACGGAAGATGCCATAAAACAGCTTTCCGACAATCTGAAACATGTTTCATGTGAAAGAATTCGTGATGAATTTGTAAAAATAGTTATGTCGGAGAATACTATGAGCGGTATCGTTTTGACTCATGAGCTTGGTTTATTGCGATTTATCGTCCCGGAACTGGAAAAGGGGATTGGTGTGGAACAAAACGGGAGTCATATCTATACGGTCTGGGAACATAACCTTCGCGCTCTTGATAATGCGGCGAGGCATAATTGGCCTCTTCATATCCGTTTAGGCTCTTTGCTGCACGATATTTCCAAGCCGGAAACACGCCGATGGTCTAAAGAGAAGGACAATTGGACGTTTTACGGGCATGACGTCGTTGGTGGAAGGGTTTCAAAGAAGATAATGGAACGATTAAGGTTTCCCGTGAAACTTTCCGATACGGTTTCATCTCTGGTAAAATATCATCTTTTCTTCTCAGATGTGGAAAAGATAACGCTTTCAGCAGTAAGAAGGATTGTTGCGAATGTCGGACCGGAAAATGTGTGGGATCTTATGAAAATAAGGGCATGTGACCGTATTGGAATGGGAAGACCGGTTGAAAAACCCTATCGTTTACGAAAATACGAGGCGATGATAGAAGAAGCGATGCGTGCACCTGTTTCCGTCGGAATGCTCAAAATTGATGGTACGAGAATAATGGAGGTTACACATGAAACACCCGGACCAAAACTTGGACTTATCCTGCACGCGCTCCTGGAGGAGGTTTTAGAAGATCCAAACCTCAACACAGCAGAATATCTTGAGAAACGCACTCAAGAACTTATAAAACTTCCGGAATCAGAGCTTAAAAAACTTGGAGAAGAAGGGAAAGAGGCAAAAGCTGAGGCTGAGGAACAAGAACTTACTGAAATACGCAAGAAACACGGGGTTAAATAAGGTTTCTGTGACTAATGTCTGTGAATCCAAAAACTCGTTTCCTTGGACTAAAATATCCCAAAATCGTCATCCTCGCGAATACGGGGCGACCTAATTTTGACCTAATTTTTAAGGAGCGAAGCGACTATAAAAATGGAAATACTCTTGTAGTATAAGGAGCGAAGCGACTATAAAAATGGAAATACTCTTGTGGTGCTCCAGAGTATGACTTAACGACGTGGATCCCCGCATTCGCGAGGATGACGAACGAAGAGTTTTTGGATTCACAGTCTTATGACTTGACGGTAACAAAAAAATGAAATATGATAGTATCATATTATTATATAATACATTATTACTATGAGTACTCTTTCTGTTCCATTAAACCCAGCTCTTGAAGAATTTATTGATTCTTTTGTAAAGAAAGGCCGGGCTTCAAATAAAGCCGAGGTAGTAAGACAAGCGCTCCGTCTTCTCGCTGAAGATGAGGCGGTAAGCGATGTTCTCAAGGCACAGCAAGAAATTCACGCAGGTAAAGCAATGCGGGGGGATATAAGAGAGCTTTCTCAACAACTAGGGTAATATACTTTTTATGGAATTAGATATTGCTTATGCTCCTCTCTTTATCCGCCAATGGAAATCACTTCCGATAGCGCTTCAAGACGAGGCGATTGAAAAAATTGAACTTTTTAAGGAACAAGGAAACCATAAATTGTTAAAAGTTCATAAACTTGGCGGTCAATTGTCTGGTTTTTATAGTTTTTCAGTAAATTATAAATTTCGAATCATTTTTGAGTACGGGGAAGAAAATACGGTATTTTTATTAAAAATAGGTTCGCATGAGATCTATCAATAAATGTTAAAAAACGCGGCCGATTGGTCGCGTTTTTGTATTTACGGAAGGCCCCTAGCCTTATTTTTGGATTCTATTAAAGAAAATCTCTTCAACTGTATAATCATCCAATAATCCAAGGGTGTATGATGTTGGGATAATGTCAGTGCTTATTTCCTCTTTTTCTCCCGAGGATGCTCGCGTAATCAAATCCTTTTGAAACAATTTGTTCAAAGAGTTTTGAACGCTTTCCGCACTTTGACCCTGTGTCATGTTAAAATAGGTGATAAGAACTTTTTCGTTGGAATTTCTTCCGTAGTTTACATAAAATAAATTGATTCGTTTAAGGATATCTATAGCAAGTTGCATAATCTACTCCTTTTTGCAGTAAAAATACAGTGTTTCCAACATAGATAGTAATTGATATTGTGCCTTAAGTCAAAAAAGCTTATCCTTGAATCCAAAAACTCTCAGTCGTCATCCCGGTCTTGACCCGGGATCTATGAAATACCGCTTAACTACGTGGATGCCGGGTCAAGCCCGGCATGACGGGAGGGGTTATTTGGATGGGAAAAAGGAGTTTTTGGATTCAGAGGCTTATGGTTCAGAATCACCTGTAAACACAACAAAACAAAGAGCGAGGATTTTTCGATGACCCTCCTTCGCTAAAGCTACGGCAGGGCAAGAATTTGCTTTATTTTTTAAAAATTATCGCGGAGCTGTACAAATAGTACTGCTCCACGATAATTTTTAAAAAATAAAGCAAAGGTCGCGAAAAAGACCGCTCGGTTAGCACCAATAATAAATAAAGGGCCGCATGTGCGGCCCTTGGGGTATATTCTATTTTTTGTGACCTAGGAAAGAACAAATGTGACTGACTATGATAATGTTTTTATAGATGGTTGCCTTTGTTGAGGCGGTAGAACAAATAAGTTCCCTTGGTTATCTATTTATTGAATCACTATCTGATTATTATTATACTTCCTTGTCCTTTATACGCAAGTCCTTTAATGTGGATAACTGTGGATAACTAAATTTCCTTAAAGGACACGACAAACTACGGCTCTATTGAGAGCGAAATTGGGCAGTGATCAGAACCGAGAATATTAGATAAAATATGTGTTGACTTTATTTTCGGTAAAAGATTGTTGCTAACAAAAAAATAATCTATTCTCCAACCGACATTTCTATCGCGCGCGTGACTCTTCATATCCCAGAAGGTATAAATATCTTTTTTTGTCGGATGTTCGTTGCGAAAAGTGTCGGTATAACCGTGTGAGATGACCTCATCAATCCACGCGCGTTCCTCGGGAAGAAATCCGGTATTATCTTCATTTTGTTTTGGACGCGCAAGATCTATTTCTTCATGCGCCGTATTTACATCTCCGCAAAAAATAATTTTGTGTCCATTCTTCCTTAAACGGTCTATAAAAGAAAGAAAAGCATCATAAAAATCCATTTTATACTTCAATCGTTCTTCTCCTCCTCCGCCGTTCGGAAAATATGCGTTTAAAAGCACAAATTCGGGGTAATAGGCCACAATAACACGACCTTCCTTATCAAATTCGGGATTTCCTATTCCGTATTCAATCTTTATCGGCTCTTCTTTGGTATAAATAGCCACCCCGCTATACCCCTTCTTGGTATCCGGCGAGGCAAAATACGAGAAATATCCTGGTATGGTAACTAACTCTTCCGGAAGTTGTTCTTTGGTCACTTTTGTTTCTTGCAGACAAAGAATGTCTGGTTTTGCTTGTTCCAAAAAAGGAAGAAAAAGCTTCTTCTTATTTGTCGCGCGAATACCATTGATGTTCCAAGAGATGATTTTCATATCATAAGAATAATAGAGGAAAGGGAATTGAGCAAGGAATACCTGCGAATATAAATGAGAAATAAAAAAGACCGCCGATTAAGGCGGTCTTCAGGTCAAATCTTTTTGTCTTTAAAACCTTATGATCTTGCGATTTTCAAGGTATTTATTTCAAAAATAAGCGCCTGTTCCAGAAGTACCATTTTTTTACTTAAACGTTTAGGCGCAAGCTGGATCAGAACCTTCGCAAGATCATAAAAATACGTTTCAGTTTCGTGCAAATATCTTTTTTGTCGGTCAATATCAAGATTTTTCAAAGTCCGCAAATTATGCAATCGATCGCAGACCTTAATCAAAACAACTTGCCAGATACCGGATTCCGATATTTTGCCAATATACCTGGGAAATTCTTCTTTACTGTGCTCTTTTTCTCTCGTTAAAAAAGAAAGCCATAAGGCAATATCTCCGCCGAATATCTTTTTGGTCAAACTTGGGGTCAAAAGCCATGTGTCCTCCCAAACATCATGAAGAAGAGCGGTGACGATAAGCTTCCAATCATTAACGATACCGAGCTCATCAGCAAGAATCTTAACCATAGCGCGAGGGTGTTCAACATATCGGCAACCATCAGTGCGATACTGTTCTTTATGAGCATATTTTGCAAATCTATAAGCATCATAGATGCGTTCCATTCCAAAAGCGCTCAAATAGGGGCTGAACTTTTTTAAAAAAAGTTCACGATTAGTGATATTTTTGTTTATGTCCATAAAGATACCTTTTATCTATATAGTGTTTGATTTATTGGTATTTTTTAAGCAATTCTAATAAATCTTTTTGTGGTAAAGAAAGAAGTTTTTTTACCGCTTCAACCATCACCAATGTTTCCTTCTCATCAGAAGAGAGGTCTGGGGTATTTGGAACATTCATCCATCCATCGGTGTCGCCGACGGGATAGTCGTCATTCCAAAACCGCAACCCATTCGAACTTGCTTTTACTTCTAAATAAACTTCTTCAGAGACAAAACATTTATAAACAGTACCGCAAGGGCGGGAGTATTCGTCCGGAACTTCGTCCGGCATTCCTTTCCAATAACCGTCAATAAAAGCTTTGCTGTCTTCAAAAGACAAATGCAGGCTGTATCCGTCCGGTCTGGAACCCCAACCACTTTCGCTTTCTTCCCATTTTTGGCAAATAACGCTGAATGTTTTTTGAGTGATGTCGTTCATGGCAACCCCTTTTATATTGTTATCAATGAAGTTCTGTTTCCACTATATATCAACGGTAAATAAATTTGTTATTTTATTGTTCACATTTGTATGATATTTTTATCTGTTTTCTATTTTTATTATATTGTAAGCCATATTATTGACAATAAAATGTGTATTAAATATAATACATATCATGGAAACAAATGATATTTTACAAAAAATAGGACTTTCAAAAGAAGAAAGCGCTGTATACCTTGCTCTTTTACACAAAGGCAATCTTTCTATTTCTCAAATATCCGCCGCAACAAAATTGTATCGTCCGGAAGTGTATAAAGTGCTTCCAAAACTTCAAGAACGAAATTTGGTAAACACAACCATAAAAGGAAAAAGAAAGTTGTTTATGGCGGCATCGCCGGAAAAACTTGCTTCTCTGCTATCTTCTCTTGGCAACGATCTCAACCGCGCTCTTCCTGAAATGTTGTCAGAATTCAACAAAAAAGAAAAACGACCGTTTACCATCTTTCTTGACGGTACAGAGGGAGTACGAAAGGTTTATGACGATATTGTCGCCACTCTCAAAAAAGGGGATACGTTTTATCGATACAGTTCCCCCACCATACTGAAAAAACGAGGATATTATGTTTCGGAAAATTACACAAAACTGCGCGATGAAAAACAACTGGAAAGGTATGTCATCACGAATGAAGGTTCAAAAAAATGGAAAAAAATAAAGTTTGAAAAATCGGTAAAAATAATTCCGAAAAGTTTTGACCTTTTTGAATATGACATAACCCAGCTTATTTACGGCGATAAAATAGCTTTCGTTGATTATAATACCGAAACGGCTGTTATTATTGAAAATCCTATGATTGCGGAATTTCAGCGAAAAATATTCAAGCTTTTATTTCAAAAATTATAAAAAAACGCCCAGATTCTGGGCGTTTTTAAGCTTTTTACAACTCTGTATTGATGGTCGGTGTTTCTATGCCGAGTTTTTTACGGAGAACAGCAAGTTTTATGTCAACTTCTTTTTGCTGAGATTCACCTAAACGAATTTTTTCGTTGAGTTTTTCCAGAAGTTCAGGATCTTCTTCAAAAATCATCGGTTTAAAAGTTAAAAATCTGTACACAAAAATTTTCTTTGTAATCTCGTCTCTTTCTGAAGCAAGGCGTTCAAACTCATATTTGTCTAAAATTTTTTGTTGTTCTTCGGTAATTTCAACTAATGACATCTTTTTTTTCTCCCTCTGTATCAAATCCGATTATTAATCTAAATCATTTACATATCTTTGTCAACTTTGTTTTCTCTTTTAAACATTGATATAGTGTTTGCATTATTCATTACAAAAATAATGGTGATCGGCGGATATTAGGATTGAAATATGAGTTTTTTCTGTTTCAGTACTAGAATCTGGCGACCACTCCGTAAAAATATGCAAAGCAAAGAATACTCCGTAGAAATAGGGGGGAAACCGTTGATTGCTCAATTTACTGACCTTGCTGACCAGACGAATGGCTCGGTTATCGTGCGATATAACGACACCGTCGTACTCGCTACCGCCGTTATCGGAGGCAACGAAAGAGAAGGTATTGATTATCTGCCCCTCACCGTTGATTACGAAGAACGCTTTTACGCTTCGGGGAAAATTCTTGGAAGCCGTTATGTGCGAAGAGAAGGGAAGCCCTCAAACGAAGGCATACTTTCCGGACGCGTTGTAGACCGAACCATCAGACCGCTCTTTGACCAGCATATTCGCAAAGAAATACAGGTGGTTATTACGGTATTGGCACTTGGGGAATGCGAGACTGATGTTCTTTCCGTTATTGCCGGTTCTTTGGCTCTTGCCACTTCCGATATTCCTTTCAATGGCCCGGTTTCCGCTTTGAGACTGGGGAAGAAAAAAGGAGTAGCGGAATTTATCGTCAATCCGAATAACACAGAACGAGAACTTCCCGAATACGAAATGGATATGACGGTCTGCGGAAAAGACGGTAATATCAATATGATAGAACTCGGAGGAAAAGAAATAAACGAAGAAACAGCAAGCAAGGCCTTGGAAAAAGCAAAGAAAGAACTTGAAAATCTCCAAGATTTCCAAAAAATGATTGTGAAGGAAATAGGAAAAAAGAAAGTTTTGATTCCCGCAACTGGTCATTCGGCTGTCGTTAAAGCCCTTTTTGAAGAAGAGGTCGGAAAAACATTAAAAGAAAAGCTCTATGTCGGCCCCGGAAGCAAAATCGGTTATGAATTAGAGGAAGAATGGGGGAAAATAGTAGAAGAAAAACTTCCCGGCGAAGATGTGGGGAAAGCAAAAGAGTATTTCCACCACCAAGTAAATGAACTTCTCCACAAAGAGGCCATAAAAAACAACAGCAGACCGGATGGACGCGGGATGGACGAACTGCGAAATCTTTCGGCAAAAGCGGGCGGAATTTCTTCCGTACTTCATGGTACCGGCGTATTTTATCGCGGAGGAACGCATGTTCTTTCTGTCTTGACTCTTGGTGGGCCAAAAGATTCTCAAACGATAGACGGATCTGAAAAAGAGAAGACGTATATGCATCATTACAATTTTCCTCCGTATTCAGGCGGTGAAACAGGAAGAATGGGCGGAACGAACCGAAGAATGATCGGACACGGAGCACTTGCAGAAAAAGCGCTTATCCCCGTACTCCCGACAAAAGATATTTTCCCGTATACGATTCGCGTCGTATCCGAATCTATGGCATCAAACGGTTCAACCTCTATGGCTTCGGTTTGCGGTTCAACCTTGGCGCTTATGGACGGCGGAGTGCCTATCAAAGCGCCGGTTGCCGGCATCGCGATGGGCCTCATGATGGAAGACGAAAAGACTTACAAAATTCTCATGGACATTCAAGGTCCGGAAGATCACCACGGAGATATGGACTTGAAAGTGGCCGGGACTCGCGAAGGAATTACCGCCATACAGATGGACGTTAAAGTAGACGGCATACCGGTAAAAATTCTTACGGAATCTTTTGCAAAGGCAAAAACCGCTCGCCTTCAGATTCTTGATGTCATTGAGAAAGAATTGGCAACTCCTCGCGCGGATATTTCACTCTTTGCGCCAAAAATTTTGACGGTTAAAATTCTTCCCGAACAAATAGGAGGTATTATCGGCCCGGGAGGAAAAATAATCAATAAAATACGCGAAGCGACTGGGACGGAAATAGATATTGACGATGACGGTACGGTATTTATCACCGGAAAAGGCGGCGGAGCGGAAAAAGCAAAGAAATTTATTGAAGGAATGACTCATGTTTACAAACCGGGAGAAAAATATACCGGAAAGGTCATCAAAGTCTTGGATGATATCGGAGCCGTCGTGCAATTCGGCATAAACAACGAGGGGCTCGTTCATATTTCGGAGTTAGCCCCGTTCCGAGTAAATAAAGTAAGCGATGTCGTACAAGAAGGGGAGGAAGTCACTGTTATGATCCGTGAAGTTGATGACCGAGGAAAAATGAAACTTTCCATCAAGCAAGCCGATCCGGAATTTGCCGCAAGAAAAGGCGTCAAACCGGCAGCACCGGGTGTTGGTCCGAGCGGATCTCAGGGAAGAACTTTTGGAGGAGACCGCGGAACATTCAGAGGCGGACATGACCGTCCTTTTACACCGCGTACGAATAGATCTTAATTTTTAAAAAGTCCCGGCAAATAGCCGGGACTTTTTTTGCAAAATGAAAATATGATGGCGACTTGTCCACATTTCAGAAATTCCACCGTTTCGCGTAAGTAAAGGAAGTGATATTATAAAAGAGGGATGTGTTATTTCGGTTGGGTTGAAATTAAAGAATCAAAAAAAAGGAAACATCTCAAAAATATAATCACGCGACATAAAACCAGATCGGTTTTATTAACCATAATTTCATATGGATGAAGACAAAATTCCAAAAAAGGGAATTTTAGGGAATATCCCGCAGAAAAATGCGGACAAAAACATTCCTTTTGATATACCGCAAAAGAATCCATCACTGTTACTCAGTGAAGGTATCGTTTTTGATGTGCCGCAAAAAGAGCAAACACCTTCGGAAACAGTTATTCCTTCTATACCTCAAAAAAAACAGACTGAAGAAACTGTTGATATCTTAAGGGGTTCCCATCTTCCAGAACAAAGCAAAATACTTGAGCCAACGATTGATATGAGCGATATTGCGCCGATTGAAAAAACAAAAGAATCTCATACAAAAACTGACGATATTCCACAACAAAACACAAGCGCAAAAAAAATATCCATTCTGCCTAAAGAGAAGCTTGATGAAATAAAAACGCAAACAAAAGTAGACCCATCAGATATTCCGACTCTTCGTACCTACAAAAAAGATGTAGCGGGAGTGATTAAAGACCAAAAAACTTCTCTCGTCCGAATGGTTTTGGAAGAACAAAAAAACAAATACAAAAAAGAAGAGAGGGAATCACCAAAATCACGAAAAAATATCACTCTTATCGTTCTTTCCACTCTTTTCTTTTTGGCGACCGCCGGAGTTGTCTATTACACTTTTTTCCTGCCATCAAAAGGAGAACAACTTCTTACTGAGGTTAAAGTGGTTCCTCTTATCAGTACGGAACAAATACAGGAAATTTCCACCGATGAAAAAAATGAAAAAGTTCTTTCTCAAGAAATTCAGCAGGAGGTAACTTCTTCAAAACCAAAGCTTGATACCGTAAAATATCTCTTTTTTACGGAAACCCTCCTGACTCAAACCGATACAGGTCTTGTTAAAAAGAAAAATTTAATTTCAGCAAAAAAAATTATTGAAAAACTTGAAATACCGGTTCCTCAAATAATTCTTCGCACCATAAAGGATGATTTCATGTTTGGATACCATACCTTCAACGGAAACCAGCCATTTCTTATTCTCAAAACAGATTATTATGACAACGCTTTTGTGGGAATGCTTGGGTGGGAAGGGACCATGGCTCAAGATCTAAAACCTCTTTTTGGAACGATTGGAGAAGGCGAACTCGGACAAAGAACATGGAGCGACCTGGTCACAAAAAACAAAGATACGCGCGTTTTATACAATTTTGATAAAAGCATCGCTCTTGTCTATATGTTCAAAGACCAAAATACTCTTATTATCACCACAAATAACAATACGCTTTTTGAACTTTCCCGACGGCTTGATGTGGAGTTAAAGAAAAAGTAAGAGAAAAACACCCCTTTGATAGTATCAAAGGGGTGTGATAGGATTAATCGCTATTTACCGACTTAAAATTTCGGCAACTTTATTTAGAATTTCAGGAGGAGTTATTTCTGACTTGTAGTATCTTTTTTCTTTTTTAACCCAATACTCGTCTTCAACAAGAATTTTCACTGAAAATCCGGCCCAAAGTGTTGCTAAACCTTGCGCGTCAACATCTTCAAAAATGTGTTCTTCAACCTTCAGAAAGGATATAATAGAACCATTTTGAAACAAATGATCATTAACAATATTCGTTTTTGGTTTCACGGCTATTAAGAACTGACACTCTGGCGCAAGACTAAATTCAACTAACTCAATAAACTTTTGGCGGGTAACGCAATCTTTTATAAATATCATTTTCTTTTCCTATTTCATAGAACAAAGACATATAGTTTCTGCTTCTGCAGAAGCCTACTTACCTAAATCACACCAGTGACTTAAGTTGTTATACAGTATACAACATAAAAAGTAATGTCAAGTAAACTTAGGGTAATTCTGAAGGAATGAAGCGGTTATGAAAACTGGGTACCTTTGCGGTAGAATGACGAGAAAAATAAGGGGGAGATGTGAATAGCTTGGATAAAATAGAAATAATTGTAGCAAGAAAAAAAATTTGCTATCATAAACGCATATGAAAAACATTGAACACTTTAAGGAAGCGCTTTTAATGGAAAAGAAACAACTTGGAGAAGAACTGAAAGGCGTCGGACGAATAAACCCGTCAAATCCGAATGACTGGGAGGCAACTCCGGGAGACACGCAAGATATTGATACCGAAGATGAAAATTCTCTCGCGGACAAATTTGAAGAATTTGAAGAAAGAAGCGCGGTTGAAACAGAACTGGAAGTCCGTTTTAATGAGATAAAAGCGGCTCTTGAAAGAATAGAAAAAGGGGAGTACGGCATTTGCCGAGTTTGCCAAGGAGAAATAGAAGATGACCGTTTGGAAGCAAATCCAGCAGCAGAAACATGTAAAGAGCATATTAACAATTAAACGAGAAAAAAGAAAAAAGCAATAAGAAAAATAGGGGGGTAACTTTCCTTTTCTCTTGTTTCTTTTTGCTTATTTCTTATGTATCATGGGTTTCGCAAAAAGTTATAGCGCTCAATCTGTCGGACTGCGCGCTCATATTGTCTGTGTGGAAGTGGATATTTCTAAAGGAATGGCCTCTTTTTCCGTCGTAGGACTTCCCGACAAATCCGTTGATGAATCAAAAGACCGCATTTCCGCAGCAATAAAGAATTCCGGGTATAAATCACCGAAAGCAAAAAATCAGAAAATAATAATTTCTCTCACTCCGGCAAATATAAAAAAAGAGGGGACTCTTTTTGATCTCGCGTGCGCATTAACATACTTGTTAGCCGGCGGAGAAATAAAGTTTGATACCAAAGAAAAACTTTTCTTGGGAGAACTCGGATTAAACGGGGAACTGCGTCCTATTAAAGGGGCGCTTCCTCTGGTTCAAAAAGCAAAAGAAAAAGGTTTTACCGAAGTTTTTCTGCCATATGAGAATGCAGATGAAGCCTCAATCATTGAGGGTATTACGGTTTTTGGATGTAAAACGCTTTTACAGGTCATTAGACACCTGAATACTATGACATCTGAAGATGAAACAGCTTCGAAGGCTATTCCGCCTCATGTTCCGGGAAGAGTTGAAAAAAGAGAAACACTGCGTGAATACGGCTTTGAAGACGTACGGGGGGCAAGAAACCGCAAAACGAGGTTTGGAAATCGCCGCAACAGGAAAGCATAATGTTCTTATGTTCGGCCCGCCCGGTACAGGGAAAACTATGCTGGCGCGCGCTTTTTCGCAATTACTGCCAGAACTTTCTTTTGAAGAAGCTCTGGAGATAACGGGGATTCACTCTATTTCCGGCACACTTAAAGAACCGCTTGTCACCACCGCCCCATTTCGCGCTCCGCATCATACTTCTTCATATGTTTCACTGATCGGAGGCGGAGCTTTTCCAAAACCGGGCGAAGTAACCCTCGCACATCGCGGAGTCTTGTTTTTAGATGAGTTTCCCGAATTTGAAAAACGAGTTTTGGAAAGCTTGCGAGAACCGCTTGAAGAAAAATTTGTTTCAATCAGTCGCGCGAAGGGGACAGAAGTGTTTCCGGCGAATTTCATCTTGGTCGCCGCGATGAATCCCTGTCCGTGCGGATTTAAGGGTACTAAAAAGGAGTGCGTCTGCTCGGCCGGCGACATATACAAATATGAACGCAAACTTTCCGGCCCAATTATGGATCGCATTGATATCTTTTTGCCCGTCGCCGAAATTGATTACAAAAAACTTTCCGACAAAGCGCCGGAGGGAACCGATACTTCAAAAAATATTCGCGACCGTGTTTTAAAAGCTCGCGAAACACAAACGAAACGATTTGAAGGCAAACGTATAAATACCAATTCCGAAATGAGCGCGAAAGACTTGGAAAAATTCGCTCCGCTCGGAGAAAAAGAAAAAAACCTCCTCAATTCCGCCGCAACCCGCATGGGTCTTTCACCGCGCGCGTATCATCGGATTATAAAACTTGCGCGAACCATCGCCGACTTGGCAGGAAGTGAAAACATACAAGATAAACATCTCGCCGAAGCGTTGGGGTATAGGGAGAAGAAGAACTGAAACACACTATTGACACAAAATCAAGAATTCTATATACTTGCATGTGGGTTGGGTATATTACTTTTTGGTGCTTTTGTTGAAGTTTTATTTCCCATTGTTTAAAAAATTGAGAGGTAAAAAATGAAAAAGTTATTTTTATTACCAGTGATAATTTTGATTTTTGTATTAAGTGCTTGTTCTGATGGAAATGAATACAATCAACATTCTATTAATTTAGACGGGATCGAATATAGCATCTGGACAAACCATAACGGAGAAAAAGGTTGCCATAAATTAGATATTCCTAATAATCAACAGGGATACGCCATTACTTGTGAAAACATGAAAAAAGAGGTGAATGAAAAAATTTCGATTTTTTTCTCAGAAAAAAGTTGACATAAAGGAATGGGATAAGTTTTTGTCTGAAACTTTGTCCGCGAAATAAAGAAAACTGATTACAGCGTAACACTCTTGAGAAATCAAGAGTGTTTTTTTGATGGTAAAAACCTAAATAGTTGTCCCACAATATAAATGAATGTTTTTTGTAGGACATATACCTTAGACGAATTCCCTGAGTTTGAAAAACGAGTTTTAGAGAGCTTGCGCGAACCGCTGGAAGAAAAATTTGTGAGCATTTCAAGAGCGAAGGGGACGGAAGTTTTTCCAGCGAATTTCATTTTGGTTGCCGCGATGAATCCGTGTCCGTGCGGGTTTAAAGGTACTAAAAAAGAGTGCGTTTGTTCGGCAGGAGATATTTACAAATATGAACGTAAACTTTCTGGTCCGATTATGGATCGAATAGATATTTTCCTACCAGTCGCCGAAATCGACTACAAAAAACTCTCTGACAAAGTGCCGGAAGGAATGGAAACCTCTAAAGATATTCGCGACAGAGTACTAAAAGCAAGAGAAATTCAAGAAAAAAGGTTTGCCGACAAAAAGATAAATACCAACTCCGAAATGAGCGCAAAAGATTTGGAAAAATTTGCACCACTTGGCGAAAAAGAGAAAAATCTCCTCAATTCCGCCGCGACCAGAATATCGCTTTCACCGCGTGCTTATCACCGTATCATCAAACTCGCACGAACCATCGCCGACCTTGCGGGAAGTGAAGATATTCAGGAAAAACATCTTGCTGAAGCGTTGGGGTATAGGGAGAAGAAGAACTGATCAGCGTAGTTTGACACAAAGTTTATCTTAAAATAAACTTACTGCATGAAAACACTCAAATTAAAACGACCGTAAATAATCGGACTTAAAGAACTTCGTGAAAACATGGAGGAATATATTTTTCGAGTGAAAAAAGGAGCTTCTTTTACGGTCGCTCGTCGTTCACAACCTATATTCGAAATATCGCCGATCGGAGTCGCAGAAGATGAAAGTTTATGGGAAACAGTTGCTGATTTTACAACCATAGATCCGAATGGGGTATCAGCAAAAGATGTGCTTCTCTCATTAAAAAAACTTCATGGAACGAATTGATAAAATTCTGCGAATTTTACAAACCAATGAACGTGCTCGAGTAATGGTTTGTGTGGAAAAAATTCTTGCATAAAAAAACTGAAAGGACAAAAAGATTTTTATCGGGTACGCATAGGGGATTTGCGAATCATTTTTACAAAAAAAGATAATGATATTAGATTAGTCGCGATTGAAAGAAAAGAGGATAATACTTACCGTGGCGTATAACAACTCGCATATAATAAAAGTATCCAAGAAAAACATAATTAAAAGTATTGAAGAATAGAGAGAAACGGATTCTGATATTCACATAAAAAGTGAGGAGTTACCATCTTTTGTTGTATAATAAAATCCTATGGAAGGGAATCAAAAAATGTCGGGAGTGGCTTTTGCCGGCGGGATGGTTTGCGCCATTATAGTGGATACTGCGGGGATTCTCCTGCCTTTTATCGGGGCGATTTTTATTGCCTTTATGAAGACTACTTTTTGGCTTGCGCAATACGATATGAGAGGAACAGCGGTTATGACCGGAGTAAACGGATTATTGGAGATGCTCCCCATCACGCCGGGTTCCACGATTTTTATGATTATGTCTTTCACTAAAAACAGAAAGAATATGAAAGAAAGAGAACAAACCATCTCATAAAAAACCGCTTCGTTTGAAGCGGTTTTTTAAAATGGATTTTTTGCTCCGTGAATTTCAAAATGGAGATGCGGCCCGGTTGATTTTCCTGTGTTTCCGATGTTTCCGATAAGCTGACCTTGAGAAACATAATCGCCGGCAGAAACAAAGTTAGCGCTTAAATGTCCATAAAGTGTCTGAGTTCCATTCGGATGATTGATAACGATATAGCTTCCATATCCGCCATTATAACCAGAACTGAGACTGATAAGTACTTTGCCTTCAGCGGCCGCGACAACGGAAACGCCAGACCGAGCACTAAAGTCAACACCATTATGTCCATGTATTCCTTGTGTTTTCACACCCTTTGCGGGACGAATAAAATATCCGTCTGTTTCAATGTTTGGTTCAGGAGAAAAAATATTGGTAAGTATTTTTTTAATGGTTTTCGGAGCTGTTACCGGCGCAGGTGTTTCCATTCCATTTGGAATGATAATAATGTCTCCAATAGAAAGGGAACTGTCTTGTATATCATTAAAATCACGTATTTCGCCAGCATCAGCAGAGAAAGCTTTTGCTATTTTGTTTATCGTGTCTCCTTTTTTAACAGTATATTGAATACCGGATACAGGGAGAATAACAAGTTTTTGCCCCACTTTGAGAGAACTTTTTCGGGGAATATCGTTCGCCCAAAGGATAGTATTCGGGCTTACATCAAACATTTTGGCGATTTGAGACAAAGTGTCTCCTTCGTGGACGACATATACGCTAATCTGGTCATTTGTGTTATTGGTGTTCTTATCATTAACAGTAATGGGTGTAACGGAAAGATTAGCGGAAACAGCAGAACCATCCACTTCTACAGGGATTTCTTCATTAGAAGACTGATTAAGATCATGATTAAGGGGCGCTTCCAAAGCGGCTCCTATTTGAGAGTTTTTGTGAATACTATTGACTGTTTTCTGGTCTGCATTTACCGGCTGAAGTATGTTTCCGAAAAAATCAGTAAAATCAGTAAAAACACCGGCATAAGCAAAAGAAGTCGGGAAAAAAGTCATAACAAACACGACAAAAACACCAGACAGGCGCCCTTTTCGGCAAAAAGCCGAAATACCGCTATATATCGCCCGATTCTTTACTTCCTGTGAGGAACCTGTTGAAACAGGGTCGGGGTCTTGTTTGAGAGTAGCAATAAGCCAAATAGATTAATCGTTTCGGTGTTTGTCTGAGAATAAGGCTCATTTAATGCCTTATATTGTTCTTTTGCTTCCTTACTTCCACATTAATAGTATAGGAAACAATGCCGGATAAGTCAACGGCGGAAAAAGAGCGATTCTTTTATTATTGATACCCCTAAAATCTTTTCAACACTTATTTCATTGTCATTCGCAAGGGTTGGGGGTAAAATGAATAATGTAGGATACTCAATTATTTTGAATAAGAATAATTGAGTCTAAAAAATTATCTCTGTGCAAGACACCACATCAACAAAACAAAATGTCCCGCAAGCCGACCCCCAATCTGTACCAAAAACACATGACATCATAAAAGTAGAAGAAAATTCTCTTGCGCCTCACCGTGGCAATTTTCTTCCGTCAATGCTTCTCGATAAACAAAATGAAGCCATAAGAAGAGAGGGTGACTTTCCTTTGGGCAAAAAAACGCTTCCTTCTCATGTACGGGACCATTTTGAAGCGAACAGCTCTGCTTTTGTAGAGTTTGCTCAAAAAAAAGACACGAATGTTTCCAAAAAAATAGAGGTTCCGCAAGAAATGGACGAATGGGATAAAGCCCTTCTTCTCGGGGAATATCCGGGAGGAAATATCCCCAAAGAAATAAAGATTTCTGAAAAAAATACCGTTACTATCCCTAAAAAACCGATGACCACAGAAATCGAAAGTGTTTTTCCCAATCAAGTTCTTACTGAAGAACATACTGAGCCGATAAAAAGTTTCGATACTCCAATAGAAATTCACACAAAAACGATAGTACTTCCTCGTTTCATATCCAAAAAAGAAACATTTTCTCCTCAAACCTTAATTCAGAAGCAGACAACTGTTGTTTCATCCGCTAATACCATGGAGGAAACCTTTCAAAAGAAAATTATTGAAGGACAAATGAGAAGTATTTTTGAAAATGCCCCAGCAGGAACAAGAGAAACAATGGAAAAACTGTTAGCAACCGATATAATATCAGAAGAAGGAGACAAAGGTGGTATTCCAAACACAAATGATATATGGAAAAGAAGGCTTCGCGATTATATCACAAAAATAAAAAAACAAAGAAAAATAGCAACAAAAAATCTATCCGAAGAAATTGAACCGGAAAAAGACGAGACCATTTCCTCTTTTATACAAAGAATATATCCGACAATAAGGAAAAATGAAGCAAAAAAAGAATAGCTTGTACTTGTATGAACCTATCTTTAAAAACAAAAGAACAAAATTCAAAAGAGGATGCTGAAAACTTATTACATGGCATAGTTTTTGAAAAAGCGCAAAAAACAGAATGCGATGACCCTTCATGCAAAGATCGTACCTCCCTGCAATCTGAATTTTCTTCCGCGGATAAGGGGATAGAGATAGAGGAACCTGAAAAAGAACCAGAGACACTGAAATCTTTAGACGATACAGACAAAAAAACAGTGGAAAAAGAATATATTCAAAAAGAAGATAAAAATGGCGTCACCATACTTCCTAACCACGAATCTTCAGACTTTCCCGAAGAAGATGATGTTCCTAAAAATTTAAGAGGTCTTCCGTAAGAACTTTTTATCATCAAAAAGGAGGCTAAAAAAAGAAAAATGGAAAAAAACAACGACATACAAACACCGGTGATACCCTTTGAGAACAACGAGGGTGATGTTGTTGTGGAAATAAATAAAGAAATAGAAGATATTCAAAACCTTTTAAATGAAAAGCAAAAGCAAACGGAAGATACAGAAGAAATAGAAAAAAATGAAGCATTGGCCAAAGAAGCGGCGGAAATAATCCAAGGAACATTCACTGAAGGAGAAATACTGGCAAAACTCAAAAATCTCCATGAAAAAATAGCGTTCAAACAAACAGAAACAGAAGAAGAACTGGAAACAAACAAAGCTCCAGAACAAACAGAATCAGAGCAAGAAGCAGTAGACATTATCCATTCAGCGGAAAGAGGCGTGCTGATGTTTATTTCCAACCACACAAAAAAGGTGGCAGAATCACTCGGGGTTGCTATTCTCCCGACAGATACGCCAAACGCAGTAATAGAAAAGTTTAAACGACGACTAGGATACCCTCTTCCAGAAGAAACAAAAGAACATTCTTTTATCTCAGAAAAGGCTTTGCCTTCCTCGACAGAAACCGAAAAAAATAACCAAGAAGAAACACCCCATCTTCAAATACCAGAACAAACACAAAAAGAGAAAGAAGAAAAAGACCTGAAAAAAGAGGCAGAAATAAAAAAACAGCTAGAAAAAATGATCATCTTACACAAAGATGCACCAGCTGTTCTTCCTAAAAAGATAGTTCCTGTACAAATCAAAATATCCAATATACCGAGAAAAGAAACAGATAAAACCATTTCTGATTTGATTCTTTCAAAACTTAACATACCAAAAGATATTCCGACAAAACCAAAATCCCCTGAAAAAATACCAGAAAAACCATTGTCGGTCTCTATCCCCCAAAAACCAACCCCTCCTTCTGAAGCAGTTGAACCCAAAAAAGAAACTTTTGAAGATTCCATGAAGAAATTAACGGAACCTTACGAAGTGGAAAATGACGGGACATTAAGCAGTATCCTCAAGTTTCGCCTCGGAAAAAATGCGTTTTTCAATAAGATTACCGCCCGCGAACAAAATTTTGTTTTAGACGGTTTGAATGATGCAATAAAACGATCTTCCAAAGAACAAATTCAAAAAATGGGTGTATTGAAAGATGCCGATCATATAAATAAAGGTGAAACATTAAAGTTAGAACCGCTTTTTAACAGAAATACCACCGCATACCGAATACTTGAGAGAGGGAAGGGGTGATAGAACATTCCAAAAAAAATACCAGTCTCAAAAAAGATTGGTATTTTTTAATTTATCAACTCTTTATGATATGATAATGCGATGCAAGATTACACTTTAGGACTCAATGAACCGCAAAAAGAAGCGGTTCTTCATAAAAATGGACCTCTTTTGATTATCGCCGGAGCCGGAGCCGGAAAGACAAAAACACTTACCCATAGGATTCTTCATTTAATACAAGGGGGTGTTCCCGGAAATCAAATTCTCGCCGTAACCTTTACCAACAAAGCGGCTCAAGAAATGAAAGAACGGATTCATTCGCTTCTTCAGAATGATCAAAATGCCGATTATCAAAAAGTTCCTTTTATTGGAACCTTTCATTCTCTTGGAATTCATATTCTCCGTAACGAACACGAAATACTGGGAATTCCGCGTCATTTTACGGTTTTAGACCAAACAGACTCGCGTAATTTCATTAAAGATTCCGTTAAGGCGAAAAGTTTGGACCCGAAACAATTTGATCCGAAAAAAATCCAAAGCATTATCTCAAAGCAGAAGGGACAATGTATGACAGCGGAAGCCTTTTATCCAATATCCAATACCGGATACTTCCCGCGCATCGTGGCTGAAATTTGGCTGGATTATGAAAAAAAGGCCAGAAAAGAAGGCGCTTTTGACTTTGACGACCTGCTTCTCAAAACACTTATGCTTTTGCGTGATAATCAAGCCGTCCGTGAGAAATATCAAAACATCTGGCAATATATTCACATTGATGAATATCAAGACACAAACACCGTACAATACGAGCTTTCACGGCTTCTTTCCGGAAAAGAACGCAACATCTGCGTCGTGGGGGATGCAGACCAAAATATATACTCGTGGCGAGGCGCAAATATAAAAAACATTCTTCATTTTGAAAAAGATTATCCGGGAGCAAAAGTCGTACTCTTGGAAGAAAACTACCGATCAACACAAAACATCCTTTCGGCGGCAAATAATGTGATTCAAAAAAACAAAATACGCGTTCCAAAAAATCTTTTTACTAAAAGCTCCGGCGGAGAAAAAATATCCATATACGAAGCCTACGATGAAAACAACGAAGCCTCTTTTATTGCGGAAAAAATACAAGAGCTCTCCAAAAAAGGAGTTTCTTATCAGGATATAGCGATACTTTTCCGCGCAAACTATCAATCACGCGCGATTGAAGAGGCTATGCTTTCCGCAGATATTCCTTATCAGGTGCTCGGAGTAAAATTCTTTGAGAGAAAAGAAGTAAAAGATGTTCTTTCTTTTCTCCGCGCATCTCTCAATCCTGACGGCGCAATAGATATGAAGCGTATTATAAACGTTCCGCCAAGGGGAATAGGGGAAGTAACGCTCAAAAAAATACTTGCAGGAGAAACAGAATCTCTTCCGGCTTCAACAAAAAAGAAAGTATATGAATTTAAAGCGCTTCTCGGAAGAATAAAAGAGACAGCTCTAAAAAACAAACCGAGCGATACGATAAAATATATCCTCAAAGAAATGGGAATGGAAAACGGGCTGTCTTTAGGAGGAGAAGAAGAGCAAGAAAGGATAGAAAACCTTTACGAACTCGTTACCCTTGCAACAAAATATGATATGCTCCCTATAGAGGATGGGATACAAAAACTTCTGGAAGATGCGGCCCTTGCCAGCGATCAGGATTCGCTTATGCATAAAAGCGACGGGGTACGAGTTCGTTTGATGACGGTACATGCGGCAAAAGGTTTGGAATTTGAAACGGTTTTTATCACCGGACTTGAAGACGGGCTTTTCCCGCACCGAAGTTTTGGGGAATCAGGGGTATCGCAAGAACACAAAGAAGAAGAACGACGACTCTTTTATGTGGCTATTACCAGAGCCAAAAAACGTCTTTTTCTCTCTTATGCCTCAGTACGAACAATCTTTGGTTCAAGAAATATGACGGTTCCGTCAGAATTTTTGAGCGATATACCGGAGGAATTGGTTGAAATAGAAGAAGGAAAGACAGGGGAATTTGGGGTAGGAAAAATAGTATATTTATAAAAGAATTTCAAATATCAAATTTCTAATTTCCAATAAAAATCAAAATGACGAAAGAAATAAAAAAGGTTTTTGATTTAGAAGAAAGAACGGCTCGTTTTGGTGAGAATATGATTGTTTTTTGTAAAAAAATTCCAAAAAACGAAATAACAAGACCTTTAATTTCGCAAATAGTAAGGTCTGGAACAAGTGTAGGTGCAAATTACTGCGAAGCTGATTGTGCAGAGTCAAGAAAAGATTTTGAGCACAAGCTTGGAATTTGCAATAAAGAAGCAAAGGAAACGAAACACTGGTTAAGAATGATATCAAAAGCAGAACCAAATCTCATAAAAGAAGCAAAAATACTTTGGAAGGAATCTAATGAACTCCAACTTATTTTCAGGTCAATAATAAAAAAGTCAAAAATTAACACAAAGTAGTGTTTTTAAACATTCTGACATTTTTGTTTTTGTTGGAAATTTGAAATTGGATATTTGGAATTTTATAAACCATCTAACAATTTAACAATGATTTTCGCTAAAAAATCTCTTGGTCAAAACTTTCTTACCAACACAGGTATCGTCTCCTCTATTGTTGACGCTGGGTTGGTTTCTTCTGGTGATACTATTCTTGAAATAGGGCCAGGGAGGGGGATTTTGACAGAAGAATTATTAAAAAGAGGAGCGCGAGTTATTGCTATTGAAAAAGACGCGGAACTTATACCGCTTCTTCAAGAAAAATTCAGGGATAGAATGGAAAAAAGCCAACTTTCCCTTATCTATGAGGATATACTGAATTTCAATTTTTCACCAAAAGAACCCTATAAACTTATTGCCAATATCCCGTATTACATCACGGGACTTATCATACGGAAATTCCTTACTTCAGAAAAACAGCCTGAAAAAATGGTGCTTTTAGTACAAAAAGAAGTAGCGGAAAGGATTATCGCACAAAACGGAAAGGAAAGCCTTCTCTCCATAAGCGTGAAAGCTTACGGAACGCCAACCTATATAAAAACTGTTAAAGCGGGGAGTTTTACGCCAGCACCAAAGGTTGATTCAGCGATATTACTTATAGATTCCATTTCGCACGATTTTTTCAAAGGAATTTCAGAGGAACGCTTTTTTAAAATCCTCCATGCCGGGTTCGCGCATAAAAGAAAACAACTTTTCGGTAACTTAAAAGCGATTTTTAAAGAAACAGAACTGAAAGAAAGAATGAAAGGCTTTGGAATCCCTGAAAATATCAGGGCGGAAGATATGCTTTTGGAAAATTGGAAAAAACTTTGCGAAGTTTAATAAAAGAAGCAGGTTAATCTGCTTCTTTTGTTGAATTGTTTTATTTTTTTCAAACTAGGCGCCAACTCCGCCTGTTTTATTAGTACAGGTTCCTTTTGCCGGGCCCTTAAGCGTCGTTCCTATCATTCTTATGGTACCATCTACTTCCTCCTCTTCTTCACAGTATGATTCTATAAGGATGCAAGTTCCACCCGGATCAGCATCTCCCATAACACATTGACCCTGAGAGAGATTCCACCACATGTATAACTTTGAACTTGATGTAAACATAAAAGTGCCGTCAAGAGGCTTATCAACTTCAATTTTAAGACCGTTACAACAAACTTTAATTTTTTTTATCTTACCGGCAAAACAGTATCTGCCGCTATCTGTCGTGCAATACCCGTTCACTCTATTCACTTTATAGATAAAAGACCCAACAATAATACTTAAACCTATAAAAAAAGAAAAAAGAATGGTGGCTGTTCTTGATAAAAATATTTTTTTTATTTTTGTGAGCATTTTTTTAGTTTTAAAAATCAATAGTGAAAAACGCACAATTACTCATCCCCGTATCATTTAGCACACAAACAGGACTTTTTATGGAAGGAAACGTTTTTGTCTTAATTTCGTTGAAACGGGCTTTCAAAAGAGTACTGCTGGCAAAAGACATTCCGCTGAAGTCAAAAGAAACAGGGGATTTCATTGTAAAAGAAAGCGTTTTTCCATCAGATGAAGATACTCCATAGAAAGTATCTCCTCCAGCAATAATACTATTGGCGGTCCTGGTCATTCCAGTGCCATGAATGGTAACAACGGTGCCATCTTTTCCATGAGATGGGTCAAGATAGTCTATTTTCACTTTCTCGCCAAGGCCGGAAACCGGGCCTGATGGGATAATGGTTGAAACATCAGTAGCAAGGGTTTGAACACTCATTTTACTCTTATTTTTCTGCATATTATTCATCATAGCTCTCGTTGAAGGCCCAAAAACGCCGGTTCCAACAGAAAGACCGTTTGGAGCCAAAACTTCGCCGTAATGTTTATTTTGCAATTTAATTACCGCTAATTTGGTTTTTTGACCAAAATACGTCGTTTCACTGCCGGGTGATCCCGCTCCACTCGTCGTAATAATAGTATCAAGGTCTTCATTAAGAGCTTTTTGCAGTAAAAGAACCTCATAATCAGTATCGCCGGCTTTCAAATTCTTGGTAAATACCACATCTGAAGAATTTACAACAACGGTATTCGGGATAGAAGAGGCGCTTTTTTTACCCCCCAGCGAACTAATGGCAGAATCCGGTATTAGTCCGCGAAATCGTTCAAGCAACAGACTCGCTTGAGATTGGGTCTGAACATCAATCATTTCAATATTCGGCAAAAATTCAGTAGTGGTCGCGGACTGTCCGAAGACAAAAGGCACACCGGTAAAACCTATTCCAAAAATTAAAACAAAAGAAGCAATGATGATTTTCTTTTTCATGCGATACAAATAATTTATATAACTATATCTTCATAGTAACACGGAATAAAAGCAAATAAACATGTTTTATCCACACATTTTATTTTTATAAACACGAGATACTGCTATACTAATATAATAGGGTGTAAACTATTTTTTTCCATGAAACAATACCTGCCAAGTAAAAAGTTTTTTATAGTCATTGCGTCTTTCGCCTTTTTAATTGGCTGTATTTGGGGATACACCACTTGGCACAAAAAAGTTATTGCGGAGCAAAATAAACAAGCAAGAGAGAAAATTTTAGCGCAAGCTCAAAGTCACGAGAATATAGACACCGACAAAGATGGTCTTTTAGACTGGGAAGAAGTTTTCAGAGGTACCGATCCTAAAAAAACTGATACCGATGGAGACGGAACCAATGACGGAAAAGAAATTGAATTAAGAAGGAACCCTCTGGTTGCAGGGCCGAATGATTACGTACGAGGTATCGGAGAAGCTGACCAGCTCGCCACCGTATCAAAAGAAGAACTTACCGAGAGTGAAAAACTTATTCGCGGAATGTTGACGGCAATTATGTACAATCCGAATCCTGCAGACAAAAACATTGCCAACAAAATAACGCAGGGAATAGCCGATAGTATTAGAGAAAAAGGGCAGGAGTTTCCTAACAGGTATACTCTTTCTCAAATTAAAACGATTGCCGAGACAGAAGCAAGCCTTAAAATATACGGAAACACCGTCGGAAATATACTAAAAACATCTACGGAAACAGAAAAAGAAAATAACGCCGTACTCTTGGTTATCGCGCAAGGATTAAAAGACGGAAAAACGGATATCTTTGACGGGTTTGATCCGATTATTAAAATCAACAAAGATCAGGTTTCCGCTCTGTTGAAAGTATCAGTTCCGGAAGACATGGCACCGCTTCATGTATTGCTTATAAACAGTATGGAGAATGTCGCCTTTTCCATAGGAAACCTCAAGTTCCTCATCTCCGATCCGCTCAAAGGACTTATCGGGATGCAACAATACAAAACCGCTCTCCAAAACAGAGTAACAGCAAGAGAAAAAGTCAGTAATCATTTAATGAACTCCGGCGTAGTGTTCACCGAAGGAGAGGCCGGCTTAAAGATATAAATTCATTGTATATACATCTTTTTATTTTTATGAAAAAAAACTTCGCCGTCATATTTTTTATCTCTTTGTTGGCATTTTCCGGAAGCAATAAAACCGCAAGTGCGGCAAAATACGATTCCAGCAGTAAAGCATCCTATGAAACACTTATCCCAACCGCCGAACTGCGAACACCGTTAGTAGAAGAAAAAGACCTCAACTCTTGCTTTGAAGGTCTTGCCTCACAAGCGGGGAGTCTTCTTAGCGGGGATATGGGTTTGGGTGATGTAAGCAACCCTTGCAGTTTAGACTCACTCGCGAGAATTGCAGCGAGAGGCGTCGTTACTACGGAATTCCAGTCAATGATGAATATGGTAAAAGGAGGATTCTATGGAGACACCGCTTTTCTTACGAACCCCGACTCTTATTACAAAGACGTAAACAGTGAAATAACTCAAAACTTTTTAAAGGGCTTTGATACAAACAAGCCGAATATGCTGGATTCCGTTAAAAATGTAAAATCAAGGATTCTCCAGGAACAATACACTCCTTACCAAAACGTTCTTGATCAGGGTGCGGATTTTCCCGGCGGACAATCTGGATTGGAAGCTTTTCAAAACAACTGGGATTCTTGCCCAACCGGGAATGGATGGGATTGCTACAAAGCGCTTGCTGAAACAAAGAACGATCCATTTCTCACGGAGTATGCCGTTTCAGGTGAACTTGCTAAAGCGCAAAAAGAAGGACTTCAACAAGCAACCAACGAAGTGACGGCAGGGGGCGGATATTTCAATCTGAAATCAGGGGAAGGATGTACTCCTGACCCAAACGATCCGACAAAAGAATACAATAAATGGGTCGGATGTTCTGCTTACACTCCGGGAAGCACTATACAACAACAAGTTGACCAATATCTTTCTTCTTCTTTTAATGAACTCACACAAGCAAAAGAATTGGATGATTCAGTAATTGCGGTATCAGGAGGTCTCTTTAATTCTATATCCACGTGGCTTAATGATCAGAATCTCCTCAACATTCCGCAATCAAACAATGACTGGCTATCAAATTTCTAATAGTAAAAGATAAAAACGAGTAAAACAACGAGACACACAAGTAATGTTCTCTTCCACGGCAAAAAAAATTATTTCTTCCTTTTTCTTAACGGCAACACTGTCGTCGGTTCTTTTTCTTTTGCCCGTTGCTCTGAATACGAATACGGTGAGTGTTGCTTATGCGCAAGAGACCACCATTGAACCAGACGCAACAATACCAGCGCAAACAACTTCTCATGTCGGAACGACCGCAGAAACCATAAAAGACCGGTGCACCAGCTTTTTCAGCGGTTCAGTTTCTGATTGTGTTCTCTTGTTAGAATACTACCTCATGGTAAGTGTCCCGCGACAGCTTCTTTTGTTTGCGGCTAATGTTTTTGATACCATGTGGGCTTTCGGTCTCAGCAGTGAAACCTTTACCCTTGGAAATTCTCCCGATAGTTTTATCAATGCCGGATGGGTAGTCTGCCGTGACGTCGCCAACACCTTCTTTATCTTCATTCTTCTGTATATCGCCATAATGACGATATTCCAAAGAGATCAAAAACGCCTCCTCTCCACTTTGGTCGTCGTTGCTCTTTTGATTAACTTCAGTATGTACATCACGAAGTTCGTGATTGATGTCGGTAACATCTTCGCTCTTGAGTTTTATTCCTCTTTCCCTATAAATAGTAATCCGCTGGTTAACATTCCGGGAATAGAACAACATAGTATTGGAAGCGGTTTTATGAAAGCGTTGGAAAGCCCTCTTGAAAATATAATCCAAGACATACCAAATCTAACCGCTAAAGGCTTCGGTGTACAAGCAGCTGTTATCGCCCTTACCGGTATTGAATTCCTCGTCGTTACTTTTGTCTTCCTTCTTTCTGGGTTTTATCTGGTGGGAAGAGTGGTGACATTATGGATTGTTATGATAACGGCTCCTATTGCTTTTTTCTCACTAACACTTCCTTCAGAAGTGTCGGGGGTAAGTATATGGGGAGAATGGAAAAGTAAACTTATAAGCAATGCTTTTTTTCCAGCCATATTCCTTTTCTTTATTTACATCGCGGCAAAAATTGCCAACGGAAACAGCTGGATACTCCAAAATTTCGCGACAGACGCTGTAGGAATTGATGCGTTTATAAAACTCGGACTACAGTTTGCCGTTATTATCGCCTTCTTGTTGTTTGGGTTGGAAAAAGCAAACAAGATGTCTGGTACGGCAGGTAAATACGCAGCAACAATCGGCGGAACTGCCGTTCTAGGAGGGGCTGCAATTGCAGGGAGACAACTCGGAGGAAGAGTAGCTACCTGGGCAAAGAGCGAATCCGGTTTGAATTTAGACAAAAAACTAGCAACATCAAAATTAGGACGACTTGCTTTAACTTATGGTCTTGATAAGGCCGCGACGGGTACCTGGGATGCAAGAGCGACTTCTATTGCTGATAAAGTCGCGGGTCAACAACTTGGTTCCCCTGGCGGACAAGGAGGTTTTGCTGGAGCACTACAAAAAAGCCAGCAGGCGAATAAAGCTACGTTTGATTCTCTTAAAGGCGATACAAAAGCCCAAGCAAGAATGGTTGCCAATCTGAGAAAACTCGGCGGGGGTATGATAAATATAAACGGCGTTGAGCAAGAGGTGAGAATAAACCCAGATCGCGATGCAATGGCGCTTATGTCAAAACTCTCTGTTAAAGAAAGACAAGAGCTTATTGAGGCATCAGAAGGAACAAAACATGGGGAATATCTGAAAAAGATCAACCGCAGGCTTGCTGGTGAGGAAATAGAACAAGAAGAAAACAGTAGTGAGACAAACAGAGAAGAAAATCAACCAAACGAGCAACAGAGGAACGAAGAACCAAGAGATAGCGCCGAGGAATGGGACGAGCGTATAAACAGAATGAACCAAGGGGGTGGTGAAGCATCTAATGAAAGTGTGGGGGAGGGTGGTGTTATGAGCATACTTCGTAACTCAAGACAAATAGGAAGAGAGGCTTTAGATGAAATAAGACGGCGGGTGGGAGGAGGGGGAGGAAATCAGAACAGACAAGAGGGTGTATCGCCGAGGGAAAACGCGGAGGAATGGGACGAGCGTATAAATCAGAGAGGACAAAGCGGTGGAACTTCAAATAATCAACAAAACGAAAACAGCCCAAGAAGAAGTGGTATTATGGGGGTTTTACATAGAGCTCAACAAACAATGACAGAAGCTCGACGCCAAATGAGTGGCGATGACCAAAGAGGCGTAGCGGGAAGAAGAGAAAGCGCAGAAGAATGGGATGAGCGTATAAACAGAGACAGGTGAGGTTATTAAGTAATTTCATCAAAAAAATAAAAAAGATATGATGTATACAGAAAAACAAATTGATAAAATGTTTATGAGTCTTCCGAAAGACATGCAAAAAACATTGACCTCAGATGAAACGTTAGAATACCTCAAACAAATAGAAAAAAAATATAATTTACAGCAAAAACAAACGATTGAACTTTCAATAGAAATCGGTATGCTTATGCTTGGCGCCTCATCACCCCAGCATTTCATATACAACATACAAAAAGAAATGGAAATAACTGAAGACACAGCAAAAGCTATCGCCTCAGAAGTGAATGAAAAGATATTTCAACCAGTAAAAGAATCATTAAAAACGATTCATTCTCTTAATAAAAAAGAAGAAACACATAAAATACACATCCTTCCGACAACACCAATGATAAAAAAAGAAGAAACAAAAACAGTGGTGTCAGACCCTTACAGAGAAGCGGTATAATATATAAATGTAAAATTACTAATTTCAAATTTCCAATAAAAATCAAAATGACAAAAAAAAACGATAAAATTCGCCTGTTTATTTAGGAATTTGAAATTGGATATTGGAAATTTTTAGACAGCATTTCTCGTTGATTATGCAATAAGTCAGGTACTTGTCCATAAAAAACAAATCGATAAAATAATAACCATGCCCTATACCAAAGAACAGCTAGATACCATGTTTTATGAACTGCCGGATGACGTAAAAGAAGCCATGACTTCGGTTGATACGGTTCAGGTTTTGAACGAAATAAAAGAAAAACACAAACTGCATATTGATCAGATAGGACAACTTTCCGCAGAAATCGCTCTTGTTATGATTGGAGCCTCTTCCCCTCAACGTTTCATTTCTAAAATGGAGAGTTCCATGAACATTTCAGAAGAAACCGCAAAAAACATCGCTTCCGAAGTAAATGAAAAGGTATTCCAAGTCGTCAGAAATACTCTTAAAAACATTCAAGAAGAAGAAAATTTAGAGGAAAAAAAAGAGAATAAAGAACAAGTTCCTCAAAAACCAAAAGTTATGGACCCTTATAGGGAGTCAATATAAAAAGAAGGGGAGGAAATAAATTTCCTCCCCTTTGTTTGCTTCTACAAGAACAATTGCGGTAAAAAAATAGCTGTCGCAATTACAATAACAATAACAGTCATTATGTCCGAATCAAGAGGTTTTTTCGGGAGTGATTTTGCTGCAATATATGCAAGCACAATCCCTAAAAAAACCCATTTTCCTGAAATAATCGGATCTGCAGGAAAAAGAATTCCGCTCAAGCCAACATGACGGAGTATTGGTATATACACCATATGCGCTATATTATAGGGAGCAAACCAAAAACCAATAATACTTATTATAACACAAATTCCACCGAATACTACTCCAAAAAGCGAGGTAAATCCGTTTAAGGAACGTATAGCCAGTATAAAGAATGTAGACAGAAGTACGGCATAAAATATCCCTGTGTAGGGAAAATAAAACATTCCATCAGGCAATGACGTTATGACAGGATGAAACGGTCCGCCTTTGGTGATACATACCGCTTGACCGATACCCCACAAAACATAACCAAGAAAGAACATGAGATATGTTTTCCAGTCAGTCCAGAAAGTTATTTTTTTGGGAGTGGAAGAAACTTTTGTTTCTTTTTTCCCCGAGTCAACAGTTATTTTCTTCTTTGTTTTCCACCAAAAGAAAGCGAATAGTCCGACAATAATGCCAAGGGCGATAAAAAAGGAAAAAAATATACCGCTTAAACCAACAAGATTTCCACTATTGTTTGGATACAATAAACAGAGAACAATAAGAGCGGCAACAAAGTAAATTACAATTCCCCAAGAAAATTTCTTTGGGGTATTATTATTTTCCGAAGCCATATTAAACCTCCTCTTTTTTTACGGTATTTTTAGAACGAATTCTGTCAGTTATCGCTAACATTTTCTTCGCTTCTTTGGTCATAGGACTATCGCCCTCAAACACAATAGTGTTTCCGCCGGCACCAGCCTCCGCAAGAGCTTCCAAACGCCGTAAAGCCACACCATCAGGATGTTTTTCAACTTCATCATAGGTTTCTTTAATACGCCTTCTTTCCGCATCAGTTCTGATGTTTTTTGCTTCCGCTTCTTTTGAAGCAACCAAAACGCCGGCTTGAGAAGCGGTGACTTTTGCTTCACCATCTTTTTTTGCCTTCAGAATAGTGGCATCGCCTTCTTTTTCCGCAACAAGAGTCGCCTGGTAAGCTTTTTGTAAGATGTCAGACAGTTGTCCACTCACTTCATTTAACCGAACTTCTTCAATAACTATACCCAAAGTCTTTTTGGTTTTGATTTTCATAATAATTTTACGAAACCGTTCCTCGTTAAACTTTTGTTTTAAACTTTCATAGGGTATATCACGAAAAAAAGTTGTTGCCTCTGTATGGAGAATCGTACTTAATTGCCCAATAACGTCAACGTTTTCAGCGATGGCTATTTCCGGTATAACAATTCTGATAAAAACAGAGAAATGAAGGTCAACAATCGCGTTTCCGCCAATTTCAACATCCTTTGCTTTAAGCGCATATTCCACACGAGCAAGATAAAAGAAGTTTGTTGGCTCTTCTCGCCTGATAACATCACCTTCTTTTCCTTTTACTTTAGAGAATTCACTGAACGCAAACCGATACTGCAATCTCTGAGAGGGAGGGAAGCCGATAAAATATATACCATAATGACGGAGAAAAGATAAATAAGAAAAAACTTCATCAGAATTAACATTAATTCTTTTTATTTCATTTTTTCCAGTAAGCCCTTCCTCAGAGCAAGGGACAAGCGTATATCCGCGAGGGAGAATTACTCCATCATAGGTTCCGCCTTCGGTAACAGACCCCGTTTTTGCAACACCATTTTTGTCTGTATAGTGCATTTCCACTAATTTTCCGTTCAAAACCCTAATAGCGCCAGTTCCCGGGTTTAATGCCGTAAAAAACCAACGCCCTCCGTGAAGAGAAATCCACCAAGGGATAAGAAACGGCCCAATAAGAAGAAAAGCAACAAACAACCAAAACAATACTAACGTTAAGATCATCATTTTTTACCACCTTTTGTCAAAAAACACGTTAAAATATAGATTTTATTCCTTTGCTATTATACATAATATGATAAAAAAGTCAATAGTTATGTATTGACAAAAAGCTATTATTATTTTATTATGAGTTTAGTAATTAAACGTTTTTTGAAATTTTAGGAGATATTTATGGGGAAATTTTGGATTGACAGTCATATGCCAATAGTAAAAGTTCCAGATGCTGTTTATGAAGATGGTAAAGTTTGGATTAATGAATACGTACCAGTATCAAAACCACCAGATGCGGTTTATGAAGATGGTAAAGTTTGGCTTAGCAGTTATGCTTCAGTAGTAAAAGTTCCAGATGCTGTTTATGACAGAGAGAGTGGAGGTGTTGCTGCTGCTATTCTGCTTTTACTATTGAGTGATGGCGTCGAACCAAACAAAGAGTATGGAGAGGATGAGGAAGAAATAAAAGAAGATGGAGGGGGAGAAGAAAGTACTACGGAATATCAGCAAAACACTTATACAGATACGTGTGAATCAAGTTATTCATATAGTCCGAGTGTTTCATCTTCTTCTCACCCGGAATCAAAATCTGGGTTTATGTCGAAGCTACCCTTATTTATCTTTATTTTATTGTTTGTTTGGGTTGTAGTGAGTAATCAGTCGACTAAACCAACACAAAAAATACAAACAACAACCATTTCCCATACTCAACAAAAAAATAAAATATCAATTAACGACTACAGCGACGACCCAAAACCGACAAATCAAGAAAAGTTAAATAACACGCTTGGGGAGACAATAGGTTATTTGCATTTAACGAAGCAAGAAAAACTTAACAGAATTGATACTCTTATTAAAAATGGTGCGGATATTAATGGTTTTGGCGGTAAATATGGAATTAGTCCGATTGAATCAGTGATCAAAACAAACGACATACAACTTTTAGAAGAAATGATTTCAAGAGGAATGAAGATTAAAGAGAGTAAACTTTGCCCGGCTTATACTATTGGACAAAACTCGTTTAAACCCGGCAGTGATATCATGCTGGAAGCGTTGTTAAAAAACGGTCTCCAGTTTAATTGTTTAGACAGACCGCCATTATTTGAATTCTTAGATCGCGGTATTAAAAACTCTGACTACCCGACAGATCAAGCGGTTAAAATAGCAAAAATACTAATCAAAAATGGAGCAAATGTGAACCAAAAAGATTACAATGGAGAAACAATACTGGATAGAGTAGACACCATGGATGGTTTTTTCGCGAGACATGCGTTAAAAAATACGTTAACAGAAAAAAATTAGTGTAACAAAAAACTCTGACTGCTTAATTCGGTTTTAAAACCGGATTAAGCAGTTTTTTATTATTATACCATTTCCAATTAATTTCTTCCCTATCGTCATTCCGGCCTTGAGCCGGAATCCATGTTCCATGTTTAGTGCGCATACTCTGGATCCCGGGTCAAGCCCGGGATGACGATTAAAAGTGAATAGGTTAATTAGAGATGGTATTACTTTTTTCGCTATCAACTATACACACTCTTGAGTTTGTTTGATATACTATATTCATGCAATATCATGTACCGCAATTTCTTGAGGTAGAGGATAAAATCTTTGGACAGCTTACTTTCAAACAGTTTCTCTATATTATTGGAGGAGCGGGGCTTGCGTACCTCGCTTACACCTATCTGCCGATTTATATTTCCATTTTTATCATTCTCGCCGTCATTGCTTTCAGTATATCTCTCGCTTTCATTAAAATAAACAATAAGCCTTTTATTGTTGTTGTTGATTCCTTTCTCCGTTATATAATCTCTCCAAGACTGTATATTTGGAAAAAAATGCCGAATAAAAAAACAAAAGAAGAAGCCGACCGAAACAAAACCGCTACCGGTGTGTATATTCCGCCTCTTACCGCAGGAAATCTGAAAGACCTCGCGTGGAGTTTGGACATCAAACAGCAACAGGAAGTAAAAAATAATCAACCGACTCAGAAAAAATCACCGCTTTTAAAAGATATTTAGAAACAAAGATAGGGCAATACTAACAGGGTTCGGCTCCCCAAGGTCTCTCCTTTCCCCGTCGTTCCGCTTCGCTCCACTCCTCCTTAAGGAAAGACCTTTGTCCGCTCGTTTCAGTTTTTTATAAAATATAATCTATGCAAAAATCAAGACCGGCGCAAGAATTCATTCCGTTTAAAGAAGTTCGGGATGGAGTCGTCATAATGAAAGATAATTCCATTCGTGTCATCTTAATGGCATCTTCTTTGAATATCGCTCTCAAATCCCAAGACGAACAGGAGGCGATTGTCTCCCAATTCCAGAACTTCTTGAATTCTCTTGAATTTTCCACGCAATTTTATCTTCAGTCACGAAAACTTGATATCAGGCCGTACTTAGCTCTTTTGGAAGAAAAAGCCCAAGAGCAAGTGAATGAGCTCATGAAAATACAGACGAAAGA
Source organism: Candidatus Parcubacteria bacterium (assembly GCA_026395595.1). Classification (GTDB taxonomy): domain Bacteria; phylum Patescibacteriota; class Minisyncoccia; order Phycocordibacterales; family CAIJYI01; genus CAIJYI01. The sequence goes on along the minus strand of JAPLYL010000002.1, from coordinate 111,197 downwards.
ATATATTGAGTTCATTAAAAATTTCACGGAGACGACCAATATCATGTCCAAAAACTTCTTTATTGTCGTTCCTTATACCAGTAACATCGGCGCCGGGGTAGAGAAGAGATGGTCAGCGCTTTCGGCTTTCAATGGAGGAGTTGATACCGGAAAAAAAGCAACGAAAGAATGGCTGGAAAGTTTTGAAGAGAGTAAAACTCAAATAGAACAGCGTATTTCCATTATTGAGGCAGGTCTCTCCCGTATCGGCGTCCGTGTGGCGCTCCTTGGAACAGAGGAAATCATTGAGCTTTTTTACAAGATATTCAATCCTGGAGAAATAGACAAACCGATGCCTCTTGAAGCATCAAATGCAAAATAAAAAAATATATGAGTTTATTTGGAAACAAAGATAAAAAACAAGAAATCGTCCCAATTCTTCCTCAGGAAATATATGAGGCTGGCGCTCTTGAATTGAGAGATGTTCTTGCTCCTGCGGCGCTCAAAATCACGCCGAGCCAGCTCAATCTGGGGGAAAAAATAGCCAGAACATTTTTTGTCATCTCTTATCCGAGGTATCTTTCCGATAACTGGTTTTCTCCGATCATCAATCTTGACCGCGTTTTTGATATTTCCATATTCATTCATCCGATAGATACGGGAACCGTTCTCAAAACATTCCAAAAAAAGGTTACGGAAGTCCAAAGTCAGATCCATGAAAGAGAAGAGAAGGGCTTTATTCGCGACCCTGTGCTGGAAACCGCTTTTCAAGACTTGGAGGATTTGCGCGATAAACTCCAGCAAGCCACAGAAAAACTTTTTGACGTCGGATTATATCTCACTATTTACGGAGCGAACGACGAGGAACTTGATAAATTTGAAACGCATATAAAATCACTTCTGGAATCAAAGCTTGTTTACGTAAAACCCGCCCTTTTCCAACAAGAAGAAGGTTTTCACAGCGTTATCCCTACGGGAACAGACGAACTCCTCGTTCATTCAAAATTAAATTCTTCTCCGCTTTCCAGTCTTTTCCCGTTTGTTTCCTTTGACCTCACTTCAGACCGAGGTATTCTCTACGGGGTCAATCGCCATAATTCAAGTCTTGTCCTTTTTGATAGATTCTCACTTGAGAACTACAATTCCATTATTTTCGCCAAGTCCGGTTCAGGGAAATCATACGCGACCAAACTTGAGATATTAAGAACTCTCATGTTTGATACCGAAGTTATCGTTATAGACCCGGAAAAGGAGTACGAATATATGGCAGAAGCCACAGGGGGGAGATATTTCAACATTTCACTCACTTCCGGACATCATATCAATCCGTTTGACCTGCCGGTTCCAAGAGAAGATGAATCAACGGCTGATGTTTTGCGTTCTCATGTCATTAATCTCGTCGGATTATTCCGCATTATGTTCGGCGGTATCACTCCGGAAGAAGATGCTATTATAGACCGAGCTATTACTGAAACGTATGCAATGAAAGATATTACGGTGGAATCAAATTTCGCAGAAGTTGAACCGCCGATTTTAGGAGACTTTGAACTTATTCTCGCGGGAATGGAAGGAGCGGAAGGTTTGGTTCAAAGACTCACGAAATATACCAAAGGAACCTGGTCAAACTTCATCAACAAGCCTTCAAATGTTGATATAAACAAGAAATTCGTGGTATTTTCCGTCAGAGACATGGAAGACGAGTTGAAACCGGTTGCCATGTACATTATCACGCACTTTATTTGGAGTTCCATACGAAAAGAACTGAGAAAAAGGCTTTTGGTTATAGATGAGGCGTGGTGGATGATGAAATCCGAAGATACCGCTTCCTTCCTCTTCAGTCTTGCGAAACGAGGCAGAAAATACTTCCTTGGAATCGCAACGATTACTCAAGACGTAGAAGACTTTTTACGAAGCCCGTATGGATTACCGATTATTACCAACTCCTCGCTTCAATTTCTTATGAAGCAATCTCCGTCATCGGTTGATATGGTTCAAAAAACATTCAATCTGACGGACGAGGAGAAGTATCTTTTACTTGAATCGGGAGTAGGGGAGGGTATATTCTTCGCAGGATCCAAACATGTGGCGATAAAAGTGATCGCTTCCTATACGGAAGACCAGATTATCACTTCAGACCCGTCACAAGTCCTCGCCATTAAGAAATCCAAAGACGAATACGCGGAATTTAAGAAGGAACAGGAGGTACAAGAGGAGAAAAAATAGAAAAAATAAAGCCTGAATAATGTTTTCAGGCTTTATTTTTTATAAAATTTTCAATTTGCAATTTTTAATTTTCAATGAATTTCCAAACACGAACAGTGTCGTTGTGTTTGAAATTAAAACATTGAGAATTGATTGAAAATTATGAAAGAAATACTATGACTTTCTGCTTTTTTAAATAAAAAACATTAAATTTTACTTCTCGTGTGTATAACTTTCTTTTTGCCGTATCTTTTTTACGCTATAATGAAAGTATGAAGAAATCTATTTTTTCCTTTATTTTAGTTGCGATTTTGTCTTTTGTTGGATTCACAGCAACAACATTCGCGCAAGCTTCGCAAAATACCGCTTCTTTTCTCTCAATTTCTCTATCACCGCTCAACCCGGAACCGAACTCTAATGTTACTGCTACGGTTTCATACTCTCAAGGAAATACGGATACGACGAATATAACATGGGCTCTTAACGGGCAAACAAAAATATCAGGAACAGGAAAAAAGAGTTTTACCTTCAAAACAGGAAACATCGGAGAAACCTCTACGGTTCAAGTTTTTTTAGATACGGATTCATACGGTATAATCAATAAAGAAATTTCCATTTCTCCGAATACACTGGAAATTCTCTGGGAAGCCGATACATATACGCCTCCATTTTACAAAGGAAAAGCATTGCCGACTTCTCAAAGTACAGTTCGCGTTATCGCCCTTCCTCGTTTTGTGTACCAAAACACCGCCATTGATGCAAACAATGTTGTCTATAAATGGAAAAAAGGATATTTTACCAACCAAGCCAGTTCCGGTTTTGGAAAAAATGCTTTTGTCTACAAAACAGGATACACCTTTACCAGTGACGACATCACCTTAACCGCAACAACACAAGACCAAAACATATCCATAACAAAAAAAATACCGGTTTATGTTTACGAGCCAAAAATTGTCTTTTTTGAGAACAAACCGCTTCAAGGGGTACGATACGAAAACGCAATAATAGATCTGTTCAACTACACAGAAAATGAAGTTACTATCCACGCCATACCATTTTTCTTTTCTTTTACTGATATAAACAACAATAACGCCGCTTTTACATGGAGACTTGATGGTAAAACACTGGAAACCAATCCGGATAACCGTTCTGAATTCACACTCAGGAAACCGGAAAAGGGGAGCGGGAGATATCAATTAAAGCTCGGTGTGGATAATAAAGGATACGACCTTCAGACGGCGTCAAAAAGCATTTCACTTGTGTACAATAACCAATAAAATAGCATGACAAAAAAACAGCTTTACATTATCGTTGGTGTGATTCTAATCATAGCGCTCGGTTTTTTGCTTGCCTTCTATTTCATCTCTCAACCGGGAACAAAAACAGGGACGGAAACAACCAATCCTTTTGCAAACTTTTTCCCTTTTGGAAAAACAACGAACCCTGTAACTACAGGAACAACAGAAACGACAGGCACGACTGAAACAGGGACGGGGGAAATTCCAACAGGAGTAACCGGCGAAAAAATCTTTCCACTTTTAAGAGAGGTTACTGAGAAACCGACCGCGGGACTTTTTTCCTACAACAAACAGGATAAAACCTATGTGGAATATGCAGAAAAAGATTCGGGGAACGTCTATGAGGTAAAGATGGAAGACATGAAAGCAAGCCGTATTTCAAATTCTCTCATAACAAGAGTATCTGAAGCTTTTTTTGGAAATGACGGAAAATCAATTGTTTTGCGTTACGTAAAAACCAATAGCGATAGCATTACTTCTTTTGCTCTTGATCTTTCAAACTCCATAAGAGAATTATCATCAAGAACAGCGACTACCACAGAAAAAGTGGATATCGCTTCTCTGCCAAGCGGAAAATTCCTTGCCTCTGACATTTCAGACATGAAGGTTTCTTCCAATTCAAAAAGCGCGTTTTACCTGACAAGAACAGGTGATTTCAATAACAGAACCGCGGTCGGTTCTGTGTTTGATTTTCAAAAAAATACATCCTCTGATGTTTTTCTCTCTCCTTTTTCTGAATGGCTTCCGGTTTCTTTCGATGGGACAACCGCTCTTCTTCAAACAAAACCATCGCAAAATGTTCCCGGTTTTTTGTATTCATTCACTCTTAAAACAGGGAATTTGCAAAAAATTATTGGAGAAATTCCCGGATTAACCGCTCTTCCAAGTCTGGACAACCAAAAGATTCTTTATTCTATGAGCACCAGAAGCGGAGTCTCACTTTTTATGTATGACAGAAAAACCTCTGCAACCATATCTGTCCCTCTGCAAACCTTACCGGAAAAATGCGTCTGGAAAAAAGATAATGTTTCTCTCTATTGCGGAGTACCAAAAACGTTCACGGGGGGAGTATATCCCGACGGCTGGTATCAAGGAACTATCTCTTTTACCGATAATATCTGGAAAATAGACGCAGCGACAGGAAAGACAAACGCCATTTTTGTCCCGAGTTCCGTTACTCCAATTCCGCTTGATATAACGAACCCGACTCTTTCTCCGAACGAAGATTTTCTCTTTTTCATTAACAAAAGAGACTCTTCATTGTGGGCATTTGATTTATTGAACGGGGAGAGTGAGTAAGTATAAAAATAATTTTCAATTTGCAATTTTTAATTTTTAATGAATTTTCAAATCACAATCTTCAAACCCGAACAACGCCGTCATGTTTGAAAATTTCAACATTGAAACATTGTAAATTGATTGAAAATTAAAAATTGTAAATTGAAAATTATTTCAAAACACCGGAATGTATAAAAAATACTCAGCTATCGCTTGTAAAATCTTCTCGTTTGTCTTCTTATTTCAAACGTTTTTTTTGAGCGCGTCATTTGTCTTGGCAGCCGACCAATACTGCGATTTTGATGTGGTGAGCAATACAAAAGGAGAATGTTTCAGCACTTCGGAGTTATGCAACACAAAATTAGATACGTATCTCTTAACGAGAAACAGTCATACCTGCAGAACAGTTCCAGAAGTAACGAGTAATTCCCAAGATAACACTCAAACGGGACCGAAAGGATATACGCTTCTTGCTGATATCCCCACCGTTGGAGTCAAAACAAATACTTCTCTTCCTGTCTATATGAAGGGGCTTATTGTCGCTGTTATTGGGCTCTCCATTGTTTTTGCTGTACTCATGATCGTCATCGGGGGGATTCAATATATTACCGCACAAACCCCTTTTGCGATGGGTGATGCAAAAAAACGAATCGGCGGAGCCATACTCGGTTTGATTCTCGCTCTTCTTTCTTATCTCATTCTTCAGGTCATCAATCCAGGCCTCTTGAATATCGGTTTAAATATCAAATCAATTACTTTTGACCCTTATACTCCGGCAACCATATCAGAAAGTACGGCGTCTGTTCCTAAAAAACAAAATACGGTGTGTATAGTCCAACAGGACTGCAGTGAATATTGCGATTACCCGAGCAATACCTCTCAAGATCCGGCAGGAGAATGCGCCGCGAAACAAAATACCTATAATTACCCGGAATGCAGTTCCGGTTCGGAAGTAAAACCGTGTGTATCTCACACCTGTTCTTCTACAGGCGGAAGTTCTATACCAAAAGGCTGTGGGGGAGGGAATGGAAAATGTCAGCCATTAACCTCAGGTCTTTGTTCTGTTGAAAATCTTTCCTCGTTTTTTGGAAACAATGCGGAAAAAGCTTCTATTATCTGCAACGCGGAGAGTGGCGGTAATCCCTTAATTGGAAGCAATTCTGACAGGTGTGAAAACAGAACCGGGGTATCTTTTTCTTTTGGATTATTCCAGATCAACCTGACCCAGCACAACCTCAGCGGACTTCCTTGTGCATATAATCAGAGTGGCAGCCCTTTTACCGCAAAAAATTACGCTTGTACGGTTAAAGATTCAGAAATGTATGGAAAATGTGTGGCCGCAGCAAAAACCGCCCGCGTAAACATTGAATATGCCAAACAATTATCTCATGGAGGAAGCGATTGGCATCAATGGAGTACCGGAGCTTTATGCGGACTTTAAAAAATAACGAATATGAACAAAAAAATCTTTATTATCCTCGGCAACATTGTTTTCCTTCTTTTTCTTATCGGCGGTTACTTTTTCTGGAAGCTGTATTCTGAGCAAACTCCTGCGACGGTTATTATTCCAGCCAAAGAAATTACCAATACAGAACCAAAACAAGCAAATACCATAAAAACTCCGGAAATTCCGGTTCAAAAACCAAAAGAAGGGGAAATAAGCATTACCGCAAAAGATGGCGGAAATATGATCGTAAATGATTTTTTCAAAAGCAAAAAAACAACGATTTATGAAGAGTGGGGCGCATCACTCAAAGAACATCCGTATTATTCCGTTCTTTATTTTACGATTGACCAAAGTTTTCTTATCAGTCTTACCGGGGGAGATTTAAAAATAGCGCGGACGGATGCAGAAAAAGAATTACTGCAAGACCTCGGAATTACCGAAGAAAAAGCCTGTCAATTAAAAGTCGCTACAACCATCCCCTCTAATGTAAATGAAAAAGCGGCAGGCAGGGATTACGGATTGAGTTTTTGTCAAAATGGAACGCCATTACCGAAAAACCTTTAAACTTATGCATTCAAAAACAAAAATCTTTACTGCTTTCATTTTTTCTTGCTTTTTTTTCTTTTCTGAAAAGGTGTTGGCGCAAAATGAAGGATATATACCACTCGCGTCAATCCCTACCGTCCCAACAGATTCGGCTCCGACATTAGCGATTTATATGAAAGGTATTTTTACCGCAACAATAGGACTCGCTATCGTTTTTGCGGTTCTTATGATCGTTATCGGCGGTATTCAATACATAGTCGCGCAAACACCGTTTTCCGTAGGTGAGGGAAAAAACAGAATAAGCAGTGCCATAACAGGGATTTTTATCATTCTCATCTCTTCAGTGCTTCTCAACACACTAAACCCGGGACTTTTGCGAATAGGACTCAATTTAGACAGAACGATATTTGATAATTACACCCCGCAAAATGAAGGAAACACATCAAATACCCCTCATTATTGTAAAAATGTAGGACTGACAAACACGCGAATGTGCTACACAACGAAAGAGGAATGCGATGCCCAGCCCGGATTTATTCCATTTAGCTCTTGCGACCTATCAACAGAAGCGACCACTATTCCATTGGAATCAGGTAACGAAGGGGATAACAGAAAAATACTCACTGACACAGGACATATTACGATAAATGCCGGGTCTGACCGAACACAACTTGCGGGAGTAAGACCTGAAACACTCAATGAAGTGAAAAGAGTTCAACAAGAATGCAATTGCGATATTGTCGTTACCGGAGGATCGGAAAGTACAGGGGTTCACAATTGCAGTAACCCTAGTAACCCAAACCACTGCAATGGGAAAAAAGTGGATTTAGGAACAGGAGGTGCGCTTGATAATCACATCATTGACCATCCAGAACAATATACCAATATAGGAAAAAGAGGCGACGGGGCAATACAATACCAATCAAAAACAAGCGGTGCGATTTATGCCCTTGAGAGCAATCATTGGGATATCACTGTTCCTTAAAACAAAAAACACTTGGCGGTTTCACCGCCAAGTGTTTTTTATTTGTTATTTAATGGTTTTTGTTTTTCTTCTTACATAGAGTTCCTGACCGATAGCGAACATATTGCTGATGATCCAATACAAAGCAATAGCGGAAGATATGGAATAGGAAATGAATACCACTAAAAATGGGAAGATGTATTTCATTTGCGTATTCATATTCCTTGAAAATTCTTCCTGAAAAGACATCGGTTCGTTGGATGTTCGCTTCGGCAAAGCCGGCATGGAAAGAGCAATTTGATAGTACTGAGAAATTCCGGCAATAACAGCAAGAAGCATGCTTTTCTTCACTAAATCAATTCCCAAGAAAACACTATTTACGGTATCAGGAAGGGAAACAAAAGAATATAAGAGTGTTTTATCAAATTTGAGTCCTGCCAAGAACACATAATACAGAGCAAAAATGATGGGGAGTTGGAGAAGGAGAAGAAAACATCCGGAAAAAGGATTTACTCCTTCTTTTTTATACAACTCCATAGTTACTCGTGCCAGTTCTTGTTGATTGTTCTTATGAAGTTCTTTCACTCTTTTTAATTCGGGCTCAAGTTTCCTCATTTTTGCCTGAGTAACGACTGATTTTTGAGAAAGAGGGAAGAGAACGAATTTTACCAAAAGAGTAAGGATAATAACCGCCAAACCGACGCTTCCTCCTGGTAAAATGTCCACCAAGAGCACAAGCGCGTTGTACATCGGTTGAAAAAAAATGGTGTGAAATAAGGTTTTCATGTGAATGTAATTGTAAGGGAAAAAATAGGGGAGAGCAAGGGAGGGTTGTTAAAAAATTTCTAATGTCCTTTCCCCGTCATTCCGCTTCGCTCCATTCCTCCTTTAAGGACTGCCCTTGCAATGTTTAAGGCACCAAATCTATATGCTCTTTTTGCCATGGATGGCAGCGTACAATGCGTTTTATAGCGAGCCATGACCCTTTTATCGTTCCATGCTTTTTTATGGCTTGTTCGGCATATTCAGAGCATGTAGGGTAAAAGACGCACGTGGGCATACGGCGACGAAAGAGACCTGTGTCGGGGGAAAGAATGGAACGATAGAGTTTAATGAGAAAGAGAATGAGGGATTTCATATTTTTATTAAAAACTAGACATATTTAAATTTCCAATTTCCAATTTTTAATTTTTAATGAATTTTCAAATCACAATTTTCAAACTTAAACAATACTGTCATTTTTGAAAATTTTGACATTGAAACATTGAAAATTGATTGAAAATTAAAAATTGCAAATTGAAAATTTTTATAAAAATATCGTTATATTTTCCCAACCTTCCTTAATATTTCCTCAATTTCTTTCTTCAACTCTTTAATCTTCATCTCTTTTCCTTCTTTTTTATAGAAGAAAGTCCCAAAAAAACCTTTCCATACATTTTCTTGTTTCAAAATACCTAAATCACGAAGAATGGAAAAGCCTCTTCTTCTTAAAAGATTTCGGTCTACGGCATTTTTTGCCACTTTTTTTGATACCACAAAAGCAAACCGAGGCAAAACATTTAAACCTTTTGAATATCGCAAAGAAAAAGAAGGGGAGTGTAAAACACGCCCTTTTTTCATAAGTTCATCAAATCTGGTTTTTGTTATGCGATTTTTTTTTGGAAACATGACCATTATTCACAAAAAACCCTATAAAAGGGTTTTTAAGTTGTTATATGAGAAAACCCGTGCAAATTAGACAGCGAGTTTGGCGCGTCCTTTCTGTCTTCTTCGTTTTAAGACCTTTCGTCCTCCAACGGTTTGAGTTCTTGCGAGAAAACCATGAGTTTTAGCTCTTTTTCTCTTTTTAGGTTGATATGTTTGAGACATAAAGGCAGTATAGAGTAACTTTGATAAAAAATCAACCCCCTACTTCGCTAAAGTCACACGGGGCAGACCTTTTGATTGATATTAAAAAATGTCAAAAAAAAGACCCTCTGTAATTACCTTAAGAGGGTCTTTTGTTCTTTTTTTTTGATCTTACCCGTACGCATGGATATCAACCCTCTTCTTTCCTGTTTTCCACCCTGGTAAAATCTCCGTGCTTTTTCTTCCAATCAAGAACAAGAAAAGCGGAAAAATATCGTATTCTCGGATATATAATCCCACTACACTCATAAGAGTAAATCTGTTGAAGGACATCTTGAAAATCAATTTCCACTCCTTCATACGCAGCGTGAATGATTTCCATATAATGGATACCGGTTAATTTCTCAGCAAGAGCGAGGATATCCGTTCTTTCTTTTTGTTTTGCCATTTGTACCACCTCCGAAACTTATTGTAGCACACCTTTCATTTTTTATCTTTCGGCTATAAATAAAGCTTTTTATTCTTATCCACAACATGTACACCTATTATGAACATGAGAATAACTATTGAACAAGTTTTATATTTTCACAGACAAAGTATAATGATACTATCGTTAATCGTTCAAAATCAAAGATGGAAAATAAACAACTTTGGGACAGCGTTCTTGTTGAAGTGGAACTTACCGTTTCAAGGGCTAACTTCAGCACGTGGTTTAAACATACCAAGATAGTAAAACAAGAAAATGGGACAGTATACATCGGAATTCCAAACGAGTTTGTTCGAGAGTGGCTGTATTCAAAATATGATAAGTTTTTACTGAAAACATTAAGGAATATATCGGAAAACGTCCGAAGTGTTGAATATATTATTGTTGCCGCCGCAAAAGATACGCCTAAGGAGGTTCTAAAACCGGTAAACAATTCGGGTTATGCGCAAGAGCTTCCTTTAACGGATCTCTATATTAACAAAGAAGACAATTTGAATCCGAGGTATACTTTTGAAACGCTTGTTATTGGCGCTTTTAATGAACTCGCTTATGCAGCAGCACAGGCTGTGGTAAAACGACCAGGCCAAGCGTATAATCCTCTTTTTATCCATGGGGGAACAGGATTAGGAAAAACACATATTACGCAAGCGATAGGAAATGCTATAAAAGATTCAAAAACCGGTAAAAAAGTCTATTACGTTACTTCAGAAAAATTCTCTATGGAGTATATTAACTCTGTCCAAAACAACAGAGTGAATGACTTCAAAGAAAAATACAGAAAATATGATGTCCTTATTATGGACGATATTCAATTTATCGGAGGAAAAGAAAAAACACAGGAAGAACTTTTCCATCTTTTCAACACTCTCTACGAAAACAACAAACAAATAATCTTTTCTTCAGATAAACATCCGAATTTCATGCATGGCTTAGAGAGTCGTCTTAAATCGCGTTTTGGAGCAGGAATGATTGTTGATATTACTCACCCTGAATATGAATCCAGAATGGCTATTATCAACAGAAAAATACAATCAAGCGGTTTTTCCATGGAAGAAGAAAATATTACTTTCATTGCTGAATCGTTAGAGTGCAGTATTCGTGAACTTGAAGGAATCGTTAATTCAATAATCTGCCAGTCCAAGCTTAAGAACAGAGAGCTCCTTTTAAATGAACTCAAGCTCCTTATTAAAAACAATATCATTCCTAAAAAAACCGCTTCAATAAAAGATGTTATACGGGTCGTATCGGAATTTTATAACATTGATGAATCCACTATTTACGAAAAAACAAGAAGAAAAGAAATCGTAAAACCGCGACAAGTAGCCATGTTTATCCTTCGTGAAGACTTTCAAATATCTTTTCCGACTATTGGAGAGAAATTTGGAGGGCGTGACCATACAACAGTCATTCATTCCTGCGAAAAAATAAAAGAGGAAATGAGAGATGATGCGGCTTTAATCGGGGAGATAGAACAAATACGATCACAATTGTAACCATAGAAAAAAGGAATAAGAAAAAAGTAAAAAGGGAAAGTCGCGCTCGTCCGCAGACGAGCTCCTACGCCATAGCGAGCCGTGCGAGCGATCAATCAAATAGAACAGATACGATCACAGCTTTAATACCTTCAAAACTTGGGGATAAACGTGGGGATAACGGTGGATAATTTGTTTATAAAAAACAACGGAATAAAAACAGTATGACTTATGAGAAAAGGCGCCATGGTTACTCCAAAAGAAATCCACAGGTCTGACATCAAATCAATGGCTGTAAAAAAAGATATTATTGAGTTTTCCACTTTTCCCCAGCGCATATAGTAATAGTAGTTTAAAAAAAGAAAAAATAATTATATATACGTATATGAAACTAGACTGTGCAAAAGATGCTTTGAAGAATGTTGTTTCCCTTGCTGAGAGAATGGTAGGGAAGAATCTTTCTCTTCCTGTCCTCGGAGGTATATTGTTTTCTGCGAAAAATAACAAACTTACTCTTCGCGCAACAAACCTTGATATTGGGATAGAGATCAGCGTACCGGCAAAAATCACAGAAGAAGGCGTATTTGTTGTTCAAGGGAACATACTCTTAGGAGTTTTGTCTTCGGTATATGAACAAAAAGTTTCTTTGGAACTTTCCGGTGAAAATCTTACGGTTTCAACCATAAATACTCGTTCTGTTTTGAAATGCCTTCCTTCAGAAGATTTTCCGACTCTCCCCATGGTAAGTGACGAAGAATCCTTTCAAATCCCCGCAGATAAATTTTCAGAAGGCGTGAAAAGCGTTTGGTATAGCGCTTCTGTTTCTGATATGAAACCAGAAATTGCCAGCGTTTGTTTGTATCCCGAAGGAGAAAATCTTGTTTTTGTGGCAACTGACTCATTTCGCTTGGCTGAAAAGAAAATTTTCTTGAAAAATAAAGTTTCTTTCGCTCATATTCTTATTCCTCAAAAAAATACTATTGAGATATTACGCGTTCTTGATGGTGTTTCCAGAGATATAGACGTTCGTCTCAGTAAAAATCAGATATCCTTCTCTGTGGGGGATATTTATATTACTTCAAGAGTGGTTGATGGGAATTTCCCCGATTATCGTCAGATTATACCGAAAGAATACGTAACCGAAGCGACCATGCTGAAGCAGGATATTATGAATGCTTTGAAACTTACAAATCTTTTTTCCGATAAATTCAATCGTGTTGATATCTCTGTGGATATCAACGGAAAGAAATTCATTATAGAATCAAAAAATTCAGCCGTTGGAGAAAACTCTACGACGGTAGATGCCTCTTTGACTGGAAAAAATATCTCGTGCGGTTTTAATCAGAAATATATCGTTGATTGTTTCCAGTCTATAAAACAAGACAGTATTACTTTTCGTTTTTCAGGGGAGGGGAGGCCTCTTGTTATGCGAGGAGCGAATGATAATACTTTTATGTATCTCCTGATGCCTTTGACCGCTTAAAATGGTTAAGAAGGGTCTTAGGAGGTAAAGAAAAAAACAACTATGTTTAACATCGCTACCTATCTTGAAAAATTCAAAAAAATGGAAGCGCCCGGCGATACGGTAAAATGCGCCGCAGAGAAAGCTATTTTTGAATCAGTGGGGATAAAAATTGAAAAAAACGAGATGAATGTGGTTGATGGGGTTTTGTTTCTTACCGTCCCGTCTATTGTGAAAAATGAAGTGTATATGAGTAAAAGAAGTATCTTGGAAAAAATGAGAGAAATACTGAAAGAAAAAGCGATAAAAGATATACGATAAAAATTCCAATCTGCCGGTAGTGAGGTATTAAATTAAAAATTTCTAAAAAACAGGCCGCTTGTGTGCGGCCTGTTTGCATATTTATCTGAGGATTAAAACCTTTGCGGCTTCAATACCCATTTTTTGACGGCGTACCATTTCTTCCGGTTCCAACCCAAGGAATTCAGCGGAATCAGGAAACTTTACCGCCAGTCTTTCCATTTCCGGCTTCATGGTGTAAAGTTCGTAAATCGGCATTTTTGCCATACGCTCGCAAAGTTCGGTTATGGTTTTATGGGCCAGTTCCCGCGCTTTTTCTGATGGGTGATATAACTTTTTCATAACATATTCTCCTTTTATTTTTTGAAAAACTGCGGTTGTAAAAGATTTTTATCTATCTACATTATACTCTGATAATCGTTTTGTGTCAATACGTAGAAAAAGAACCCCGTTTTTAGGGTTCTTTTTCTTTTCTTATTTATTTACCTTAAAATTCGTTGAAATTTGACTGGTATTTCCTTGAGAATCTGAGACCACTACTTTTATAGTGTTATCTTCTTGTAAGTTGCTTACGTGTCCCGGGTAGAAAGAGAAACTGAATGGCGCGTTGTTTCTTGTTTCTAAAAGGGTTCCATTTACATATAGTTCCGCTTTGACTATCGGATATTTCCCCGAACCTTGGAAATTCACCGGAATTTTTTCTGAGGGATTAAAAGTACTGCCGGCAAAAGGGGACATAAGGGTGATTTTAGGGCCGTCTTCGGATGCTTTCGGTGCGGTAGAGAGAACTGATGCTGATATCCCGCTAACGCCGTTTCCTGTTGCCCATGCTCGTACCGGATATTCCCAAAGACTGTATTGGGGGTCATTCGTCGGGTTGCTTGGTACTCCGCCAAGCGGATTATCTTTGTCTACCCAGTAGAGAATACTGTGGACTCCTCCGCTTTTCCAATCTCCGCGGAGAATCGGTTTAATATCAGTCGAGGTTGGTTCCGGTTTTTCAAAGGTCTCTATTGGAGTTTTTGCTAATTCTTCCACCATAATATCATGCCACATGGGAGCAACAATAAATCCGGATATTTTCTTTTCCATTGGAGAAGCATCATTGTTTCCCGCCCATATACCCAGAACAAATGAAGGCGTGTATCCGACAATCCATGCATCGCGATAATCATTCGTGGTTCCTGTCTTTACTGCCACAGGTCTATCTTCTCCGAAATAAAGAGGGGAGTTTGTGTCGTAGAGCGGGGCACGGGCGATATTATCGGCAAGAATATCCGTTATTTTTAAAGCAATATCTTTCGGTAATACGTCCTGCTGATCTTGCTCGTACTCTTCCGTGACGTCTCCTTTACTGTCTTCTACTTTTAAGATAAACGTATTATCGTTTTTTAATCCTTGATTGGCAAACACTCCATACGCTTCCGTCATTTCATAGAGAGAAATTTCTCCGGAACCGAGGACAAGCGTGAGGCCGTATTGTTTGGCATTTTTGAGGGTAGTAATACCCATTTTTCGCGCTGTTTCAATAGAATTTTGTATTCCAGCAAGGTAGAAAACTTTGACCGCGGGGATGTTTACCGATTGAGCGAGCGCATCACGAAGAGTTATCGGCCCTCGATATTTATCGTCATAGTTTCCCGGCATATAACATTCTTCTTGTTTTACATCAGGACTTGCCGGCCGTCCTTCAACGGTACATTTTGTGTTGAATTCGGTCGGAACATCAAAAACAATCGTATCGGGAGTGTATCCTTTCATAAAGGCCGTTGCGTAAACAAAAGGCTTAAAAGAAGATCCAGGCTGTCTGTTTGGAGAAAGAGCAACATTGAAGTTCCCGTCAATTTCTTTATTGAAATAATCCCTGGAACCTACCATCATTAAGACTTGTCCTGTTTTTGGATCCAGTCCGACCGCAGCGGCATTACTGGCGTTATAAGCGGTAGCATTGGATTCGCCATATTTTTTCACTATTTCTTCCGCTTTAGACTGAAGACCGGCATCAAGCGTGGTGGTAACACGCAAACCCCCATTCTCTACGACATCCTTTCCGTATTTTTCCTCAAGGTATTGTTTTACCATGATGACAAAATGAGGTGCTTCAATTCCTTCGTCTTGCTGAGGCAAGAAGGTTATCTTTTCTTTCTTGGCTGTGTCGTATTGTTCTTTGGTAATAACTTTCAGTTCTAACATTCTGTTTAAAACCAAACTCTCTCTCTCTATAAGTTTGTTTTTGTTGTTTCCGTACGGGGAATAATAGGTCGGGGCAGGGGTGAGAGCCGCGAGATAAGCCGATTCTCCAAGGGTGAGTTCCAAGGCTTTCTTTCCGAAGAAAGCCTTGGAAGCTTCTTCTATTCCGTAAATGTTTCCGCCGTAAGGAACTTCATTAAAATAGAGCTCAAGTATCTGCTTTTTGGAAAGCATCCTCTCTATTTTTATCGCCATAATCCATTCTTTTACTTTTCTCACTATGGTTTTTTCCGGTGATAAGAATGCATTTTTAACTACTTGCTGAGTTATGGTTGAGCCTCCTTGGCTGAATCCTTGATCAGTAAGATTAACGAAGATCATCCGGAGGATAGCCTTTGGATCAATACCGAAATGCTGGTAGAATCGGGAGTCTTCCATGGCTATGGTTGCTATTTGAGCGTTTTCAGATACTTGGTCAAGAGGGATAACGGTTCGTTTTATGTTTTCATGCACATCATAAAGAAGAACTTTTCCTGTTCTATCAAGAATTTTTGTTGATTCGCTCATTCTCCAACTTTCAAGAGAGTCTAAACTTGGTATTTGAATGGTTGCGAGCCAAAAAAGCGATAGTCCGATAAAAAACAGAAAAAGGGAGAAAAGCCCTATAATTATATTCTTTACAATGCTTTTCTCTGCATTTTTTCCCAATAATTTACCAAAGAAATTTTGTGTGTTCATGAGAATAAAATACCACATATCTGAATGTGGAACAAGGGATGAAAAGAAAAAAAAGAAGCAAAAAGCAAAAAGGAACGGCTATTGTCGTCCCTTTTTCCTGTTTCTTTTTACTTAATCCTTTTTTTATTAATAGTCGTCTCCTCCTCCAACTATATCATCTTCCTCTTCATCCTCATCATCCTCTTCTTCATCCAGAAGCAGCGGTTCATCATCAGTGTCGTCATCTTCTTCTGCAAAAAGACTGGGATTGAGCGGACTGACTTCTTCTAACTCCTCATTATCGTCGGATGTTAAATGAGAATAATCACTGGATTGCATCATGTTGTATGTAAATAAATTACTAAAAATATCTCGCTTTTTATGTGGTTGCATAAACCATCAAAAGAAGACATGGCTACATTTGTATCAAAAATCAAATAATAATGCAATACCTCTTGTGAATATCTTAAAAAATAAAAAATATAGCTAAAAATAAGGATTTTTATCGTATCTTTAGCGTGTTGTAAGAAGCGAAACAAGTAAGGGCACAGGCGATGGCATCATATTCGTCATCTTTGGCTCCTTTTTTGTCTATTTTTACTAAACGCTTGGTCATTTCTGTTACCTGACTCTTATCACTTCGTCCGTAACCGGTAATGGCTATCTTTATTTGGAGCGGGGTAAACTCAAAGATTTCAAGACCGCATTTCATGCCTTGGAAAAGAATAACACCTCGCGCTTCGGCAACATTCATGGCTGTTTTTTGGTTCGTATTGAACATAAGCGTTTCAATAGACATCGCATTCGGCTTATATTCTTGTATAATTTCTTCAATTCTTTTTCCGAGCAGTAAAAGACGTTCATGAAAAGGCGTTTCCTTTGACGTTTGGAAACACTCCGAGTAAACGAGAAAATCTTTATTTTCCCGTTTCTCCATGATGGCTATGCCGAGACGCTCATAGCCGGGATCTATTCCTAATATGCGCATAGAATTTTTATTCCGCACTGGTGTATACTTCCTGCACCTCATCATTATCCTCCAATTCGTCTACTATTTTTTCCAGTTTTTCCAGATCCTCATCTGAAAGGGGAGTGGACATTTTTGGGATATAACCCTCCGCTGTTTTTTCAAAGTTCCAACTGGCGGAACCGGGTGTTCCAAGAACGAGGCCGTTTTTTGTGAAAATATGTTTGATTTCCGCGGCGGCTTTGTTTCTGTTTTCGGTAAGGGCGACAATAATAATCCCGCATCCTCCGGGGCCGTATCCTTCGTAAACGATTGTTTCCATTTCTCCTCCTTCACCCCCCTTGCCTTTTTTGACCGCTCGCTCAATGTTATCGGACGGCATGTTTTCTTTTTTTGCCTTTTCTATGACAGAGCGAAGCGTAGGGAGGTTTACATCACCGTTGCATTTTTTAGATTCAAGAGTAATAAGCCGGGCATATTTGGAGAAAATCTTACTCCTTTTTGCATCAGTAGCCCCTTTTTTATTCTTAATTTGTGACCATTTGTTGTGACCTGACATGTTTTTAAAGTAATTTTAAAGTAAAAAGGAAAAAGAAAAAAGTAAAAAGGATACACGCCTGATTAACTTTCTGTTTCCTTGTGAATAATTTATTTTTGAGAAAAGCCGATTTTTCTTTTTGGTTTTTCTTCTTCTGTTAAAAGTTGTTTTAAAGTATCAAAAACCACTTTGAAGTGTTGGTCGTATTTTTTCTCCATCGCCTCGATTTTTTCCCTCACGTCTTTGTGGCTGGAAAGCATCTCGCGAAGTTTTATAAAAGTTCTGACGATTTGGATGTTGACCTGAATAGCCCGCTCGCTTTTGAGTATGCTTGAAAGCATGAGAATTCCTTGCTCGGTAAAAACAGAGGATGCTTTTCTCTTTCCTCCATGTCCGAAACTTGAAGTCATAAATTGTGACTTCAAGTTTTCCGATTCTTTGATTGTCAATTGAAACATAAAATCTTTAGAGAATCGCGATAAATTTCTTTTTACCGCCTGATTGAGAACTTTTGTTTTTACTCCATACAGTATTGCTAAATCTTTATCAAACATAACTTTTTGTCCGCGTATGACAAATATGCTTTGAATGATACGCTCGTTTGGTATAAGTTGTGCTTCTTTCATTTTGGCGTTCTTTTTATGTGAGAATCAGTTTTTTTCTGGAGGCATATCAAACCCCATATGTTCGTAGGCTTTTGGTGTGACCATTCTTCCTCTCGGGGTTCTTTCCATCATTCCTATTTGAATGAGATAGGGTTCATTTACTTCCTCTATAGTAGCATCTTCTTCGGAAAGGGAGGTGGCGATGGTTCCGAGACCGACAGGGCCTCCTTTGAAATTTCGGATTATTATCTCCAGTATTTGCCGGTCGGAAGAAGTGAGACCGAGATCATCTACTTCCAAAAGATGAAGCGCTTTTTTGGCGATGTCTTTATTGAGGGGAGATTTGTTGACCTGCGCGTAATCCCGACATCTCTTGAGAAAATAATTAGCGGTACGCGGGGTGAAACGGCTTCGTTTCGCAATCTCTTGAATCCCGCCTTCATCTATTTCAATACCGAGAAGCTGTGCCGAACGTTTGATAATCCTTTGTATTTCTTCTTCGCTGTAAAACTCCAAACGGAAGGTGCCGCCGGAAAAACGAGAACGAAGAGGGGAGGAGAGGAGGGCGACGCGCGTGGTTGCCGCGATGAGAGTGAATGGAGGGAGTTCTAATTGTATGGTTCTAGCTGATGGGCCTTTACCGATGATAATATCCAGGGTTCCCGATTCCATAGCCGGATACAAAACCTCTTCTATCATCTTATTTAAGCGATGAATTTCATCAATAAAAAGAATATCGCCCGGCGAAAGGTTGGTAAGTACCGACGCTAAATCCCCGACCTTTTCAATGGCGGGGCCTGACGTTGTTTTCATCTGACTTCCGGTTTCTTTTGCAATGAGGTGCGCGATAGTCGTCTTTCCTAAGCCCGGCGGGCCATAAAAAAGAAGGTGTTCGGGCGGATGATTCCTTTCTTTTGCTGCCGTAAGAAGAATGTGAAGATTATCTTTTATTTTTTGCTGACCGATGTATTCATCCCAAATCGCCGGACGGAGGGTGTTGTCCAAAAAAGAGCTTTCTTTAGCGGTCTTTGGTGAATTGCTTGACATAGATTATTTTGTATGCTAGGATAGACATGAAAAGAAATACCGACTGGTTTGAGAAGGAAAAACCTAATGCGCATTGTAAATATCTAAGCAATCGGGCGTTTCCACGCTTCCGGGTGTCCCCTGAGGACTTTCTGGATGTCACTCACGTGTATAGACTGGGAACATCCTTAAGAAGATTCCTAACTTTTAGTGCCAATACCAATTAAATCTGAAAGGATTGCTTAGATATTTAGAGTGCGTATTTTTTTTGTAAAAATTTTACGCAAAATAAATAAAACAATCTTTTCTTCTTTCATCTTATCTCAATTAAAAGGGAACGACAAGCCAATGGCGAACGGTGTTGACTGAACGTCAAGAAAAATCCGTAACATCCTCATATGTTACGGATTTTTCTATTAACTAATTTTTTGGACAAATATATTTTCCGCTTTTTGCATATACTTCGTTTATATTTTTGACAGAGATCATTGTTACCCCCACTCGTCCAGTTTTTCTTATCCAATCTTTATTCATCCAGTCTCCTGATAATGCGTCTAAACAAAAATAATCTCCGCTCATCTTTTCTGTAATAGTATTAGTTGAATCCTTGCAAGATTTTACAAATATCGCCATATTTTTTCCATCGGGAGAAACATTAATAATCGGAGACTGAGAACATTCAGGAAATGTTACTTCTTTTGGTATTTGAAACCCTTCAAAACTCTTATTTTTTTCTTCATAGGTTTTTATACTGTTATCTATTTTACGTATAAAAACCAAAGAACTGTCATATTTTTTATTAGATACATCTTTTTCGTATTGAAGTTTGGAATTATCGGGATTATCCATGATCGGAAAAAAATAGACAAGACCTATTATAAGTATGACGGCACATCCAATCATATATAAGAGAATAGTGCCAATAAATATAAAGATTTTTTTCATAAATAGTACTATTTATCTTTCTCCCGACATATCAACGATACGATATAATTCATCTAATGAAGTAATGCCATTCAGTACTTTTACTATTCCATCTTCTCTCATATCAAGAAGTCCTTGTTCGTGCGCGACTTTTTTAATTTCTCTGTCGCTGGGGTTTTTGTCCAGTAAAGCTTCTATGGCGGCATTAACGATAACACCTTCATAAATACCCATCTGTCCTTTGAATCCGGTATTACTGCAGGCGGGACAGCCGACCGCTCTCCATATTTTTCCATGGTTTTCTACCTTTCTTCCGTATATATTTCCTACGATATCATCAATGACTTTACGTTCTTCTACGGTTTGCGTGTCTTCTTTTTTACATTTTACACACAAGAGGCGAAGAAGTCTCTGCGCAAGCGCGATATTAAGCGCTCCTCCAATGATTTTTGGGTTTACTCCAAGACCGATAAGGCGGGGTATAGCTCCGGCGGCATTATTGGTGTGAAGCGTTGAAAAGACTAAGTGTCCGGTAAGCGCGGCATCCATGGCGGTATGCGCGGTTTCTGTGTCTCTGATTTCTCCGACCATGATAATATCGGGATCTTGACGCAAAGCAGAACGAAGACCGGCGAGAAACGTATATCCTTTTTTTTCATCAGTCTGTGTTTGCACAATTCCGGGGAGGTGATATTCAATAGGGTTTTCAATCGTGATGATTTTTACTTCCGGTGTGTAAATTTCGCGCATGAAAGCGTAAAGACTGGTCGTTTTTCCGGAACCGGTCGGGCCCGTTGTGAGAATGAGTCCGTTTGGTTTTGCAATTTGTTTTTCTATTTCTTTTCTGAGAGCTTCGTCTATTCCGAGCGCGGAGAAGGGGATATTGATAATGCTCGGATTGAGAAGTCTCATGACTATGGCTTCACCATATGTTCCAGGGAGGACAGAAGAACGTATTTCTATTTCCGTATCGTTGAGTATGACGCTAAAACGTCCGTCTTGGGCGATGGAATCAATGTTTAATTTCATTCCTGATACAAGTTTCACTCGGGAAAGAACGAGTTTAAAGATACGCGCGTCAAAAAAAGCGATATCTTGGAGTACTCCATCAAGACGGAGTCGCAATCTTGCCCTCTTTTCTGACGGTTCTATGTGTATGTCTGAAGCATTTGACGCCATCGCCCCGGCAAGCACCATTTCCAATATACGCGACACCTGATGAACTTTTTCTTTATTCCCCGTCATTTCGTTCACGAGATTTTTGAAATCGTCTATTGTTTTCTGTTGTTCTAAAAAATATAGGATATCAGTATTTGATATTTCCAAAATACCGGCCTTTTCCGCCTGAGCAAAAGAGAGTTCTTTGTATCTTTCCCAAGCAAGAGCTAGGCTCGCCATGGAGGTAATATAGAGAATAATGTTAAAACCCTTTTTCTCTAATTCATTTATGGCAAAAACCGTTTGTTCGTTTTTAGGGGAATGAACCGCAACAAAAAGCTTTTTTCCCACGATATGGAAGGGGGCTATGAGAGCTTTTCTTGCATCTTCTTCTGCCATAGTGCGCAAAGCTTCGGAATCTATTGATACGACACTGAGATCTACATAGAGAATTCCATATTTGGAAGCGAGCATTTGCGCCAAATCTTCTTCTTCTCTCAGTCGGAGAGTGTCCAGTTTTTTTTGTTGTTTATCTTCGTCAAAATGAGGCATAAGAATTTTTTTAGAAAAGAGGTAATCTTTTCTTTAATAATAACGCGTTTGTATTTTTTCAACAAGAAATAATGTGTGAGTGTTTCTCTAAAAAGTTGTTCGTTTTTTTACCGCTGTGTTATAATAATCACATGCAAGAAAAAAAAATTAAGAATAAAATTTCTTTTATTACCTCATTATTTTTTGCCTCTCTTTTTTTTCCTTTTGGGGCTTTTGCCGATATCGCAAATGTTTCAGCGTATGCTGTCTCTTCAAAAGATGTTTGGTCGGATGGTGTTATCTTGAGAGGTACGACGGGAACCACACCTCCTTCGAGCAATTATTACCGATGGTTTGAATTCAGTCTTACTGGAGATGGCCCGTATCTTAATTCAACCCCAAGACAGACGATTGACAGTAATCCGGTTTATTCGGAAAAAATAACCAGTCTTTTTTCTAATAGAACGTATGCTTTTCGCGCCGTAATAGAAGTGAATAAACAGCGGTACTATGGGGAGACTCTGCTTTTTAAAACGAAAGGTCCCGGATATTCAGCACCAGACACCGCAAGCGGTTTGGCGGGGTATACCTATAACGGCAACGTAACTTCAGGTTTGAATCAAGGGTATCAATATACATATACTAACCCTAGTACAAGCGGCTCTTCTGCTGTTACTTATTCAACCGTATCATATGTTGTTTCTAAACAAGCCGACAGCATTACCGGGACTTCAGGAAGAATGAATTCCATGGTGTACCCGACCACAAATTATTCGGTTTATGGGTGGTATGAATGGGGTCTTACTCCTGATTTAGGGCAAATGACCGCTCGCATATTCATTGGAACGGGACAAAGTTTGTATTTTGGGCAAGTATTGACAGGACTCGCTCCGGGGACGGCATATTTCTTTAGACCGGTTGCTGAAAACAGGGACGGATCCAGAATGATCGGAACAACTCTTGTTTTTGTAACGAGTGGAACTCCTGTTGTTCAGCCTGTGGTAACGCCAACCCAACCGGTTACTCCTGTTATCAATGTAACACCGACAACCCCGGTCTCTTCCGGAACCGTAAAAACTCCAGCAAAAACACCAACGGTACCGGTAACTCCTGAAAATCAGAAAACGATAACCATTAAAGATCTTTCTAATAGAAGCACTATTACTCCCGGAGAAAGAGTAACTAAAAATATCGTTCTTGAGAATACGACCGGAAAAGACCTTACCGATGTTTCCGCCCGAATAATTCTTCCCGAAGGATTAACTCCCGTTTCTGATAAACATAGTATCTGTAAACCATTCGGACAAGTTTTGTTTTGCGATATCGGAAACATGACCCCGAATCAAAAAACAGAAATTTTTTATACTGTTGATGTTTCAAAAGATGTAAAAGATAAAGATTCTCTTGAAACAATTGTCATTGTAACGGGAAAATACAAAACAGGAGGAAATATAGACAATCTTCAAAGAATCAGAGCTTTGGTTGATGTGAGCGGTGGAAATAAACAAGAGGGGATTTCTTGTGTTGTTCCTTCTAACGCAAAAGATTGGCTTTTGGCGGCTCTCTTTATCCTCTTGTTGGTAACTTCCTATTTCAGCTGGAAATACTTTACTGAAAAGGAGGAGAAAGAAGAAAAAGAAGAAAATTATGGCAATAAGGAAATAACCGCCTACCTTAAAGAACAAGAACATTCTGCGCCGAAAGTGGTAATGCACACTCCGGTTAATGAAAAAGGGGCTCCGCCAACCAACCTTCCTATCTAAATCAAAAAAACACCCGAAATTTATCGGGTGTTTTTCATTATTATAACAACATTTGTATTTTTCTGAGGGGAGTCCTCAGTAAAACAGAGTCAGTGCACTAAACATGGATTCCGGCTTAAAGCCGGAATGACGATATAGTATTTTACTATGCTTTATTTTTGTTTTTCCGGCAGAAATGATAGTATTATTTTATGAAAAATGAGTCACCTTTACTGTCAAAAAGTCTGGAAGATACGGAACGTATCGCGAGGGAATTTGTGGAAAACCTGTTTACAACCCTGTGGAAAGAAGGGGGAGAAGCTGTGATTATTCAGCTCCAAGGAGACCTCGGATCAGGGAAAACCACCTTCGTTAAGGCTATTGCGAAGGCTTTGGGAATACAAAATACGGTGACGAGCCCAACCTTTGTTTTGGAAAAAATCTATACAATACCGCCTGAAAAAGGGAAAGAGGGAGGATTTCAACAACTTACCCACATAGACGCATACCGCCTTGCTGATAAAGCCGATTTAAGTTCTATCGGCTGGGAGAGAATTACAAAAGACCCAAAGAACATTATCTTCATAGAATGGCCCGAACGGGTAGACGGCGCTTTTACCGAAAAAACGCTAAAAATATCATTCCGTTTTATTGATGAAAAGACAAGGGAATTGACTTTTTATTAAAAAAATAAAAAAGAGTAAAGGTTTGCAATGAAATACTCCGACGAAATCGGAGTGTTTTTTGTTTTTCCACAACAAAAATAGTGCATCTCATATATATCTGGTATATTGCGGGTATAAAACGTTTCTACATAGATATTTTTAATAATTAAAGTTATTTTTATTGAATTTATATGAAAAAGTCTTTTGTAAGCATTCTGACGATAGTAAACCTTGCTTTTACTTTTCCGTTCTCTCAAGTTTGGGCGCAGGAAGCGACCATTGAAACACTTCCGCCGTCTGCGGAGGTTCAAATTTCTGCTGATACGCCAACAATAATACCTCTTGATACTTCTGCGTTGGAGGTTGCGATAGATGCTTCCTCTGCTGTCACTAATGAACCTTTTGCCCCGCTTGAAGAGGCTATTGTTGACTCAACCAAGGCTGATAGTCTTGAACAACCTATTGATCCGCCTGAATCCATGATGATGGACGAAGGAGAGGGAGAAACAGGCCCGCGATTGGTTGATATGGCATTTTCCGGAAGACAATCTATAAAAGCCGACGAAAGTACCGGCGCTCTTTTGTATGAGTACCCAATAAACATACCAAAAGGAAGAAACGGCATGGAACCGGAGTTACTGCTTCGTTATAACAGTCAAAATAAAGAAAATTCGGTATATGGAAGCAATTGGTCTGATAGTCTGCCGTTTGTTGAGCGAATGAATAAGAAGGGTACCGATACGATATTTGCGAATAACTATTTTACCTCCAGTTTAGACGGTGAATTGGTACAGACTTCCACCACCACATATCGCGCAAAAATAGAAAGTGGAAGTTTTAATTCCTATGTTTTTGAAAATAATACCTGGTTTGTTACGACAAAAACAGGAAATACCTTCAAATTCGGATATTCCACCAGTACCAGACAAGATAATCCATCCAACGGCAATAATGTATACAAATGGATGGTTGAACAGATGTCCGATACAAACGGAAATTCCGTAGACTATTCCTATTACAAAGACACGGGACAAATCTATCCCGTGTCTATTTCGTATACGAACAATGCCAGCAGTACCGGAATATACGAAGTTGATTTTTTGAGGGAAAACAGAAGTGATATAGCCACTTCATCTGTTTTCGGTTTCCCTGCAGTGACAAAACAGCGGATAAAAGAAATTCTCGTCCGCACGAATAATGAAATTACTCATAGATATATCCTTTCTTACGGAAAAGGAAACAACGGGTCTCGTTCTCTTTTTTCTTCTGTTCAAGAATCAGGCTGGAACAGTAATCTGGGAACAACAACCCTTCCTGTGGTGCAATTCGGCTATTCCACGAGTACGGATACATGGACGGAGAATACCGATTCAATGAAATGGCAGCTGCCTGGAGCTCATTATTTTACCAATATAGGAGTTGATGGAGGTGGTCGCGTTCTTGATTTTAACGGGGACAGTCTTCCTGATTTAGTTTGGAGTGATTATCGGTATTCCAATACCGGTTCAACATGGTCAACAACAACTGATAGCGCTTCTCCTGAAGAATTTATCGGGCCATATGATGAAGGACTTCGGTTTGGAGACGTTAATGGTGATGGATATACCGATGAAGTCGTATCACGCACTCTTCCCACCAATCCTCGTACTGATTATAAGGCGGTATATTTGGGCAGTGCAACAGGTTGGACTTCCACTTCTGACTGGGTACCTCCCGTGTCTTTTGCTGATACTTACGCCATGTATTCCGATGATACCGGCGCGCGCCTTATTGATATAAACGGCGACGGACTAGCTGATATTACCGGAAGTCAGGGGACGTATATAAATAACGGGTCACAATTTGTTCAGGATACTAATTGGGAATTTCCAACTCCGGTTCTTTACCTCGGTTACGATATAGGCGTTCGTATTGTTGATGTTAATAATGATGGACTTTCTGATGTTCTCGTTGCTCGGCCTTCGATTGGTGGTGATACTGGATATGCCAAATATGCGACTTACCTTAATACCGGATATGGGTGGCAGGAATCTGCAGGTTTTGCTCCACCCGTAAGTTTTGCTGATGGAAACGGTGATACTGGTTATAGATTTACTGATGTAAACGGCGATGGTTTTACAGATTTTGTCCGAAAGATCAGTAATAACCCCTATACAGCTGAGGTGTATAAAAATAACGGTGCTGGATGGACGCAGGCTTCTTCAACTTTCCCAACGAATACTATGACATTAGACGGGTCATCAAAGATAGACCTTGGAGTAAGTATTGACGACGTCAACGGCGACGGACTTCCTGATGTTCTAAAAAATAGACAGTATATAAATACAAATTACTATCACGAACAACAGGTTTGGATTAAAGACGGAGTGAAAGCCGATCTTTTGACGAGTATTGCGAATGAAAAAGGGGCAACGACCACTGTGGCGTACACTCATACGGCACAGCTTACTGATACGGGGACAAAAATAAATCCGAATCTCCAGATAAACTTGGCTGTTGTGAAAAATATTGTTACCGACCCGGGAATGGGAGGAAATATCTCAACCACCACCTATGCCTATTCTGACGGACTCTATTATTCTTCCGACATTCTTGATCGAAAATTTGCCGGTTTTGGAAAAATAACAAAAACAGATCCGGTTGGTAATGTTACCAAAACGTATTACCACCAAGGAAACACTTCCGATTCTTCAAACGGCGAATACAGCGATGATATTTCAAAAATAAACAAACCATATCGCATTGAACAATACGATACCGCAAATAATTTGTATTCTTTGACCGTCAATAAATGGGACAAATATGCAATTTCTGCCAGTTCAACATTCGTAAAACTTACACAGACAACCGAAGAAGATTTTGATGGGAATGGCGGTCACAAAGATAAAACGGAGGCGTATACGTACGATAACGACACAGGAAATCTTTCTCAAAAAATATCGTGGGGAGAAGTAACGGGAAATAACGACGGATCGTTTACCGATATTGGTACTGACAAAGCGACGTACGCATACAGTTACGCCGCAAGTTCCACGAACAGCGCAATTTCCTTACCTTCTCGTGAACTCACCACCGATCAATCTTCAAATACCGTAAAAGATACCAAATGGCATTACGACGGGCTTTCTTATGGATATTTTGATAAAGGAAATTCCACTAAAGAAGAAAAACTCATTTCCGGATCAATCTATGCCAGTACTACCAAAACCTATGACGGTACATATGGGCTGATTACTCAAACAACAGACGCATTAGGAAATATAACCGGTTATTCCTATGATCCTTACTATCTTTTTGTCGCGACATCAACGAACCCGCTCAGTCATACGCGAAACTTCCTTTATGATTATTCATCCGGAAAAGTAAAACAGCTTACTGATGAAAATGGGCTTGTGTTTACTACAACCTACGATGGACTTGGCCGTATCAAAGAAGAAAAACAGCCAGACGAAACAACACCGACTACTCTCGTAACTAAAACCGCCTCTACTTATACCGATATCCCGCTTCAAAACACTGTTCAAAAAACAAATTATCTTGATGCTTCGCTTACGAGTACTTCATATTCTTATCAAGACGGTTTAGGACGAACCATACAAACCCGCCTGCAAGCGGAAGGGGATAATACTTACGCCATACATGATATATCCTTCAACAAGAACGGAATGGTTGAAAAAGAATCGCTTCCGTATTTTGCCTCAAGTACGACCATTGCCAGTGCTACAACCACGAGTGCTTTGTATTCTTCATACACTTATGATCCTTTGGGACGCGTAACACAAATTTCAAATGCTGTTGGAAATACGACCAACACCTACGATGATTGGAAAGTCACAACGACCGATGCACGAGGAAAACAAAAGATATTT
This sequence comes from Candidatus Parcubacteria bacterium, assembly GCA_026395595.1. Classification (GTDB taxonomy): domain Bacteria; phylum Patescibacteriota; class Minisyncoccia; order Phycocordibacterales; family CAIJYI01; genus CAIJYI01. The sequence goes on along the minus strand of JAPLYL010000002.1, from coordinate 82,982 downwards.
ACCAAAGACGCGTACAGTAATCTTGTGAAAGTGGAAGAAAAGAACAGCACAAGCACTTATACCACGAATTACGAATATAATCGGCTTGGAAACCTTACTAAAATAACTGATGCGGAATCAAACATCCGCAATTTCACCTACGACAATCTCGGTCGCCGTTTAACCGCAGAAGATTTGCACGCCTCAGGAGATGAAACCTTTGGTGTATGGACATATGTTTACGATAACGCCGGAAACATGATGCAATCGGTTGATCCGAAAAGTCAGACAGTAAATTATACTTTTGACTCACTGAATAGAAACACAGAGGAAGATTATACTGGACAAAATGGATCGGAAGTACTATACATCTACGATTCTTGTACGAACGGGAAAATGCGCCTTTGTACAGCAAGTTCAACTGACACCGTAACTTCTTACACGTATGATTCAAATGGAAATATCGCGAGCGAAACAAAAACTGTAAACGGAAACAGTTATGTCACTTCCTACACCTACGACCGCCAAGGTAATACACTGGTCATTACGTATCCCGATAATTCGCAAGTAAGATATACTTTCAACAACGCCGGATTGCTGGATAAAATAGAACAAAAAGAAAACGGCGGATCATTTGCTGATATTATCTCGCATATAGAACACGCCCCAACCGGTCAAATGGCGGTGGTTACTTACGCAAATGGAACAAAAACCACGAATACTTACGACGCACAGCATTTATATCGGTTGAGTAATAAAAAGACGATAAATAATTCGTATGCCTCCAGTATAGATAATATCAACCCATCTCTTACACTCTTTGGGTCAACCTTAATTGATCTTACTTTTGGAAATACCTATGTCGAACCGGGATATTTTGCGGTTGATCCGGAAGATGGAAATATTACCGGTTCAGTAACTGTTACAGGCTCAGTAAGTACTTCTACCGCAGGAACATATCAATTGATCTACAATGTCACCGACTCCAAAGGCGCACCTGCTGCCGGAGTTGCGCGTACGATAGTGGTGCATAGTGCGAGTAGTGGAAACATGACAGTAAAAGCACTCGTGGTCGCAGGCGGAGGCGGTGGCGGTCAAGCCGGTGGTGGAGGCGGAGCAGGCGGATATCTTTATGATGGCTCTCACACTGTTAGCACAGGGGTTTACAGCGTTACCATTGGTGGCGGCGGAGCAGGCGGTTCCAACGGAACATACACAGATGGCTCAAATGGTAGCAATTCTGTCTTTGATACACTAACTGCCATTGGAGGAGGCAAGGGTGGAGGATATTACAAAAATGGTGCAGATGGAGGGAGTGGCGGAGGAGCTGGTGGTTTTGGCGCAGGATCTAACAGAACCGGAGGAAATGGTTCTCAGGGCTACAAAGGTGGCGATAGTCAAAAAGAAAGTGGTGCGGGAGGAGGCGGGGCAGGGGCTGCTGGTGCGAATACTACTTCAAGTGGCGTAGCAACAAACGGAGGAGCGGGCATCGCTGACTCAAATGTTGGCAATCTTCTTTCACTGTCTTCTTCTGGAGTCGGCGGATATATTGCCGGTGGTGGCGGGGGAGGCGCTTCTGCAACATCCGGTGGAGTAGGCGGCGGAGGAACAGGGGCCGCAAGTGGTTCTTCTGTTGGCGGTGATGGAACCGCAAACACAGGAGGTGGCGGAGGTGGAGGAAATTATGACTCGGTAGGAACTCACGGCGGAGCCGGAGGTTCTGGAATTGTGATTATCTCTTATCACACTGACGGTAGTGACGGCATTTCCCCATCTTCCACCGGCGGAACGGCAACAACATCGGGAGGATACACGATCCACAAATTTACGAGTAGTGGTACTTTTACAGCAGTGAGCACCCCCTCTGCTACAAACACTAATCCTGTTATTACACTCACTGGTTCAAACTTGATCAATCTGAATGTTGGTGATACGTGGATAGACCCCGGTTATTCTGCTACCGACACTGAAGATGGAAACCTCACCGCTTCCACGACTGTTACCGGTTCAGTAAGTACTTCCACTCCTGGAATATATCAATTGATTTACAATGTTGTTGATACAAAAGGCGCACCTGCTGCTGGTGCGATTCGCACAGTGGTTGTGAGTAATGATAACCCTGTCATTACTCTCACTGGATCAAACTTAATTAATGTGAACCTTGGTGATACATGGACTGAACCCGGCTATACCGCTACTGATGCAATAGACGGAAATATCACTTCATCTGTATCTGTCACAGGCTCAGTAAATACCTCTATTGCCAATACCTATCAACTTACTTATAACGTCGTTAATTCAAAAGGTCTGCCCGCCGCTGGAGTGATGCGCACGGTAGTAGTTAAAGCTTCAAGTACTGCTAGTATGTCCGCACAAGTATTGGTTGTCGGTGGAGGTGGAGGGGGTGGAAGAACAGGAGCCTATAATGAATACGGAAGCGGTGGTGGTGGAGCAGGAGGCTATCAATACAACAGTGCCTACTCGCTCGCATCCCAATCATATTCTGTTACCGTTGGAAACGGAGGGAACGGGTCATCTGATTCTTATCAAAAAGGAAGTACTGGTGGGGATTCTGTTTTTGGAACGATTACCTCAAACGGAGGAGGTGGTGGAGGAAGTGAGGATAATAGAAATGGAGTTAATGGCGGTTCCGGAGGGGGTGGTTCAGGGGGGTCTTATGGAAGTTCATCTGGAGGTTCTGGAAATCAAAATTACAACGGAGGAAATGGCAATAATGCGGGAGCCGGAGGAGGTGGTGCCGGCGCTCAAGGGGGAAATGCGACTGGGCAGTATCAAGCTACTGGCGGTGCAGGCGGTGATGGATTAAGTTCAGAAACTTCTTTACTAACAATGGCGAGTGCGGGGGTTGATATAGACGGGACTCGGTATATTGCGGGCGGTGGAGGTGGAGCAAGACTTGTCGGTTATGGCGGTGATGGGGTCGGAGGAAAAGGCGGAGGTGGCGCTGGTTCTACTGGGTCACCCCATAATGGAACAGCAAATACCGGTAGCGGTGGAGGCGGAAATGTTAATACAGATTATAGCGGTGGAAATGGCGGTTCGGGTATTGTTATTGTTGCTTACCACACAAACGGTACCGATGGCATCTCCGCCTCTTCAACAGGAGGAACTGTTATTACATCAGATGGTTATACGATTCATAAATTCACCTCAAGCGGTACTTTTACTGCGGTTAGTTCCGGTGTCGGTTCAAGTACGAACCCTGTTATTACTCTCACCGGTTCAACTTTGATAAATATAAACGTCGGCGACTCATGGTCTGAACTCGGCTACTCCGCCACCGATGCAGAAGACGGAAATCTCACCGCGTCTACAACGATAACCGGCACAGTAGATACTTCCACTGTTGGTACGTATCAACTGAAATACAACGTCATCGACTCCAGCGGCACACCCGCAGCCGGTGTCATTCGAACGGTCGTCGTTCATCAACCATATACCACTCTGCAAAACCTCGTCTACGTCTACGATGCGAACGGAAACATCACAGAGATCGGCGATATGTCCACAACTCCCGCAAAGAAGACTGTCACGTATAGTTATGACGACTTGAACCGAATGATTTCCGCCACCGCCTCGGTAGCGTCTTCCAGCCCGTATACGTACACGTACTCGTACTCCGCAATCGGGAATATCTCGTCTTCCACTCCGAGCGGAGCATACACGTATGCCGGCACTAATTACGCGAATCCTCATGCGGCGACACAGATCGGGCAGGCGAGTATGAATTATGATTCTAACGGCAATCTCACATCGGACGGAACATACACCTACAATTGGGATTACAAAAACCGCCTCGCCCTATCAGGAAATGGTACAGCAAGCTCCACGTATTCTTATGACGAAAATGGCAGTCGTGTTAAATTGATAGAAAGCGGTACCACGACATATTTCCCGAATAGGTACTTTAGCCAAATTGGAACAACAGGAACAAGCACGAAGTACATTTTTGCAGGAGATACTCTGGTTTCCACGGTTGACCGACTCGGAACTTCCACGCCGATAACCAGCTATGTTCATACCGATCATCTCGGATCAATAAATGTCACGACCAATTCTTCTGGCGGAATCAATTCAGTAAAAGACTACATGCCGTTCGGATCCACAAGAATTGAAGACGGAAACACTTCACTTAAACGAGGATATATCGGACAGTTTGAAGATGAAAATCTTATATATCTGAATGCACGTTATCAAAATCCGGTGCAGGGGAGGTTTATTTCGGAAGACTCAAGTTTTCTTTCTCTCGGGGATGAACAATTAACCAAACAGAATACAGGAAAAAGTCTGCAAACATACTTGATGGATCCACAGGCACTGAATAGTTATTCTTATGCTGGGAATAATCCGATTGTCAAAAGTGATTCAACTGGTTTATCAACATATGACACCAGTATTGGTTTAACAGCGGGACCTTTTGGATGGAATGGCGGAATTAGGGTTGAACCCGGCGTTGGATACCAGTTTTACTCTTCTAACTCAATGGGATTAAGTTTCGGTTCCAGTATAAAATATGATCCGAACGGACACTTGAATCAAGAAGCTCAGAGAGGAGACACTTATACACAAAAAGAATTTGTGTTCGCTCCGATTATCGGAAGATATAGTTCTGTGTCAGTAAAAGAAAATCCTTCAGATCCATTTAACTTTGATAATAATCCTCAAACTAGTAAAGGTTGGGTGTTTGGTTTTGATTTCGGGTATACGTATTCGACGGAACATGAGGGAAGTGTAAATAAATCTGAATCAAAAAATAGCACGCCATCAGTTTCTACAGGAAGAGGCAATACAACCAACGTAGCCCAAAATTCACAACAAGGAAGGTCTTCACCAAACTTAAATTTAATTTCACGAATGCTTACAAGTATTACAAATGCTGTGCGAAATATCCAGAAAGAAATAAGCAAATAAAATAGTTTGTTTCTTTGACCCATTACATATTTGTAAAAACTATAAATTATGACATATCTTCTCAATAAAATTATCGATGCATTTAAAGGAACGATTAATCGTAAAAACTTCTTTTTCGGGGTAATGATAGATGGTGCCGTTATTGTGGTATTAGGATGGTGTATTGTCACATTGTACGCAACTAACAGAGGAATTAATCTGGTATTTTTAACACTTTTGCTTGTGTTAACTTTATTAGGAGTGATTTCCCAAATCTTCCTGTTTTCGTTAATTGTTAGACGGTTGCATGACCTAAACATGTCAGGTTGGAGGTCTTTGTTTCTTTTTGTTCCAATCATAAACATCTTTTTTGGTTTATATCTTTTTCTTTTTCCTCGTAAAAATGAAACTAGAGATAGTAGAAATAAACATCTTGAGCAACCCAAACAATGAACCGCTTTCTTCAATTTAATGAATCTGTTGAATCCTCGTTGTATCCCACTGATCAAATGTTTGATTCTTCTCATACATCAATTAATGACGCCGTTGCTGTTTTAAGTCCAGCCCTATTCAACGAAACTGTTGGTAACTTTCCAGAACCTATCCAATTCAGTGACGTTGTGCTAAAAAACGGAAAAGAAATAGAACCCCCGCTGTTTGCTTGTTGGTTTGCAAATTATGGAAAAGTTTCGCCAACCGTTGAACCATCTTCCAATTCCTTCACAACCCCCCAAATTTCTCCATACAATCCATATTTCAGAATCGCAAACCCTCTTTCAAAACGCGGAGGTGGTATCACTCTTTACGTCACTGTCACGTATAGTTATGACGACTTGAACCGTTTACTCACCGCCACCGCCTCGGTAGCATCTTCCAGCCCGTATACTTACACGTACTCGTATTCCGCAATCGGAAATATCTCAAGCAGTACCCCGAGCGGAGCGTACACATATGCCGGTACAAATTACGCGAATCCGCATGCGGCGACCTCAATCGGAGCAACTTCCCAAAGTTACGATAACAACGGAAATCTTACGTCAGACGGAACGTGGAATAATTCGTGGAATTACAAAAATCAGTTAATTCAGTCGATTAATAATTCCAACACGGCAACGAGCACATATTTGTACGATGAGAACGGAAACCGAGTTAAACTAATGGAAGGGAACACGACAACGTATTTCCCAAACAAATATTTCAACCAAATCGGCACAACTGGAACGACAACAAAACACATCTTCGCCGGCGACCTCTTAGTCGCGACAATTGAAAAACTCGGAAGCGCGACATCAACAACTCATTACATTCACACTGATCACTTGGGTGGAACGAATGCGATCACAGACAGCACGGGCGCACTTTCTCAAGTTTTGGATTTCATGCCATTTGGAGCAACAAGGATAGACAGTAAATCCGGTGGATACGGAGGTGAAAAAGTTCAGTACGCCGGAACTCAAAAAGATGCCCTGAATGGGTTAAATTATATGAGTGCGAGATATCAAAATCCTGCACAGGGAAGATTTATTTCTGAAGACCCGATATTCAATGGTGATCCGAAAAAACAGAATTTACAGAACCCGCAGAGTTTGAACTCATATAGTTATGCGAACGATAATCCGATTGTGAATAAAGATCCGAGTGGAAAATCTGTCTGGGATTTCGGGTTTAGTGTTTCTGGTGGTGAACTTCCTGTTGGTCTAAACGCGGGTTATTTAGTTGACCCTGAAGTTGGGTACCGAACATATTATTTCTTTACTGCTGGTGAGTCATATGGTGCCAGTGTAAAATACGATCCAAACGGGTCATTAAAAGACGCCAATCCCAACAGTAGTGATAAAGTTCAAAAAGGTTATGTGATAGCACCAGGGGTAGGTAGATATAATTCGACAGAAGCGCAACAAAATATATCTGATCCTTTTGATTTCTCAAACAATAAGGAAAAAAGTAATGGTTGGGCATTTGGTGCTGAAATTGGCGCGTCCTATGGTGTTGGAGCAGAAGGGAAAATGAAATATTTTGAAAAATATAAGAACACACAATCACAAGCATCAAATGGAACATCAATTGTCTCAAACAGTAGTCAGACAGCACGCACATCCAATCAGATAAACACATCAAACAAAACGTCCAATTACCTAAGTGCCACATTAAATTTATTGCACAATACATTGGTTCAATTAAAAAGCGCATTAACCTCTAATTCTTCCCAATAAAATTATATGAAACCTGATTATTCAATTGATAATATAGTTACATTCATTATTGCCTTAGTCCTGTGTATCATTTTTGTTCTTCTCAACAAAAATTTTGCTTCTTTCTTTTCTCAGAGAATAATTAATCTTCTAAAGACAATTTTGGGTGAAAAGCCTTGGTTATTAAAAATAGAAAGGCCTCTGTTTCTTTGGGGAAGATTTACTTTTTACGTGGCGGCACTATTTGCACTCGGTTTAATGATTTTAATAACCAGTACAATTTATCACCTCTACTAGTTTGACTATTCTCGTCGATGTACCGCATCTATTCTTACATAGTAATATCGACCTAATTACATGTGTGTTTCTCCTCATACAATAAGACATTACCGCCATGGTTTGGGAAGTCCAGCTCAAATTAACAAAACTGTTGGTAACTTTCCGAAATTCATGCAAACCATCGCGCATCCTCCAAATTTCAAAAAAGAAATTGATACCTCGCTGTTCGCTTGGTGGTTTGCGAATTACGGAAAAGTTTCGCCGTTAGTTGAACCATCTCCCGTTTTCTTCACAAACCCACAAATTTCCCCCTACAATCCATATTTCAGAATCGCAAACCCTCTTTCAAAACGCGGAGGTGATATCACTTCACACATCACTGTCACGTATAGTTACGACGACCTGAACCGTTTAATCACCGCCACCGCTTCGGTAGCGTCTTCCAGCCCGTATGTTTACACGTACTCATATTCCGCAATAGGAAATATCTCAAGCAGTACTCCGAGCGGAGCTTACTCTTATGCAGGTACGAATTACGCGAATCCGCATGCGGCGACTCAGATTGGAGGTTCAACGCAAACTTACGATAACAACGGAAATCTCACATCAGATGGAACATGGAATAATTCGTGGAATTACAGGAATCAGCTCACTCAAAGCGCGAAAGGCAACGGCACCGCAACAAGAACATATTTGTATGACGAGAACAGCAATCGCGTAAAACTCACGGAAGGAAATACAACGACCTACTTCCTAAACAAATATTTCAACCAAATCGGAACAACAGGAACGACAACAAAGCACATCTTTGCGGGCGACTTGTTAGTTGCGACAATAGAGAAGTTAGGAAGTGCGACTTCTACCGTTCACTACATTCACACCGACCATCTCGGAGGAACGAACGCAATTACAGACAGCACGGGCGCACTTTCTCAAGTTTTGGATTTCCTGCCATTTGGAGCGACGAGGATAGACAGTAAATCCGGTGGATACGGAGGCGAAAAAGTTCAGTTTGCCGGAACTCAAAAAGATGCCCTAAACGGATTAAATTATATGAGTGCGAGATACCAAAATCCTGTACAAGGGAGGTTTATTTCGGAGGATCCATCATTTCTCTCAATTGGAGACGAACAGATGACTAAACAAAATACAGGGAAAAGCTTAAAAGAGTATTTGATGGATCCGCAGGCATTAAACAGCTATTCCTATGCCGGAAATAATCCGATCATTATGAGCGACCCAACTGGGAAATATTTAGAATTGTCAGCAGGTGGAACGGCAATGGGGTGGAGTGGTGCTGTCGGTTTTCGCGCAAGTACTAAAGGGCTGAACTTTTTCATTGCTGGTGGTGGAGGAGTGGGACTCGAAGGATCTCCATTTACTGTATCTTATACTCCAGGAGATGTTTCCCATACAGTAGATTCGTCTGTTTCTGTTGGCGGAAGTTATGTACCTGTTGTGGGTGGTGGTGTATCTGTAAGCGGAAAATATGAACCCCGTACCGTTAGCTTACAAAACCAGTCTACTCAGGTGTCAGTAGCTGTGGGTTTTGGAGGTGATATTTACGCAAGAAAAGAAATATCAATTCCATTGCTTGGGGGTGAAGCACCAGCCGGTCTTGTTCTTGCACGCACTTCTCAATACAGTACTCCTAATTATGTGCCAGCCCCTGTTAAAAACACTACTCAGACAATAAGCACACAGAAATCAAGTGTTTCGGGATTATTCTATTCAGCTCAACCTTCTCCTCGTATCCAGTGGCAAGGTTTTGGGTCAACCCAGTCTCAGAGAACAATGTCTTCAAAAAAAATAAAATAGAGTTTTCTGCTTAAATCGAATTAATCCCCATTAAATAAAAAAACATGGAATTTGAAAGAATATATAATGTTTTGTTATCTCTCTTTTTGTTAGGTCTAGGTATCCATTCATTACTATACAGAGAATGGGCTATCAAGGTTTCCGAAAGAGGATTTAAACATTGGTACAAAAAAACAGGATTTTCCTTATTTAAGTTTCAAGCGGAAAATATGGATAGTACTTATATGAGGATGGTAAGCGTTTTAGTTGGAGTAATCTTTATTATCGTAGGATTGCAGATGCTTATACACAATATAAGATAAGGATAAGGAATCCTTCTAAAAATACACCCGGGCTAATCACTCGGGTGTATTTTGTTCGTTGTTTTAATAATTATCTCTTTTATCTTTTTTCATCCCCATCTTAACTTTACCTCGTATCCTAAATTCAATTTTATCTGTTGATGGGTTCTTTTCCGGATCTTCATAATTTTTAGTTTGTATCGATACAAATCCCATCATTACAATTTCTCCATTAGTAAAAACAATCTGACTTATATATTTCTGGAGAAGCTGTCGCTGTGAGTAAAAGTCAGTCGCATCTTCTAGTTCAGATTTTATCGATTCGCAATAATGTCTGATACTTTTTTCTACGACATCGTCTTCGTGTAAATTAGGTATCTGTTTTATCAGCTCATTTCTTTTCTTTTTTGTTTCGTTAGATTCGCGATCACAATTTCGGGATTTTGAAACATATTCTTCTCGGCTCATATTTCCTCGGGCATATTTGTCTAGAAGTTCTTTTTCTGATTTAGTGATATCTGAAAGTTTTTGATCTAATATTTTTAGTCGCTCTTCCAATTTTAGTTTAGTGTCGGATTTAGTTATTTTGTTTTTAAACCCGATTAAATGATTTTTAAGTTTGGCAGTATCCGTCATTATTTCTCGGATTATTGTAAAGACGCAAAATTCCAAACGATGAGCTATTGTTTCTGAATTCGTACATCGTACTATTCCAATTTTTGTGGAGTGGGCTTTTTGTTTGAGTCTGTTGCCGCAGGTATAAGCGACTTTTTCATATACGCCATATCTTTTTATGACATTACGATTTTGTCGTTTGTATCCGCGATAAAATCTTTTGTAAGGACTATATGACCAACCGCATATACCACATTTTACGAGATTCGATAGTAACTGACTTTGGCTCGGTTTTTTGTACGACTCTTTGTTTTTCCTAAATCTTTCCTGAACCTTATCAAAAAGTTCCACCGATATGATCGGTGGAACTTTGACAGGAAGCCATTCGGATTTGTCTCGTGGTTTGAGCTTTCCGTATTTGGGTTTGTAGAATGGATTCACAGACTCTTTTACGAGATTTGATTTGTTAAAATATTTGATCCCCATGTATGCTGTATTTTTAAGGGTGTTCGTGAGTTTAACATGATCCCAAGTTTTGTTGTTTTTTGTCGGAATATTATGTTCTTCTAAATATCTGAGGATCGTGGATTGGTTCATTTTATATTTATGTGGGGCGTTGTAGGAAAGTTTGAAAACCTTTGGTTTTCAAGATAAATTGTATTCATCGTAGGTGTTTTTTATGTTAAGATAAAGGAAATTATTGGTTACTCATATTTTTTTAAATATATTTTTATGGAACGTTTTTCAATTCAAAATAAATTCATAAATTCTGAACCGAAGAATATAACCAACATTGAGGGGGATAATATTGAAATTACAAGAGAAAAATACCACAAGGAAGACGAAAAAGAGAAAACATCGGATTCTTCATTGAAGACTATCATTAGTATCCCCGGAGGTAATATAAGAGGTGATATCTCCAATTTTCGGGGAGAAAATATCGAAATTAATAAAGGGAACGTGATTCACATGGTTCAACAGGAGGATCAAAAAGATGAAAATCCGATATTACCAAAACTAAAGATAGAAGATAGAGAAGATTTGGAAAATGCTAAACCTATCGAGGCTGTCGAAGAACAAGCGGAAATAGCAAAAGAAACGGATTTGGAAAAACAAATGGGGGCTCCGTTATTTTCTGATATGAAAGCACCTGATGTGTCATTCGATAAAAAAAACGAAGAAATTCATAAAAAAATCGATCTTTTATACGGAGAAGCAGGTGTTCCGCCTAAAAAGTCATCAATCAGCAAGGTGGTTGGAAAACTTTCAGAAGCAAGGAAACAGAGGATATTAGAGAGGTTTGAGGACACATTTAATTTTCAAGATCCACACTGGGAAGAGAAGAAGAAAACGCCGGAAGAATTGGAAATTATTGCCATTGTAAACAATGCGACCAATGAAATTCTAACCAAGTACGGTCTTTTAAAATTTGATATTCCCACTGAGAATAACCATATTCTTGAAAAGATCGATGAAGATGAATTACTTAATGGACAACACAGACCGCTTAGACAAGAAAATGTTTTGGAAGTAAATCCAATGTTCTCAGGCCTGTGTCGTACAATCTTTCACGAAACATTACATTTTAAATCATATGGGGCTGTGCAACAACCCGACATTGATAATGGCAGTGAATTGGAAGTGTATCGACAAGGTCTTATGATAAAAAGCAGAGATGGGAAAAAGATCTTTTTTAGGAATTTAAACGAAGCGGTTACTGAGTCTATGACAAAGAAGTATTTTTCAAAACTTCTTTCGAATCCTCTGTTTAAAAAAGAACAAGAAGAAACACAGGCGTTACAGGCAGAATACTATAAAGAAAAAGGAAGGGAAGTCCCTGAAGAATGCTTTGTTCTTGCAATAAAGAAAGGAAGTGATGGATCAACCTCTTATAACGGCGAAATGTTTGCTTATAAAAATGAGCGCCACGCGCTTGAAACTCTCATCCAAAAACTTTCTGAAAGAAATCCTGAACGGTTCAAAGATGAATCTGAAGTTATGGAGATGTTTGAGAAAGCAATGTTAACCGGAAATATTTTCCCAATCGGGAAACTCATCAATACCACTTTCGGGGAAGAAACATTCCGGAAAATCGGAGAACTGGGAGAAGACACGGAAGGATTTAATGAGTTTGTTGAGAAATTATAACTCAACCTCTATCATAAATAAGGCAGAGCAAGAGTTCAAAACGAAACACCCCGACAAAAATCGGAGTGTTTTTATATATGGAACACGATTTTATGATATTATAGTGATATGAAAAAACGAGAAAAATTGGTTTTGCTGGATAGGCACGCGATACTTTGTAACGAAAATAACCGCTAAATATTTTTATCTAGCCGTTTAGCCTCTGCCCATGCGAGTTCGTATATCTTTTTCATAGCATCGGCGATCTCTGCGCTTTCAATAATAATTCCGAGTTTTTCGCGCCATGAAGCAATCATCACTTTATTGTCGTAAATATTAATCTCGGGGTGAAAATAATAGGCCTCAGCGGGAACAAGCGCGGTTTCTCGCTTTTCTTTTGCATCTTGCAAAGCACGTTCTTTTCCTGTTTCAGTATTCGGAACAATCGCACGGATAGCAATCCCTTTTTTTGCACGGCGTTTGTAGTATTCAGGAAAATAATTCGGTAAACCTTTGTGCATATCTTCGACTGTTGCATATGCGCGAATCGGTTCATGAGAGGTAAGAGTGTCTTCATACACCTGTTTGAGGCCCTCAGTGTCTTCATAAAAACGCACACTCGGTCTACCGGTGACATTGTGTAAAGTTTCCAATTCAGGTACTAATTTTTCCGCAAAAAGAAGCCTTTCCTTGTCTTTTTCGATTTCCTGTTTTAAATAGGCAGTTATTTTTTCCGGAGGTTCGGCAATATATTCCTGTTTCGGCTCTTTTCCGGACATGGAAATAAGACCTTTCGATAAAAGCGAGTCAAGAATATCGTAACCAGTCGTGCGATTGATGCCCGCCTTGCGTGTTATCTGTGAAACCGTTCCATTTCCAAGGCTTAAAAGCGTAAGATATACACCCACCTCGCGATCGGATAGCCCGACATTTTTTAAAGCGCTTGTCATTTGTTCATTTTTCATAAATACAGTATATACCCGACGATAAATTGTGTCAAATTATTTCCACAAAATTAGACGTTATCATACTTTTAATAATATCTGTATGGATATTTATGTCGTATATAACTTGACATTTTTATGACAATCTGCTATGCTCTATCTCAGATAGAAGTATTTGCTATTTTACAACTTAAAAACAAGAGGTGGGTTATGAAAAAACCTGCAAAATATGCTGTTGATCCTTGTAATACCTTTATCAAGGTTCAGCTAAAAGCGATTGAAGAGCTTCTGTACGCGAAAAATGGAAGTTCTCTCAACCCAAGCGCTGTCGTATCAGCGCTTCAAGATATCATTAAAAATAATTTTACAGAAAAGGATATTGATAAAATTCCGGAAACACTCCATCTGCATTTACTATCGAAAGACAAAAAACCAAAGATTTCAGCCTGTGTCGGAGGAAAAGAAGCCTCCCTTGCCTTTACTGAAAAGACCTTTACCGGTTACTTGGATTACAGTCTGAAAGAGTGGGGATTGGATACACCGCAAGTTCAAACAAAAGAAACAGAGGCGGAAGTATGGGGAATGGACAAAAACGAACGCATTTATTGCGACCCGTTTCTTCTTTTTAACACCAATCCGAAAAATTTGATGTGGAATTCTCAAAAACAAATCGAACAATTCTGTATTGAAAACCCTGAGTGGTTTGAGGAAGACGGACACGGTTACTATTTTCTTTTTCTTGAAGCAATAGACGGAAAAGAGGAATTCTTCCGCGCTTTTATTCAAAAAGATATTTACGAACTTGGCGGGAAGGTCATTCCAAAAAAAGACAGGAAACTTAAACTTTGTGTTTATCGTGGAATACATGAAAAATGCAGTTGGATTGACTGCGATCATCGAATAGTCGTCCCCGCAACATGGCGGTTGACCGACTACCATTAGCCCTCTTCTCTCAATAAAAGCTCAGCGACTATCAGCTGGGTTTTTTTTTGTATGAATGCTCCGCATGCCGGAGTGAAATACCTCTTTCCTCAAAGAGTCTCCGGTCATTTTTGTAATACAAAAACATAAACAAGGGTCACATGTTTACCAGCCGATGAACGCCCTTCAAAAATCGAAAATCGGTATGGAACACGATTTTATGATATTATAGTGATATGAAAAAACGAGAAAAATTGGTTTTGCTGGATATGCACGCGATATTGCATCGGGGGTATCATGCTTTGCCGGATTTTGTTTCTACGAAGGGCGAGCCGACGGGGGCTTTGTATGGGCTTATGGCGCTGCTTTTTAAGATGGCGAAAGATCTGCATCCGGACTATATCGTGGCGGCGTACGACCTTCCTGAAGAAACTTTTCGGCATAAAGAATATAAAGAATACAAAGCGGGACGCGCGAAGACTGATGACTCGCTTATCGCGCAAATTATCCGCTCTCGCGATGTGCTTGATGCTTTCGGGATCCCGCGTTTTGAACTTCCCGGTTTTGAAGCTGACGATATGATCGGTACTATTTCGGAAGAAGTGAAAAAGATGGGGGGCGTGGATGTCATAATCGCATCAGGCGATATGGATACTTTGCAGTTGGTTGATGATAAAGCCGTACAGGTGTACACGCTCAGAAAGGGGATAAACGATACGGTTTTGTATGATGAGAAAGCGGTTTTTGAACGGTATGGTTTTAAGCCGGAATTTTTGACGGACTATAAAGGTTTGGCGGGTGATAAGTCGGATAATATCCCGGGAATTGTCGGTATCGGCGAAAAAAGCGCGACCATGCTTATACAAGCGTTCGGTTCCATTGAAAACATTTATAAAAAATTAAAGAAAGATGAGGGTGCTTTTGAAAAAGAAGGGATTAAACCGCGCGTAATAAATTTACTCAAAGAAGGAGAGGAAGAAGCGCTTTTTTCCAAAGCACTGGCGACTATTCGTCGTGATGCGAAAATAAACTTTGAACTTCCGAAGAAAAAATGGGGAGATATGATAGACCATGAAGCGGCGGAGAAAATACTCTACGATTTGGAATTTCGCACGCTTCGCGCGCGCCTTCCTGAAATTTTCGGAGAGGGAAGCGAGGTTGCTGAAGAAAAAGAGGAAGAGGAAGACGTGCCGGCAAAAGAATTGAAAGAAGCCGGCATTGCGCTTTGGCTTTTGAATTCAGAACTGACGAATCCTAATCTGGAAGATATGCTTGAATTTTCCCATAAAAATAGTTTTAGAGAAGCGAAAAAGTTTATCTTTGAAGAACTTTCTGCTCGCGGGTTGAAAAAAGTATATGAGGAAATAGAGCTTCCTTTGGTTCCCATTATTGATGAGATGGAAAAGAATGGCATTCGCGTTGATGTGGAATATCTCAAGAATTTATCGGTGGAATATCACAAACGAGCGGAAATCCATGAGAAAAAGATTTATGAAATGGCAGGCGAAGCATTTAATATCAATTCTCCAAAACAGCTGGGTGAAATCCTTTTTGATAAGCTGAACTTGACGGCAAAAGGATTGAAAAAGACGGCGGGTGGTGCTCGTTCCACTCGCGAGTCAGAATTAGAAAAATTGGCGGATTCGCATCCGATAATCGCCGAGATATTGGAGTACCGCGAACTGCAAAAACTTCTTTCTACGTATATTGATAACATTCCGGATATGGTCGGTGAAGACGGGCGTTTACATACGACTTTTATTCAGACAGGGACAACGACCGGACGCATGTCTTCCAATAATCCGAACTTGCAGAATATACCGACTCACGCCGGATACGGTATTGCGGTACGAAATGCTTTTGTTGCGGAAGATGGATATACTTTTGCTTCTTTGGACTATTCTCAAATAGAAATGCGCGTACTCGCCGCTCTTTCAGATGATGAAATAATGATAGAAACTTTCCGAGAGGGAAAAGATATTCACTCGGCTGTTGCTATGCATGTATTCGGTGTTTCCGAAAGCGATGTTACGAAAGATATGAGAAGAAGAGCGAAGGTCATCAACTTTGGCATTATTTATGGCATGGGTATAACGACGCTTCAGAAAAACCTCGGCGGAACGCGGGCGGAAGCGGAAGAATTCCATAAAAATTACTTTGAGAAATTCCCGAAAATTGCTTCATATTTTGAAAAAGTGAAAAAAGATGCCGTTAAACTGGGGTATACGGAAACCTTGTTTGGACGAAGAAGATATTTCCCCGGGCTTGAATCCCATATTCCGTACGTAAAAGCGATGGCGGAGCGTATGGCGATGAATGCGCCGTTACAAGGAACAGCCGCGGATATTATGAAGCTGGCGATGATACAAGCGCATAACGAAGTTTTAAAAAATAATACTGGAGAGAAAGCCCGAATGCTTTTACAGGTACACGATGAACTTATTTTTGAAATTAAAAAAGAAGATATTGATACGGTTATTCCTGTCGTTAAAAAGGCGATGGAAAATGCTTGCGAGCTTTCTGTTCCGTTAATCGTCAGTGTGGCAACAGGGAAGAATTGGGGAAGCATGGATAAAGAGACTTAAAGCAAAAAGTAATAAGAAAAAAGCAAAAAGGAAGACAATTATCGTCCTTTTTGCTTTTTTCTTATTGCTTTATTCTTGCGGTTATTTACTTATTCTATAATTTCTGCCGGGTAAAATTTTTGGGCGAATACTTGGGCTCTTTTGGTAAGGATGTCGCAAATTTCTTCGCGGGATAATTCTATCGGATGGCCATAATGTTCTGAAAGTTTTTCGTTGAATTCTTTTGTGGAACGGTAGCCGTTCTCGTATGATAAATACAATACGACGCCGTTCTTTTCCGGCGTTTCAACCGTATTTATTTCGCTTAATTTTTCTTGCATACGTTTACCTTATTACCAGTAAGTTCACTTGAATTATATTCTCTTTCATAAAAAAAGAAACCCCCGACTGTTTCCTGTCGGGGGTGTTTGAATACTATTATAAATCTTTTCCGCAATCAAAGCACCATTTTGTGTCGTCATCTCTTGTTTGCGGTGTCAGATGCAAACATCTTTTTTGATGCAGTAATTTAATTTCTTCTTCAGCTGTGTTAATGACTTTTTGGCTATCCATAATGGAAACCTTGATTTCTTCAACCATTTTTTTTAGAAATTTTTCTCTTAATGTTATTCCTGCTACTACTTGCATTTTCATTTCCTTTCTTGAAGTTCAAAGCGCGCTTTGAAGTGGCGGAGGGTTTTTTCTTTGCCGTAGGTGCAAACAGCACGAGGCAGTTCATTTCGTTTATCGTACAAGTTTTTTATGCAATCGGCGGCGTAGAATAAGTCTTCAATTTCATATTTATTCCGCGGGATAGCAATACGAACATAATTGAATGGAGGGAATTTTTCTTTCCCTGTTTTTTGGTCATATGTTCCGAAGGCAAAAGCGCCGAGCTCGCACAAACGCGGGCCATTCAAAAGAAGCAGTGCGGTTAATGAAATACCTCCGAAATCTTCACGCTTCATTGTCGTTCCTTCAAAAAATTTATCCACATCAATATATACGGCGTGTCCACCGAAAGGTTTTACGACCGGAATACCGAGTTCGTTCAGATAATCGCCGAAAGCGCGCACTTGGAGTATTCGGCTATCCAGATATTCTTGCGTAATAACCGTTTTTAAACCTTCAACGACGATCATAATATCGCGTCCGGACATGCCACCATAAGTTGGGTGCGCCTCGGTGCAGATTTGATGATCGCGCAGATTGTCTAAAATATCGGGATATTTATCAAAGAGTACCGTTCCTTTTTTGACACAAAGCGCTCCTCCCATGTTGGCGAGACCGTCTTTTTTGAGCGAGATAGTGAAGCCGTCGCAACGAGAAAATGTTTCCCTTGTAATTTCTTCTATTGTTGATGTTGGAAATTCATTTTCTTTGATAAACCACGCGTTTTCAGCGAACCGACAAGCATCGAGAAAAAATGGTTTTCCAATTGTTTTGCAGGCATCGGAGATATTCGCTATGTTATTCAATGAAACAGGCTGTCCAGCCATTGTGTTGTTGGTAATGGTGCAATATACGAGAGGAACTTTCTTTTTCTTGTTTGCCAGTAAACGGTAAAGTTTATTCAGGTTCATATTGCCGAGGAATTTTCCGTCTTGTTTTGAAACAATATCCAATGCCTCAATGCCATTCATTTCAATATTGGCGTGAGTGGTATCAAAGTGCCCGTTGCTCGGAATAACCAATCCTTTTTTACCGCGACCTATTTGCGTGAAAAGCGCATGTTCCGCGGCACGACATTGGTGGAAGAGGAAAATTTCCCATTCCGCGTTGTTGCCAAGCAGGGTAATGCCGAATGTTTTTTCAAACTGTTCCAGCAGCTGCTCGTAGCCCCAGTTCGTGCCGTAGGCTTCGTCGCCTAAAAGTGAAGCGGCGAGTTGTTCAATGGTCGGCGTAGTCGTACCTGAATCGGAGAGAAAATCCCCGACGGTGTACTTGGAAGGGAATTGGAACACATTCCACCCCGCCTTTATCGCCGCCGCGAGTCGGTCTTCTTTGGTGCAAGGGGTATGGAATCGCACAGCGCTGTTTACATATGCCCGGTGCTGGTGTTTCGGGGTGAAATCGGTAAGTTTAGTGAAATCAGCCATTTGTTGCCTCCGTTTTTTCAAAGTTCTATCTCTATATTTCTGACATTAAACTAACAGAAAAATGGTCACTTGTAAATAGGTGAAGTTTGTGGTATGGTCAGTATTGGATTTTAGTCTTTTGTAAAGGAGAAATAAAAATGAATGATCGGGAAATGGTGAAAAATGTCGGAATTGGAATCCTTTTATTTTTGGGAATGGTTGGCATCTTTAATCCGGAAAAAGGCGGGCATTTACTGGTGCTTTTAGGTGAATATAAAGATACTATTCTCACTTGCGGTCTTATTGTCTTTTTTGCCGGTTGCCTTATCCGCGGTCTTTATATCTACGGCAAACTGTCACGGGAAGAAAGAAAAGAAAGGTTTGTTTATCTTGTTTTGCTTTTGATAAGTTCCGCTATTGCCTTAACTCTTTTGATCGTTCCGTTTTTCTTTTAGTTTTTAGCCCCGAAAAACGCGGGGCTTTCTTTTTGCCTCCAAAGTAGGCATAATAGGGTATATGTTATATGTTGTTTATGGATCAGAAACTGATAAAGCACGGGCGAAAAAGGATGCTCTGGTGAAATCGTGTCTGAAACAAAGGCCTGATGCTGAATTTTTTGCGATAGATGATGAGAATTTTTCCGAAGGCGCCTTGGAAGGGTTTTATTCTTCCCAGGGGCTTTTTCAGAAAAAACACATCGTCGTGCTTGATCGGCTTTTATCGCGCAAAGAATTGAAAGATGCGGTAATCTCGGCTTTTCCAAAAATGGCCGCGTCTGAAAGCATGTTCATTGTTTTTGATGAGACGCCTGACGCAAAAACAGTAACTCAGATCAAAAAACATGCGAAAGATATTTCTGTATTCGGCGAGAAAAAAGAAAAGAAAGAACGTGATAACAGCACTTTTGCCATTACCGACGCTTTTATGATGAAAGACCGAAGGGGGGCATGGGTAAACTATCAGAAATCACTGCGTGCGGGAAATGCTCCCGAAGCGATACACGGTGCGCTTTTTTGGCAAGTGAAAACCACTCTGCTTGCTAAAAAAGAAGGCGGGTGGAATAAATTTACGAAAAATTATACCGAGAACGAATTAGATGAGACATTGGGAAGATTGGTAAAAATGTATCATGATATTCGCATGGAAGGAGGGGAATTGGAGATTTCTTTGGAAAAAATGTTGTTGGGGAATTAAGACCAGATATAAATAAAATCCCTTTCCTTAAAAAAGGAGAGGGATTATTTATTTTTTGTGAGTATTGCGTGTTTTTTGTTTTGCTTTTATATCAAGAACAACGGGCGGATGAAATATCTTTTGAAAATATCTCATCTTTTTCATAACAGAATCCCCGTATTGCGCAATTATAGGGTTTTCTACATATGCTTTTTTATATATACGCTTCCCGTGCTTTGTTTTTTTGGTGAGTATCAGCTTTTTCTCCCCGCAAGGCTTTCCTGAAAAATACTTGCAAGCCGCGGTACGTTCGCTTGAAACCTTCCCGTGATCAGCTCCAAGATCTTTAAGGTGAATAGCTGCCGCCATAAAAGCATCTTCCGGAACCCAAGGATCAACCATTTTCTTTCTAAGAGCGATAGCTGTCCTGTCTTTTACTAAGATCCAAGTAGAAGGAATTATTTGCATGGGGCCCATTGCGCCACCCCAGCCGGTCTTCATTGGACAGGAAACGGGGGTAAAAAACGGACTACGGTCAAGCTCTTCCATTATCTTGAAAAAAGGTTCAACATCACGATCCGGCTTCATAATTTTACTCGTGAACGTTCCGGAAAAGAGATTAATACCCACACCGGAACCAAAAAGTTTCGGATCAAAAAGAAAACATGAACCGACATTTTTTCCTTCAGAGGACTCTTGAGAGATAATGGCTGCCAAAAATTCCGGCCGTACCCCCGTCTCTTTTGAAGCATTTTTTGCGAATTTTATGATTTCTTCATATGAGATATTCGGCAATTCAGGAAAAGTGTTTTTTGAAAGAACGGTTGTTGGGTAGGCTTCTATTGTATAAGGTTTTTGAGGTAGGCTCTCTTGTTCTTGTGAAAAAAGAAGAAGAGAGATGATTGCAATAAACATAATGCGGATCCAAAGTTTATGGAGTGAAGGCATTGTCATTATCTCTTCCTTTTTTATAACAAGGTGTATCTGTTTTTTTATCCTAGCGGTATTCGGGGATTGAGTCAAATGGTGGACAAAATAAAATCCCCTAAAAAATAGAAGGGGATTTTAATTTGTCCGCCCAGTAGGGAATCTTCCATTACATGGACGGTACATGTTTCGCGTCTCGTTTCGCCTCAACGGCTCACTGCGACAAGCTCAACATCTTCAATCCCTACCCGCAAGTAAAGCAGTTCACTTTCTTGGGCGGACATAAACAAAAAAACCAAAGCGAAATTGGTTTTTTTTGTTTATGTCCGCCCAGTAGGGATCGAACCTACGACCCCCTGCTTAAAAGGCAGGTGCTCTACCGGCTGAGCTATAGGCGGATGTATATTACTTATACTATATTTATAACGGATAATCAATACCGTATGCGCCGGGACCGGAAAAAAGGAAGAAGAGGGTAACAGCAAGGAGAAGAAGATAGAAAGACAAATTTCTTTCGTTGGTGGGTTTATAGAGATATTGGTTATATATTCTCTTTATGGTGACAAAAGAGAGTAAGACGGCGGCAGCTTGGGTGAAAAGTCCGGCAAGTAAGAACAGTCCGGAAATGAATTCAAAACAAGAAAGAATGATCTTGTAAATATGTCTTTTTTCGGAAAGGGCTTTTTCGCTCTTTTTTGGAAACTTTTTATATCCCTCTACTATGAAAATCAGCGCAATAATGACACGGAGAGCTCCGAGCGCGAGAAATTGAAAATCAAAAAGTTGTTGAAAGAGGCTTAACATAGTGATAGTATTATAGTCTTAAATAAAAGAGTTGTCATCTTTTTTTGCATTTTTTCACAAATGATGTTAAAAACGACAAACGAAACGTTTCGGACGGGGGTACAACCCCCGTCCGGCGACAATACTTTTCATTATGAATTCCAAACCAAAAGAAACCTGTATTATATTGCCTGACGTCCGCAGTTCTTATAATGTCGGCTCTGTTTTTCGTACGGCGGATGCAGCCGGTGTATCCAAGATTTTTTTGGTCGGATATACGCCTTGTCCGGAAGACCGATTCAAGAGGGCGAATAAAGAAATAGGGAAGACGGCGTTGGGGGCCGAAAAAACGGTTTCTTGGGAACACGAAGATGATATTTTTACGCTTTTGAAAAAGCTTAAAAAAGAGGGATTTCAGATTATTGCCGTTGAGCAGTCTCTAAAATCAGTTGATTACAAAAAAGTAACGCTGACGGAAAAGACCGCGTTACTTTTTGGAAATGAAGTTGAAGGGGTTTCTCAAGTGGTACTTGATGAATGCGATATAATTGCGGAGATCCCCATGTTGGGAGGAAAAGAATCGCTCAATGTTTCCGTATCTGTCGGGGTGGCTCTTTTTCGAATGCTTGGTATATAAAGTTACTAAGGATTAAGAACTTTAAGTTCCTCTCTTACTATACTTGCATCATCCCATGGAGTTTTTTTTCCGTTTGCTTCCATTATGTAAGGATCGGTTCCTTTTCCGGTGATAATGATTGCGTCGCCTTGTTTTGCGATAGAAAGAGCTGTGTATATGGCTTCACGTCGGTCTGGTATTATTTCAGGTGTTTTGTTTTTTATTCCCGATTTTACTTCGTTTATGATATTTTCAGGGTCTTCATCGTAGGGATCTTCATTGGTGAGAATGATGTGATTGCAGTAGGTATCCGCTATTGCTCCCATTTCCGGACGCTTCCATTTGTCGCGGCCACCGCCTGTTGAGCCGAGAATACAGATAAGATTTTTCCCTTTGAGGGATTCATACGCCTGTTTGAGGGAGTCGGCGGTATGGGCGTAGTCAACATAGACTTCAAAAGGCTGACCCTCGTTTATTTTTTCCATTCTCCCTCGTATTTTTGGCATGTTTTTGATACCTAGAGCAATACTTTTTACAGAAATGCCGAAATGTTTCGCGCAGAGCGCAGCAGAAAGCGCATTGTAGATATTGAATACTCCAGGAAGAGGAGAAACGATATTTTCTCCTTCAAAAGTGAAAGTAATGCCATTGATCCCCGTTTGGTACGGCTCAGCATCTTTCAAGGAGTAGGGAATTTTGTTTTTTACTTTGGTGGCAAGGAATTTTTTACCCTCGGGTTCATCGATGTTTGCAATGATCGCCTTGTTTCTTTTTTTTGAATTTTCAAGCGCGCGGGCAATGGAAAGTTTAGCATCGCGATATTTTTCATAGGAACCGTGGGATTCAATGTGTTCCGGGGAAAGATTGGTAAAAATAAGCGCATCTAAATCTATGAATTTATTACGGAATTGTTTTGCTCCTTCCGATGTAATTTCCAGAATAAAATACTCACATCCGGTATTCACTGCTTCGCGGAGTTTTTTTTGAATGAACATGCGTCCCGGCATGGTCATTTTGAAACGGTTCGGCGTTGATTTTTCTCCTGTTTTGAAACGAATTCCGTTGACCATTGCTGTTTTTTTACCGTCAGCCTCCAAAATGGCATTCAAAAATTCGGTCGTGCTGGATTTTCCTTTTGTTCCGGTTACTCCGATAACGATAATCTCCCGAGAAGGGAACCCGTAGCGGATTGCTCCGGAAAGAGCCATGCCGTAGTGATAGGCAGGTTGAAAGAGACTAAAAATCGGACGAGGGATTATTTTTTTGATTTTGCGAAGTGTTGAGTCCATAATTTTATTTTCCCAAAATTTGTAGCGCCTCTCTTATTTGTTCGCTTGATGTTCCGTTTTTTGATGATATTTTTTTAAGGGCATCGCGGGATTCTTTGAGAGAATAACCGAGTGTTTGGAGAGCGTCTACAGCATCGGTTTCTTCCGGGTTTTGATCTTCTTGCGAGAAAGAGAATCCATCAGTTTTTCCTTTGAGCTCCATGACTATTTTTTGAGCGTTTCTTGTTCCGACACCCGAAGTTTTGGTGAGATACCCCGCATCATTTTTTGATATAGCGGTAAGAATGACTTCGGTTGGTGCGATACTCATAATCCCGAGTGCTGTTTTTGGACCGATTCCGGAGACCGTAAGGAGAAGTTCAAAGAATTCCAATTCACTTCTTTCCGTGAAGCCGTAAAGATCAAGCGCATTTTCTCGAACCGCCAGGTGGGTGTGAAAGGAAGTTTCTCCTTTTCCTTTTTGTGCGCGATGGGTGTTTTCCGGTGTGGTGAATATTTTATAGCCGACTCCGCCGACATTAAGAGTAAGAGACTTGTCGTTTAAAAAAATAACGTTTCCGGTAAGGTAAGATATCATGGTTTTATTGTATCAGAAAAGGGATTGATTTGACAAATATCAAAATGTTTGATAAAATATAACCAGGTTACTTATGGAGGTGTTTATGTACACCACAAAAAATGGTTTTGGTCCTTTTGCTAACAAAAAAGACGAATGGTGGGGAGATATTATTGAATCCGACCCGCTTGTTGGAGAAGATGGAAAAACAGTCGTCGGATTTAAAACCTATGCTTATTGGAATGAGGTAAAAACTCCTTCAGTATATATAGGTCAGTCAAAATTAGGGAAGGTTGGCTTTGTCGGCATGTATCTTTCGGAAGATAAATAAGAACACCCCTCGCTTTACCGCGAGGGGTTTTTACTTGGAGGTGAAACCGCCAAGTAAAAAAGTTTGCATTTTATACGAATGTCTGGTACTATCTCACTACTGAAAAACGAAAGTTGTATCTCGGCGGACGTTTTTCATTTTTCAATTTTAATTTTTAATTTGCCATATGCCGATCATAAAATCAGCCAAAAAGGCGCTTCGCGGTTCAAAGAGAAAACATGTGTTTAATCTCCGAAGAAACAAAGCGATGACCGAAACGGTAAAAGGAGTAAAGAAACTCATTACCGGAAAAAGCAAAAAAGAAGCGGAAACTCTTTTGCCGAAAATGTACCAAGCGATAGACAAAGCGGCAAAACGCGGAATTATCAAGAAAAATACCGCCGCTCGCAAAAAATCCAGACTCGTTAAAGCGATTAAAAAAATAGTTGCCTAACTAGGTAACAAAAGAAAACAGCCCTGAGGGGCTGTTTTCTTTTGTATCAGATATTTTGAATATAATAGGAAGTTTTAGGGCAAGTGCGAATGGTGTCTTGATTGTCTTTGTATTCGTAGTATCCGTATACTTGCGCTTTCGTATCAGGAGCGATGGATTTTGCTTTTGATGCTGCTACGGTGTTGAGACAATAGATATCTCCGCTGTCGTAGATAACATAAGCGGTCTTCTTTTCGTTTTGGAGAATAATGGAACAGTTTCCCGTTTCACATTCGGAGGTATTGGAAATAACCGTACCGGAAAAAACAATCGTTCCGTCTGTGTTTGGAGAGAGTTTATTTTTGAATTTTTCCTGATTTATGGCAAGGGTGTAGATCCAGTACCCTAAAGCAATAACGAGGAGAAAGGCAAGCGTTTGTTTGATAAATAACATAGGACTTATTTGATTATACAAATGTTCCGGACGGGTGAGGAATGTGTGTGGAGGCCATTTCACAAGACTTTTTGAGAGATTTTATGAGGTACGAATAAAATATCCAAAAAAAAGTGTACTGACCGAGTAACGGTCAGAGACCCCGTCCGGCTTTGGGGTTCGTCGTCACCCTTTTTCTTTTACTGGTCCCCTCGGCAGGAATCGAACCTGCATTGCCAGCTCCGCAAGCTGACGTCCTATCCGTTGAACGACGAGAGGTTAAGGATATTCAATATACTACGCTTCTTTTTGACAAAAGCAAGGTTTAGAATCCTATTATATTCATAAAAACTTGGCCGATAGGGAGCTGGTCTTCTCTCTCTTCTATGAAATTCTTGAGAAAATCATGCAGTTCATCAATATCAGCATCACCAAGAGGAAGAACGATAAGCGGTGAAGATACTTTTTGGGAACGGATCAGTATGATTTTTTCTTCGGTTTCTTTTTTTGGAGTGGGTATCCAGAATGAGGCGATTTCGGAATAGGGGTAGAGGTCTTTTCCTGCTTTGATGGACCTTTTTGTGGCGACATACTCTATCGTTTCCGGTTTTTTGGCGGCATAAAGAAGTATAGTGAAAGCGCCGATACCTATAACGAAGGCAAAGAGGGTATTACTGGCGTATAACGCAAAAGAAATAAGGATGACCACTACAAGGCCGAAATACCAATACCAATCTACTGATTTTTTGTGGTAGACGAATTCTTCCGCCCACCAATGTATTTCTTCTGTTTCCATAGGAACATTATACTCTGTCTAAAAAAGAAGAGCGAGGGAAAAAGTTGGCATCTTCCATTTTTTTTAAAAACATATAGAATGGAAGTATAAAAGAAAAGGGGCCTATAGTATAGCGGTAGAACGGTTCCATGGCATGGAACAGGTCGGGGTTCGACTCCCCGTAGGTCCACAGAAAATTACAATGAAAAACATTGAATGCGAGATACGGAGTTTTTTGACGGAAAAGGAATATAAGAAACTGATCACTTTTTTTAAGAAGGAAGCGACTTTTTTGAGTGCGGATGAACAAATTACGTATTATTTTGATTCAAAGGAAGATTTGCGTATTCAAAAAAATGATACTTTTGCGAAGATTTGGATGAAAAAAGGGAAAATTCATGATGAACATCGCGAAGAATTGGAAATAAAGGTTCCGCGGGAGGATTTTGAAAAATTGGAGAAATTATTTTTGGGCTTAGGATATTCTGTGGAAATTAAATGGTTCAGAAAAAGGCACTCTTTTGTCTGGGAGGGGATAGATGTGGCGATAGATTTCACGAGAGGATACGGCTATATTATTGAATTGGAAAAAATGACTTCCGTAAAAGAGCAAGAAAAAACGGTGGCGTTTTTGAAAAAAAAACTTTCTGAATTACATATTCCTTTGACTCCGAAAGAAGAATTTGCAAAGAAATATGAGTTTTACAAAAAGAATTGGAAGAAGTTAATTAAAAAGTAAATATTTAATTATGAAATTTGCAAAAGACATTTTGGTTGTTGATTTTGAAGGGCTTGCTGAGCCTGTTCAGATTGGAGCCGTCCTTTTGGATAAAGAAACATTGGAAGAGAAAGACAATTTTTGCACCTATGTTTTTGCTGACATGAAGGGTGATATCAGGGTTAAGTCGGGGATATCTCAAGAAACCCTAAAAGGCGCACCAAGCCAGGCTGAGGTTGGGCAAATGATTTTTGATAAGTTTGGTGCCGATATTCTTATCGGTTCTTGGGTGGCAAATGCTGATATGAAGAATTTTGAAAAAATAATAAGCGCGGCCGGAATTACTCCAAGGACTTATGATTATCATATTCTTGATATTTGGCCCGCGGCTTATATTCATCTGCTGAAACAGGGATACACCGGAAGTATTAGCTCGGAAGAAATATTCCAAGCCTTTGGAGCAAAACCGAGGGGACTGCATAATGCTCTGGAAGATTGCCGAATTGCAGCGGATGTTTTGAGAAAAATAAT
This sequence comes from Candidatus Parcubacteria bacterium, assembly GCA_026395595.1. Classification (GTDB taxonomy): domain Bacteria; phylum Patescibacteriota; class Minisyncoccia; order Phycocordibacterales; family CAIJYI01; genus CAIJYI01. Next base: position 55,729 of record JAPLYL010000002.1, on the reverse strand, counting down.
GAAGGTGGAATCAAAATAAAGTTGCAAATTGTTCATTTTTGGCTACAATAGGGTATATGGCAAAAAGAATGAGTGTAAATACTAAAAACAAGGCATCACGTTCTAAAAAGACGAAAAAGCGCCTTGCAATAAAACACGAAAAGCTCGCGGCGAAAAAACGATAACCGTAAGATTTGTGTTTTGAAAAATACCCGATATAACTCGGGTATTTTTTAGTACCTACAAGGTATGCCCTCGTGATTACAAGGGCGTACCTTGTAGGAAGTGCAGTTTGGCTTTTCGTTGTGGAATTGTTAGAATAGGTAAACGATATGAGTACGGAAGAAAAAATAACTGCTATTTTGGAAAAGATACGACCGTATATTCAGATGCACGGCGGGGATGTTTTTTTGTCGGAAGTGAAAAGTGATACGGCGATATTAAAGTTTGAGGGGAATTGTTCGCAGTGTCCGCTTTTGACGGTTACGGTCAATCGGATTGTAAAACCGCTTATTCAAGAAGAAATGCCGGAGATTACGAAGATTATATTTGAATAGTAAAAGAGAAAGATTAATAAAAACGAATCGTAATAAATAATTGTATGGCAAATGAAAAAGAGTATTTGAGGACAAAAGAGGGTTCAAATATCGGCAAAATAGTGGTTGATCGCGATCTGTGCATTGCTGCGGTTTCTTGCATCGCAGTGGCTGATGCGATGTATCAGTTGGATGATCAGAGTAAGGTAGTGGTGACTGACGCGAATGCGGTTGATGATGAAACTCTTATTATGTCGGCGGAAGCTTGTCCGACGAAAGCGATACTTCTTTTTGATAAGGCGGGGAATAAGATATTTCCGAAATAGAATTAAAAAGGAAAAAGCAATAAGGAAAAAGCAATAAGAAAAAAGAAAAAAGAAGATACGGAATAAAAACTTTTTTCTCTATTCTTATTGCTTTTTTCTTAAAATTTATGCAACATTTCAAATATGTCATCATTGGCGGAGGGATTGCGGGGACAACGGCGGCGGAAACTATTCGTAAAAATGATAGAGAGGGAAGTATGGCTCTTGTTTCTGATGAACTGTATCCGCTGTATTCTCGGGTAATGCTTTCCAAACCGGCTTTTATGCGAGGGGAGCAGTCTTTTGAAAGTGTTTGGCTGAAAAAATCGGAGTGGTATGAACAGAATGCCATAACTTTTATCGGCGGAGTTTCTGCAACTTCTCTTGATGGGTCAGTGAAAAAAGTCGTTTTGTCTGACGGGCGTGAAATTGAATACGAAAAATTGTTGCTTTCTATCGGCGCGCACGCGAGAAAATGGACAATATCCGGGTCTGATAAAAAAGGCATCTATTATCTGAGGGGTCTTGATGATACGAAAGCAATCATTGAAGCATTGAAAACCAAGAAAAAAGCGGTGCTTATCGGGAGCGGATGCGTTAGTTTTGAAATTGCGGACGTTTTACATTCTCTCGGTATTGAAACGACACTGGTGATGAGAGAAAAACATTTTTCCGAACCGATGCTTTCCGAACAGGAAGGAAAAATGATCGAGAAAAAACTGGAAGAGAACGGGGTGAAAATAATCCGAAACATGGAAATTACGGAAGTTCTCGGAAACGAAGAATCGACGGGGGTTGTTTTGAAAGATGGAACAACACTGGATTGTGATATTATTTTGTGCATGATCGGCGTTATTTTCCCAACCGAATGGCTGAAAACTTCCGGTATAATGCTTGGGCGAGGAATCGTTGCCAATGAATTTTTAGAAACAAGCATACCTGATGTATGGACAGCGGGGGACATCGCAGAATACACTGACACTGTTCTCAAAGAAACATTTTTATGTGGGAATTGGATGAATTCGCGCGGACAGGGAGAAACAGCAGCGCTTGGAATGATAGGGCAGAGAAAGGAATACCAAGCGGTGACTTTTCAAACCAGCCATGGATTCGGTGATGTTATCGGTTTTGTCGGAGATACGCGGGCGCTCCCTGAGAGAAAAATACTCTACCGAGGCAGTCCCGAACAAAATTCTTTTGCGCGTCTTATTGTTCAAGATCATCGCCTTATCGGCGCGACGCTGATAAATCGCTTGCCGGAAATGGGGACGATTACGAAATTCATCAAGGAAGGAACGGATATTTCAGGAAGAGAAGAAGAAATAGGAAAGTCGGAGTTTGATTTGAAAACATTAATTTCTTTGGCGAATTGAAATTAAAAAAGACTCTTCAATAAATGAGGAGTCTTTTTTGTAATTGTTTACGCTTTTAAATTTTTCAAACATTTCGGTTCGGGGTACAACCCCGAACCGGCGACCGGTTCTATATTTTTTCTTCAAAGGTTGGTTTTTGGACTTGGTAGAAGATACCGAGGGTTGTTTTTTCTCCGACTTCGCGGACTTTGTTAATGGCGGCGGTGAGGTCTGTTTTGGGAAAGTCTTCGGGAAGCCATTCTGTGGAACTGTTGTAGTGTTCTCTTGTGTCAAAGAAAGTGATACAAGGCTGGATTATTTCTACAAAAGCGAAACCTTTGTGTTGCATAGCCGCCTTCATTATGTTTTTTGTTCCAGGGATATTGAGCGCGTAGGTTCGCGCGACAAAAGTGGCGCCCATGGCGAGCATGATATGAAGCGGGTTCATTGGTTCGTCTACGCTTCCCTCTGGAGTGGACGGGCCTTTGAATCCTTTTGGAGAAAGAAAGGTTGCTTGTCCTGTAGTAAGAGCGAATGTTTCGTTATTGTGGAGAAAAACGGAAATACCGACGTTTCTTTCTGCCGCATGGAGAAGATGAGTGAACCCTTCAGATAAAGAGTCTCCGTCGCCGGTAAATGCGACGACATTCAGATTTGGATTTGCTATTTTAATTCCCGTAGCGGAAGAGATGACTCGTCCGTGAAGCGCCTCAAAGGTGTTGGTGTTGAGGTAGTCGGTAATTTTTCCGTGACATCCTATCCCGGCGGCGGAAACGAGGTCTTCCACTTTAAGTTTTCCCTCGTTGACGAGTTCTGTAATCGCATTGCGGTAGGCCACAAGAATGGTTGCATTCGGACACCCGGGGCACCACGTTATTTTTGCTTTTGTAGATAGTTCCATATTAATTTAAAGTAATTCATTTATCTCTTTTACCAATTCAGTTGGTTCAAACGGCTTTGAATCATAGCGGTTGATTTTATGATTCGGGACGATACTGGTTTTTTCTCGGAGAAGGGAGGCAAGCTGGCTGTTGTGATTACCTTCAATAGTTATAAGATTTTTTACATGGGCGAGTTCTTTTGAAACCTTCTCTGTATCAAACGGTTCCATCCAGAGAATTTGCACGAGTTTGACCGGTTTTTTGAGATATTTTGATGCTTCCAAAATGGCGCCTTTTGGTGATCCCCAGAAAAGAATGGCGGTATCGCTTTTTTCATCTCCGTACACCTTGACGGTGTCGTAGAGAGAGAATTCTTTTTCCAGCATTTCTCCTTTTTTGAAACGTTTGTCGGTCATTTTTTTTACCAGTTCCGTATTTTCTGTCGCAATGCCGAATTCGTCGTGTTCATAACTGGTTAATTTTACCGATGCATTCTTTGTTCCCGGAGCGGTAAAAGGAGAAATGCCGTCTTCTGTAAATTTGTATCGGTTGTACACCCCTTCATTATCCCACTTTTTTACTTCATTTTGAATAATTTTTGAACTATCCAATATGGAAGTCTGTGAACTTTCGGAAAGTTGTTTGTCTACGAGAATAATAGCCGGCATTTGATATTTCCAAGCGAGATTGAGGGCATTCCCCGCGGAGATAAACGCTTCTTCTGCGTCTCCCGGGGCAATAACGATACGGGGAAATTCTCCGTGCCCTGAATGAATGACGAATTGCAGATCGCTTTGACTGGTATTTGTTGGGACTCCTGTCGCGGGACCTTGCCGTTGAGAAACAACCGCAACGATAGGAGATTCACTTATTCCAGCGAAACTGAACGCTTCTTGCATGAGAGCAAAGCCACCCGTTGCCGTACCAACCGCGGCTTTTTTACCAGCATAGGTAACGCCGATGGCCATATTGATAGCGGAAATTTCATCTTCCGGCTGAATGGTTTTTAATTTTCCTCCAACAGCTTCTTTTGCAAGAAAAGTTAAAAGGGAAGATGACGGGGTCATGGGGTAGGAGATATAGAAATCAAGTCCGGCGGCAAGAAGGCCTTTTCCGATAGCTTTGTTTGCGTCTGTGAGTATCGCTTTTTCGTTGACGGCAAGCTCGCCGGTTCCTTCCCGCCATTTTGGAAGATTGAGTTTTTCGGCAAGATTATATCCTTTTTCGGCGAGTGCTGCGTTTATTTCACCTCCGTAATCTTGAAAAATGGAAGATATAAGTTCTTTTGTTCTCTCTAAACGTAATCCCGCGGTAAAAGCGAAGGCTCCCAAACCGACGGTTGTTCTCGCTATCGGTCGCGCGTTTATTTCTTTGGCGAAATCCGCCATAGGGACAGGAATAATGTTCGCTCCGGTATCTTTCAGTTCTTCCGCATAGGCTTGTTCAACAAAAACAAGAGCATCAGGTTTGAGTTCACTAAGGTGAAGACGCACGGACTCAGCGTTGACGGCTATTAATATATCCATTTCGGAATGATCCGAAAAAATCTTCTCTTTGGAAACAGAAAGTCTTGAAAAATTATGTCCGCCTCTGATGATGGAAGGGTAGGAGAAAGAAAGAAAACTTTGATACCCTTGTCTGTTAAAAAGCTCCGCAAGGCGAAGTCCCGCTTCGCGAATGCCGTCGCCCGCTGCTCCGCCGATTCCGATCGTGCGAACAGCTTGTGAATTTTCTTGTGTAGTCATGGGCGTATTATATCAGATAAAGATAAAGTCATGAACATTTGAACAATAAGTTTGCATAAATTAAAAATATGATGTACTATTTTTCGCAGTTTTGTTCATGTAAAATAATAAAAGACCCGCCTTCGTCCTGAGTTTACCGAAGGGCTATGGCGAGCAAAGGAGAGAAAAGATGAGTAAGAAAACGAATGCTTTGGACGGACGGGTGTGTTATGAAGAGGGGGCGGAATTTATTAAATTATTTCCGGAAAAAGATAATAAGAAGAGCGATGTCCCCGTTTTGGTGATCTTCGGATGGGGGGCTCGGTCTTTGGAACAATATAAAAAGCCTTTGTCGTCGCTTTCAAAAACAAGAATTGTTCTGGGAATAAATACGGTTTTTGGCGCTTCTCCTCTTCCTCGTTCTTCTGATACTTATAAGCAAAAAGCATATTTACTCTTGGGTGAGCTCGTTTCTCACGGCATAACAAAAGTTGATGTCATTGCTTGTTCTGAAGGCGCGATTATCTCGGCGCTTGCCGGTTCAATCAGTCCGGAGATGTTTCGGAATATCATTTTTGTAAATCCAGCCGGTTTTGGAGCCCCTCGGAGTACGGGAGAATTTATTTTTGCTTATGTAAAAGAATTGTTTTCCGGAGTAAAAGAAGCTTTAGTTCAAAAAACTTTCTGGAAAAAAACCTTTCGTGTCTGTAATGGCACTATCCGAAGGTTTTTGACTCATCCGCGCCGTTCGTTTCTGGAAGCGTCCGGCATTGCCGGAGCAGACGTAAGACAAGATCTTATTTTCTTGAAAAATAAGGGAATACGACTTTCTCTTTTACTGGCAAAAGAAGATTCGCTTTTTCCCCCAAAAAAAGTTCGGTCTGACACTGAAGATAATCTTTTTGTTGAAATAAGAGAAAGCGAAGGACGTCATTCCAGTTTTATTTTTAACGAAACGGATACTGTTGTTGAAATGCTTTCCGTTTTGGAAAATCAAAAAGAGTAAGTAAAAAGCAAATCGCCCCATTCAGCCAATCGGCGGAGGGGCGATTTTTTCTTGTTAAAAATTATTTTTCTCCAACTCTTCTTTCATTCTTTCTTCCAACCTCTCAGGATTTTTTCGGTAGTGAGCCTCTATAATGGTGGCCCCCTCATGTGCATGGTGATAATCTTTCCCTTGCGACATTAAGTATCTTTCGTGCATTTCATGGAGAAGAATGAATTTTCTTTCATTTTCATCCAGCACTTCTTCTATCCATATTTCATTTTTCGGTACAAAATCATAGACCAGATCGTGTCCGCCGTCGGCATAATCCACCATATAGAGTGCTCGGACGATACCACCGTCTATTCGCCAGACAGTAAGATACTCTGTACACCACTCAGTAAGTTTTTCTTTGTGAATTTTCTCCAGTGCCTCTTTTCTTTTGTGGTGGGAATCCAGAATTTTTTGTATTCGCGGAGAATGTCGGCGGTCTTTTTGTTCCTGTGCATTGGCTTTTTCTGCCGCTTTTTCCAAAGAGAGCCCTTCTTCCATATATTTCCGTTCCAAATCAAGATTTTCCAAAAAATATTTCCACTCTTCTTCGTTGGTGTCTTTTTCTATCCATATTTCATTCGCCGGAATGAATTTATATCGCGCGTGATGCTCGTATTCAGTGAAATTTTCGTCCAGATCCCGCCGTACGAGAGAACCGTCAACGAGCCAGACTTCAAAACCTTCGTGATCGCCGATCTTTTTTATGTATACGTGTTCATTGTTTTTCATATGGTTCATATTATCAAAAAAAAAGATACCAAGAAAGTCATTTGGGCTTATTTCTAAAATATCTTATACTATACGGTATGGAAACTTTTGGAAAAAAAATGAATTTTGATACTTCTTTGGAAATGATGCGGATACCGCAAATTGTTTTTGAATTAAGAAAGCCGACAGAAAGAATTTTGGAAAAACTTTCACCTGAATTGGAATCAGGGGGAATACAGCTTATTATTGGCGATGATGCTTCAGGAAGAATTCCGACGGCTATTTTCCGTAAGATTTTTGATACCGCATACAAAGAACGCGGATTTACGACTCCTGAAACGAGATTTCTTGCGGGGAGCAAAAGGATTCTTCCTCAAGAAAAAGAAGCGAAAAAAGAGAAAATATCCGAATACTTGGAACAGGTAAAAAAAGATGTGGAAAAGAAGTTCGGAAGGCCTTTGACGAAAGCGCTCGTGGTAACAGACGTCGTTGTCACCGGACATTCGCTTGATCCTTTATTTGAAGCCTTGTATGAAGCGGGTATAGAGGCAAAAGTCGCTTCCATGACCGCTACCAACGGGGAAACATATGTGAAAGAAATAGAAAAACGATGGCATGCTCCCGTGTACTTCGGCGGGGATTATATGCCTGATGTGTACGGTAATCAGAAAATATCCGGGGTGGTAAAAGACGGGCAGGATTTGTTTGCCGAAACCTATAAAAACAAATGGAGAATGATAGGTACGGAAGAAGGAGAGGAGTCTCAGTCAATGGTAAATAAAGCCCGGGAATTGTCTAATCAGCTTGCCGTTGATGCGTATGAAAAATGGAAAACACTTCGTAAAAAAGAAATATAGATAAAAATCCGCGAAAAATTCGCGGATTTTTACTCACAGAAAAATAAATTGACATGATACCCTATGGGGGTATAGAATAAAAAGATGAAAACAGATACTCAAAAACTTATACGAAGATTGAAGATAATAGAAGGGCAGGTGAGGGGGTTGCAGGAAATGCTGGAAAAAGATGCGTACTGCATTGATATCATTACCCAGACATCGGCCGTAAAGCAGGCGCTTTCCGGCGTTGAAGACGCGCTTATGGAAAATCACCTCGGGACGTGTTTGGTACACCAGATAAAAAATGGAAAAGAAAAAGCGGCGATGGGAGAGATATTGAAAGTATATAGATTGAAGAGAAAATAAATTTTAAAATAATTTCAAATTCCTAATATCAAATTTCCAAACAAACGATTTACACTTTGGGTTTTTGTTGGACATTTGAAATTTGATATTGGAAATTAAATAAATAACATATGTCCCCCGACAAAATAATTGTCATAATAATAGGTTTTCTTGCTATCGTTTTTATTTATTGGTTTTTTCTTATGAAAAAAAGCAAAGCGGTTTCCGTGTCCGCTGATACGGTAGATATTGAGGTTCTTGGCGGTTATACACCGGAAGTCATCACTATTCCGCGAGAAAAGACCACGAAGCTTAATTTTTTTCGTAAAGATCCGTCAAGCTGCCTTGAGGAGGTGGTTATGGGTGATTTTCATATTCGCAAAACGCTTCCGCTGAATGAAAAAGTTTCCATTGATATTACACCCCAAAAAGCGGGAGAATTTATCTATTCTTGCGGAATGGGTATGTTCCATGGAAAAATAATCGTAAAATAATTACCATGCAAGAAACTAAAAAAACATTTGCGATAAAGGGAATGCATTGCTCTTCGTGTGTGGCTCTCATAGAGGATTCTTTGAAAAAAGTTCCCGGAGTAACCGCGGCAGCCGTAAATCTGGCTTCGGAAAAAGCCACAGTTTCCTATGATACGAATTTGGCGACTGATGAACATATTATGTCGGCGGTTTCCGGCGCCGGATACCAAGCGCTTCTTAAGGAAGAAGTAAAAAATGAAGAGGAAATAAAAAAAGAAAAATTGAAAGAACTTTTTATTTTGAGAAATAAAGTTATTTTCAGTTTAATTTCCGGTACACTCATTTTGTGGGGAAGTTTCCCTATGCTTATGGAAACGGCGCCGAAATTTCTGACGATTTTTTGGGTACAACTTCTTCTTGCAACGCCGGTGCAGTTTTGGATTGGGTCTGTTTTTTATCGCGCAACTCTTCCCGCGCTTAAGCATCGCACCGCCAATATGGATACGCTGGTTGCCATCGGGACCACCATCGCTTATTTTTATTCCGCTTTTGTGACGGTTTTTCCTGAGGCGGTAAAAAATATCGGCATTGAACCGATGCCGTACTTTGATGTTGCTACTATTGTTATCGGTCTCATTTTGCTTGGAAGATATTTTGAAAGCAAAGCGAAGGCGGGAACAGGGGAAGCGATACGGAAATTGATCGCGCTTCAAGCAAAGACTGCGCGAGTAATTCGTGATGGAATGGAAATTGATATTCCCATTGAACAGGTTTCCGTCGGAGATTTAATACGCGTTCGTCCCGGTGAAAAAATTCCTGTTGACGGCGTGGTGGTGGACGGCAACTCGTCGGTAGACGAATCTATGATAACGGGGGAAAGTATTCCTGTTGAGAAAATAAAAGGCGGTACCGTCGTCGGAGCGACCATGAATAAAACCGGGACGTTTACTTTTACGGCAACAAAAGTTGGTTCTGATACCATGTTGGCTCACGTCATCAAATTAGTGGAAGAAGCGCAAGGAAGCAAGGCGCCCATTCAGCGCGTTGCGGATCTGGTTTCGTCATATTTTGTGCCGATTGTGCTTATGCTTGCTGTTTCCACTTTTGTTCTCTGGTATGTTTTCGGCCCCGTTCCCGTGCTTACCTATGCGCTCCTCAATATGATTGCCGTGCTTATTATTGCTTGTCCTTGCGCGATGGGACTCGCGACACCGACCGCGATAATGGTGGGGACAGGAAAAGGAGCGGAACATGGAATCTTGATTAAAGACGCGGAAAGTTTGGAATTGGCGCACAAAATTGACACGGTTGTATTTGATAAAACAGGGACGCTTACGAAAGGAACGCCGGAAGTAACCGACATTGTGATAATTTCCGGAGACCGAGCTTCCTCTCTTTCCGGCGCCGCTTCACTGGAAAAGGGTTCGGAACATCCCCTTGCTGAGGCTATTATAAAAAAAGCGGAATCAGAGAAGGTTGAGATCGGAAAAGTTGAACAATTTAAGGCGCTGTCCGGACTCGGAGTAGAGGGGATCATTTCCGGCGGAAAAGCGGTACTGGGAAATCGGAAACTTTTGTCTGAAATCGGAATTTCTTTTGAAAAACACGAGAGTGATATTTCCAAACTGGAAAATGAAGGGAAAACCGTTATGTTGTTCGCTCAAAACAACGAGCTCCGCGCTCTTATCGCCGTTTCCGACACAATCAAAGACTCCGCAAAAGAAGGGGTTGCTTTGCTTCAAAAAATGGGCATTGAAGTCGTGATGATTACCGGAGATAATAAACGGACGGCGAATGCAATCGGCGGAATGCTGGGTATTGTGAACATCTTGTCCGAGGTCATGCCGGAAGAAAAAGAAATTTCCGTTCGCAAATTGCAGTCGGAAGGGAAGAAAGTAGTCATGGTTGGCGATGGAATCAACGATGCTCCCGCCCTTGCCGCTTCAGACGTGGGAATTGCGATGGGGACGGGAACTGATGTAGCGATTGAAGCCGCCGATATTATGCTAATCAATGCCGATATTCGTTCCGTTGCATCCGCCATTAAACTTTCCAAAGCAACCATGCGCGTGATAAAACAAAACCTTTTTTGGGCTTTCGGGTATAATATAATACTTATCCCCGTCGCGATGGGTGCGCTGTATCCGTCATTTCATATTTTGTTCAACCCGATCTTGGCGTCGCTCGCGATGGCTTTCTCTAGTGTTTCAGTGGTCAGTAATTCGCTTCGCTTAAAAACAAAAAAGATATAGTATATTTACATGGAAAAACAAACACATACTTTTTACGTTCACGGAATGCACTGCAAATCTTGCGCTTTGGCAACCGAACATACGCTTGATGATGTTGCTTCTGTGGAAAGCGCAAAAGTAAATCCTCATAAAAAAACCGTTGTCGTTTCGGGGAATTTTGGCAATAAAACCAAAGAGGAAATCGCGAAAGAGTTGACAAAAACGCTTTCCAAGAAAGGGTATTCGCTTTCCATTGATGAAGAAATTATCGGCAAAAAATGGGAGGAATTTTGGATTGCCGGACCATTCGCTGCCGTCTTCATTCTTTTGTTTGTACTCCTTCAGAAAACAGGACTGATAAACTTGGTGGACGCGAGTTCTATGAATTACGGGACGGTTTTTTTGATTGGCGTGGTTGCTTCGCTTTCCAGTTGTATGGCCGTGGTTGGAGGATTAGTACTTTCTCTTTCCGCCACTTTTGCCAAAGAAGGGAAGAGTTTGAAACCGCAAGCGCTTTTTCATGCCGGACGCATTGTTTCTTTTTTCTTGCTCGGCGGTCTTATCGGAACGATTGGTTCGGCTTTTCAGCTAAACTCTTTCGGGGTGTTCATATTGGGATTTCTGGTGGGGGTCGTCATGCTCATTATGGGCATCAATTTACTTGATGTTTTTCATGGAGCGAAGCGTTTTCAGGTTGTTATGCCGAAATTTCTTTCGCGTCACGCGCTCGGGGTTTCCAACATGACCCATACAGCGGCGCCTCTGTTGGCGGGTGTTGCCACGTTTTTTCTTCCGTGCGGATTTACTCAATCCATGCAGATATACGCGCTTTCCACCGGAAATTTCATGAAAGGCGGACTGACGATGTTTTTCTTCGCGTTGGGAACTTTTCCCGCGCTTGCTGTTTTAAGTTTCAGTTCTGTCGGGGTAGGGCAAGGGAAACAAAAAGGGGTATTTTTCAAGACGGCAGGGCTGGTAGTTATTGTATTTGCTGTTTTTAATATCCTTAATAGTTTGGTTGTTATCGGCGCAATCAAACCAATTTTTAACTTCTAAATTTAATTTAACGAATAGAAAAATAAGAAAATAGTAAAAGAGAAAGATTGATGACGACGGAATTTTACTATTTTACTATTTTCTATTTTTACTATTTATTTTATGTCTACAACAAAAACCATTTCACTTTCCATTATTATTGCGGGGCTCATTATTGCGGGTGCGATTTTCTTTTCCGGCGGGTCTGCTTCCAAAAAAGAGAGTGCGCCTGTTCAGAATGCTTTTATCCAGGACGGAAAACAAACTATTGAAATTACCGCCAAAGGAGGGTTTACTCCGAGAACCACGGTTGCTAAAGCCGGGGTTCCGACGGTCCTTAAAATAAAAACAGAAGGAACCTTTGATTGTTCTTCTGTGGTGAGTATTCCGGAACTCGGCATTACAAAAAATTTGCCGAATACTAGTGTGACGGAAATTGATCTCGGTGTCCGCGGACCGGGAATCCTTAATGGAACCTGCGGAATGGGAATGTATCCATTTGAGATTGATTTTCAATAACAAAAATCTTGGTTGTTTGACAAATTTAATATACTATGATAAATTGCATCTTACTCAGTTCTTTGATTTGTAAAGTTATAGTCAAACATTCTTAAAACTTTGAGATCTTTTGGTTATACAACCATAACTATACGAGCTAATCCCTTATCTCACGGGCTGTGAGAAGCTTCTCGGTAAACAGCCGAATAAGGAGATAAACATGAAATACGGTGAATTGAACCTTGAACAAATCGAGGCTATCGTAAATAAACTTGGCGGCATGGAAGGCGTACGAAAATTTCTTGGAGAAGAAATAATCGTTACTCCAATATCTTCAATCATTTACGTAGATTGTACCATCCCCGCCAACTATCCCAAATGGGTGGGTGAAGTTCTGTATCCCGACCTGGAATCAACCGTTCCTACTGAATTTTATGCAGACAAACTGCTGCAATGGCTTCACGACGGACAAAAAAACGGTTATGTAACAGGTAATACCATCCATAAATTTCTCAAAGACTATGGTATGATAAAGAACTGTCTGGGTCTGCGCGATTTAGAAGAAATCCAAAAAAAAGGAATCACTTTTTTCAGAAAATATTTCAAAAGTAAATATGTATTTGGTTGGAAATCTGTCGTTCGCGACCTCAATGGCTGCTTTTACACCCCGTCCCTGTTCGAGAGTTTTGAGAGTGACGATATAGTAGAGCTTAACTGGAGCTGGCTCGGCTGTGGCTGGAATTCCAATGATCCCGCGCTTTGTATCGTAAGTTAGTCCTTAGATTTTTGAACCCCCCCCACTCTTTTCTGAGATTAAAATGGCCGCCATAATCAAATCCTGCAGTGATATGCAGGATTTTCTTTGCGTGATAAAATCAAAATGAAAGTATTTTTTAGATAAAGTTTAATGATAAGTATGTTAGAGAATGCCGGCAGTTTTCAGTTTTTGAAGCACTGGCAAAATTGCTTTCAAGAATAGCGAGAAAGAAAAGGGTGTTTCGAAGGATTGAAACAGTGAAAAAGAAAAAGGAGACAATCTATTCATATCTTGGATTTTTGAGAAATTGGAATGAGAGGGGATTACAGAAAAGGATAAAAATGAGTTTGTAAACGATTAAATAACGCTAAGGAATTTGTTCCTGGTGCATGAAAAAATATAGACATTTATCTTTTTTTGTGATATTCTACTTCTTGGAAAAGGGATTTTGTTTCTATCATCTTTTTGGAGAATACTCTATGTTGCAAATCGTTGTTGGAATAGTTGCTTTTTTATCTCTCGTTGCTTGTATTATTATGGTCGCTCTGCCTTGCGTTGTTCCACGTCATATTCGCGATAAGTCCTATCTTGTTAAAGCGAAAAATGTTTGCGGTATCAATACTCTTATTTGGGTAATCATTTCGCTTCTTACTCCGAATAATGTTTGGTCGCTGCTCTTTGTTATTTTTGTCGTTGGTTCTTCTTATCTTTTTACTCTGTATTTTTCAGAACAACTCAGTAAATAGGTTGTATGGCCCCGCAAGAGCAAAGCTCTTTTGCGGGGCTTGTCTTTTATTTTTTTCTGTTGTATAAAAGAAACAGGTTAGATTTCTTTATTTAGGAGGTTAATATGTTCGGTATCGTTCTTTTTATAATCGTCATCGGCGCATGGTTTTCTTTGTTTCTTGGGGTAATAAGAGCCTCTCAAGCGGGAACCGATAAGTACCTTAAAGACCGTGTTTTTTGGGTGAAAACCTTTTGGCTGCTCGCAGTCGGAACCATACTTTGGTTTCTTGTTGGGATTGCCCGTTATTGCATGGACTTCGCCTCTTGGGGGTATTTTGTTATCGCCACCGGTCTTTTGATTGAAACGATTTCTTTCTGTTCAAAGATTAAAGCGATGCCACGCAAATAAAAAATACGTGAACAAAATCCCGGCCTCGGTCGGGATTTTTTTGTGCACGAGATTCTTGATTGGAGTATAATTATTTTTATAAAAACTTTTATGTTGGAAAAAAATATACTTCAACCGGCTCACGGGCTTTCTTCAAAAGAAGCAAAGCGAAGACTTTTTGATTACGGGGAAAACGTCATTTATCGCAAGAAAAAAATGCGCCCGCTGGTTGCTTTTCTTAAAAAATTCAACAGCCCTCTTTTGTTAATGCTTGTTGGAACGTCGGTCGTTTCGCTTTTTCTTGGACAGACTATAAACGCAACCATCATTCTTGTTATGGTGCTTCTTTCTGCTGTAATGGATTTTGTGAATACTCGCAAGTCTGAAAATGTGGCTGAGAAATTAGCGGCGCAAGTTTCCTCGACGGTTGCCGTTTGGAGGGATGGGGAAAAAGGGGAGATACCGCTTCGTTTTATTGTTCCCGGCGATAGTATTGAACTTTCTGCCGGCGATGTAGTGCCTGCCGACTGCCGCGTTCTTTCTGCGGATGATTTGTTTGTTAATCAAGCCTCTCTTACTGGGGAATCATTTCCTGTGGAAAAATATGCGGATGAAGAAAAAGGTACTGTTCTAATTTCAAAAAATGAAGAATTACCGCTTGCTTCCGATAAAATTGTTTTTATGGGTTCTAGTGTGGTGACCGGTTTTGCTTCGGCGGTTGTTCTTAAAACGGGGAAGTTTTCTGAATTTGGACGTATCGCAGAACGCCTCACCAAACCCGAAGAAGAAACCGATTTTGATCGCGGTATACGGAATTTCAGTGTTTTTGTGATGAGACTTACTTTGGTGATGGTGACCATAGTGTTTTTTATCAACGCGGTCATGAAGCACAATATCTTTGATTCTTTTTTGTTTTCCGTGGCTATTGCGGTCGGTCTGACTCCGGAACTTTTGCCGGTCATTATTTCTGTTTCTCTCGCGAGAGGTTCTTTGGTGATGTCTAAGAAACAGGTTATTGTGAAAAACATGTCCGCGATTCAAAATTTCGGAGGAATGAACATTCTTTGTACGGATAAGACCGGAACACTGACTCAAGATAAAATTACTCTGGTTCAGTGTGTTGATATAAACGGAAAAGATTCAGAAGCGGTGCTGGTTCGGACATACCTTTCCAGTATGATGCATACCGCAAAAAGAGGTGCGCTTGATATGGCGATTGAAGAACACGGGAAAATGGATATTTCGGATTATAAAAAGGTGGACGAGATACCGTTTGATTTTCATCGCCGGAGAGACTCGGTGGTGTTTGATAAAGAAAAAGAACGCGTACTTATCTGTAAGGGTGCGCCGAGGAGTATTTTCCCTGATTGTGTTTTGTGTCAAACGAATGGAGACCGGCATCCTTTTACGGAAGAAACGGCGAAGATGGCGGATTTGGAATATCATCGTTTGTCTGCGGAAGGGTATCGGGTTTTGGCTATCGCCGAAAGAATCGTTCCTCAAGACAAAAAGAAAACGTACCACAAAGAAGAAGAAACCGAGCTCATCTTTCTTGGTTTCGCGGCTTTTCTTGATCCGCCAAAAACAAGCGTCGCTCCCGCTCTCCGTGAGTTGGAAGGACTTCATATTGAAGTAAAGGTGCTGACAGGGGATAGTGAGACGCTAACCGAACGTATTTGCAAGGATATCAGGATCCCGATACGGGGGATTCTTCACGGCGATGAAATCTCTGAACTTTCCGATTCTGAATTGACCGCCAAACTTTCCGGAACCAATATCTTTGCACGTGTTTCTCCCGAGCAGAAAGAGCGAATCGTTGTTCTTTTGCGGAAGCAGGGAAATGTTGTGGGGTATTTGGGTGACGGCATCAACGATGCGCCGGTTTTGAAAGCGGCGGATGTCGGTATTTCGGTGAATAACGCCGTGGATGTTGCCAAAGAAACCGCGGACATTATTTTGTTGGATAAAAGTTTGGAAGTATTGAAAGACGGTGTTATTGAAGGAAGAAAGACGTTCCAGAATACCCTTAAATACATCAAGATGGGATTCAGTTCTAATTTCGGCAATATGTTTTCCATGATGGGAGCATCGGCCTTTCTCCCATTTCTTCCCATGCTTCCGGCGCAAATTTTGTTCAACAACTTCTTGTATGATGCCTCACAGACGACGCTTTCTGCCGATAATACCGACGAGGAAGATACGATTCATCCGCTCCGCTGGGATACTCATTTTTTTGGGAAGTACATTGCGGTTTTTGGTTTAGTGAGTTCCTTTTTTGATTTCATTACTTTTTTTGTTTTGTATAAAATTTTTTCTCTTTCCGCTTCGGGATTTCAAACGGGTTGGTTTATTGAGTCCATTGCCACTCAAGTGCTTATCATTTATATTATCAGAACGAAACGAAGTCCGTTTTTCCGAAGCCTGCCGAGTTTTCCTGTGGTTTTTTCTACACTCGGTATCGTCCTTTTGGCTTGGATTATCCCGTTTACTCCTTTAGGAGAACTCTTGTCGTTTGGATCTCTTTCGCCGTTTATCATGGCTGTCATCGCCTCTATTGTTTTTGTTTATCTTATCGCGGGAGAAATAGCAAAAGCGATCTTTTATCGGGCGTATAATAAGGCATTATAAAAAAGCAGCATTTTAAAAAAGGTTTGTTATAATTTAACTATGTTTACTATTGAACCGAAATACGCGTATCTTTTTTTAACAACCCCTTTTGTTTTTCTTTGGATCGTTATTTTCTTGTTGAATAAAGAAAATTATTCCCGAAAAAAACAGATTATCGTGAGTTCTTTTTTTGCCATTATCGGACCAATAAGCGAACTGGCTTATTTTAGCGATTATTGGCATCCGTTAAGCGTATGGAGTGGCAATCTCTTTTCTGTGCCGATTCTTCTTGAAGATGTTCTTTTTGGTTTTGCTTTTGGCGGTATCGCAAGTGTTTTATTTGAACTTTTATCCAAAGACAAGGTGTTTGTGGCGGTAAAGCAAAATTATATTTTTTTCAGAATTTTTATAACCGATATGCTTCCTTTTGCGGCATTTCTTCTTTTTTGGTTCATAGGCATAAACTCTATTTTTGCAACGGCTTTTGCCGCACTTTTTGGAACAGCAATTATTATTTGCCAGAGAAAAGATTTGGTAAAAAATGCTCTTGGAAGCGGTTTTATTGTCGCAGCCACAATGTTCCTTTGTTATGAGATTGTATTTACTCTGACGGCAAATCAAGAGATGCTTCTTGTCCGTGGATGGTTTATTCACGGGACTTCGTTTGATGTTCGATTTTTAGGAATACCCTTAACAGAACTTTTTTGGGGATTTGCTTTTGGAACTTTTATCTCTCCATGGTATGAGTATAATTTTTCTTTATCGAACAAAGAAAGAGTATAATAACTGCATGGATACTCACAAAATATCTTGGGGGTTTTGGAAAAAATGGATTATCTCGCATGAAAAAACGGTTTCTTTTGTTGTTTTTGTTTCCGGATTTATTTTTGATAATTTCACTCTCTGGAGAATAGACAGCCTTTTGGATATATCCATTCTGTTCGGGTGGCTTTTTATCGGTTCTTTTGCAATCGTATCCTTAAACATTTCACGGCATGGCCTTTCTCGTTGGAAAATTTTCAGAAAGGGAGATATATGGCTGCATTTTCTTATTTCTTTCGCCTTAGGCGCGCTCTTTTCCGGTTTTACTATTTTTTACATGCGAAGCGCCGTATTGGCGACGAGTTGGCCTTTTTTACTCATTGTTATCGGACTTTTTATTGGAAATGAGTTCTTCAAAGAAAGATACTTGCATCTTAATTTTCAGATCATTATTCTTTTTGTCGTCGTATTTTTCCAGATGATCCTTTTTGTTCCCATCGCCGTTGGGGAAATGGGGGATTGGGTATTTATTTTATCCGGCGCAATCAGTCTTTTGATGATCGGCGCTTTTATTCATTTCTTGTATTTCTTTTTACCGAGAGAAGCGCGAGTGAATCAAAAGAAACTTATTATGAGCATTGGCGGCGTTTTTCTCGCGATAAACTTTTTTTACTTTACCAACCTTATTCCCCCAGTGCCTTTAGCTCTTAAAGACGGCGGAGTGTATCACTCCATGAAAAAGACGGAGGGAAACAGATATTATTTTCAAGATGAACAAAGAAGATGGTATGATATTTTTGACACGTACGAAAATGTACACGTCGTACCAAGGGAGTCTTTGTTTTTTTACAGCGCCGTTTTTGCTCCGACAAGGCTAGATACGGATATCATGCATCGTTGGCAGTATTATGATGAATCTTCCGGAAAATGGGTTATGTCCGCCAATATCCGTTTTCCTATTTATGGCGGAAGCGATGAGGGGTATCGCGGTTTCTCTGAAAAATCCAATATACATCCCGGAAAATGGCGCGTTGATGTGACCGATTCACGAGGGAGAGTATTAGGAAGA
Organism: Candidatus Parcubacteria bacterium; assembly: GCA_026395595.1. Classification (GTDB taxonomy): domain Bacteria; phylum Patescibacteriota; class Minisyncoccia; order Phycocordibacterales; family CAIJYI01; genus CAIJYI01. Next base: position 37,475 of record JAPLYL010000002.1, on the reverse strand, counting down.
ACGAAGTTTGAAATTATTAATGTTAGTCAATCTGTACCCTTAATTTCGGTCGTAAAATAGAAAAATTACGAAGACAATAATAATCTTTCTATTCTACTATTTTTCTATTTTACTGTTTATCTAAATATATGCGTTATCGTTTTTACACTACCTCTCAATCCGCTTGGAAGGGAATGCTCTCGGCTATTTCAGGCGCGACAAAAAGTATTTATTTGGAAATGTATGCTTTCCAGAATGATACGAAGGGTTTTGATTTTCTTTCTATTCTTAGCGAGAAATCGCGCGCAGGCCTGCATGTCGTGCTTATTCTGGATTCATTCGGAAGTTACGGGCTTTCTTCCGAGGTGGTGCAAACACTCCGTCGCGCCGGGGTGGAAGTGCTTTTTTTCAGCTATTGGTTTCGCCGTCTGCATAGAAAAATGCTTATTATTGATGAAAACATCGTTTTTTTGGGAGGGGTGAACATTAGCGGAATTCACGCTCCTTGGAATGACCTACAGGTACGTATGACAGGAAGAAGGCTCCTCTTCTCATCCCTTCGCTCTTTTTCGCGAGTCTATAAAGAATGTAACGGAAAAAATGCCGAACTTTTGGCTCTTATCGGAAAAAAACCTCTTCTGAAAAAAGCGCGGGCGTGGTTCATTGAGCATGGTATTGGAGGAAGATGGCTGGAAATACGGGAACAGTATGAGGAAAATATACGGAAAGCGCAACATTCTATTATACTCGTAACCCCATACTTTTTTCCGAGACGGTGGCTTCTCGCATGTCTTCATGAGGCTGTACTTCGTGGCGTTTTGATAGAGATTATCATACCTCAACATACCGATAAAGGAAGAATCGTTGACCGTATTAATTATTTTCAGCTTTGTTTTTTTTCAAATCTCGGAGTGTTAGGTTTTCTCTCCCCAGAAATGAATCATTCGAAAGTTCTTTTGATAGATAATAAAATTGGAATGGTCGGTTCCGCAAACCTTGATCCGCTTTCTTTTGGTTGGAATGCGGAAGCCGGGGTGTTTTTTGATCATCCGGACATGACCCGAGATTTGGGGAAAATTTTGGAAGCATGGAAACTTGATACGGTTATTTTTACTCCGGAAATGTTTCTTCCAAGATGGTATGATGTTTTTTTTACTATCATACGACGCATTGTTTGACAAAAAAGTTTTTTTCTGCTACTCTAAAAACAGAAGCAGCTAATCTTTTAAGGAGAAGATTATGGATTTTACCGATATTATTATTGTTTTGGTTATTTGTGTCGTATTGTTTTTTGTTTTTATTTGGTTATGGCCGCTGGATCCCGTCTTTTGTTTCTTTATAGAGCTTTGTCTTGTTGTTATTGCTTCTATTTGCGTTCGCCATTTAATGACCGGATAGTCATCGTAATACCTCATCTGTTTGTACGGATGAGGTATTTTTGTAATTTCAAAAAATTCTATGTATTCTAAGTTTTTCTTTTTTGAGTTTTCTGTATAATAAGAGTATGAAAAAAATTCGTATCATGATCTATAATACGGGTTACTTCCGAGGTTTGACGGGGAAAACGAGCGAGTATTTTTTCAGATTCAACAGAATCGTTTTTAAGAACACAGAATTCAAAGATCGTCTTTCAAAAAGTATCGCTTCTTTAGTTGCGGAAAGTGATCCGGATATTCTTTTTATTGAGGAAACGAGAAACGAGCCTTTTATGCGGTACATAAAAACGCTTTTTCTGGAAAGTCACATTGACGTAAAATATGAACCGAAAAGTTTTTTGCGTTTGACTCCGTTTTTCTCAGGAAATTGCAACGGTGTATTTTTCAAGCATCCGTATAAGATGAGGAGACGCTACTTAAAAAACGGAACAAAAAAACTTGTTTATCAGGTTGATGTAAATGAAAGTTTCTCGCTTTTTTTCTCACACTTCGCTCTTGGAAAAGCAACGCGTAAAAAACAATTCAATGAAATTGCGGAAATGATAAATGAGAAGAAGCAGGTGGCGGTGGCTGGAGATTTTAACATCTTTGGCGGGGATAGTGAGTTAAAAGAACTTCTTAAAAAAGGCGGGCTTGAGATAAAAAATAACTTTTCCGAAAGCACATTCCCCAGTTTTCAGCCGAAGCATTCAATTGATCTGTTTTTGTCTTCTCCTTCCATAAAGATTATTAGCGTGAAAGTCCTTAAAGGAATTCTTTTTTCAGATCACCTTCCTGTTATTATTGATATTGAACTTGAATAATGAAAATATACTCAAAATTTGAATATAATAGCATGCTCCGTTTTCAGTCATGGAAAGATACTTTTTTTACTCCACTTACGGGTATACTGAGAAAGATGGGAATTTCGGCTGATTTCATAAGTATTTTGTCTGGATTTGTTGCTGCATTTTCTCTTATTCTTTCCTTTATTTTTAATGAACCGGAGATTTTCGTGATTGGAATATGGTTTCATTTTTTCTTGGATGGTTTGGATGGCAGTCTTGCCCGGTCTTTCGGAAAACAAAATGGTCTCTCTGGGGTAGCTACCGATCTCGCTTTTGATAATCTGGGGATCATTACTGTTGGCATATACCTATGGCATTTTGAAGCAATAAATCCTTTCTTTGCGTTCTTTTTTGTTTTTATGTATTCTCTCGTAAACTTGATTTCATATATTTTTGCGCAGACAGGAAAGGAATATCCGTTTGTCATTAGGCCGAGATTATTCATGTTTTTGTCTATTACCATTGATCTTTTATCCTCGTATAAAACAGTATTTTCCGTTGTTCTTATTCTTAACGCCCTTCTCTTTGTTTTTGTCATTATAGGACTCTTTAAACTTTTCAAAAAATGACCCTCCTTGTCGTAAAAGCGCTTTATTTTTTTCTCCCGGCTTATTTTGCCAATATGGCGCCAGTTGTCGCTGATGCATGCAAACTACCGTTTAATCAACCGATTTCTTCACGTTTATTTGGGGAACATAAAACCTATAGAGGGTTTATTGTCGGTTATTTTTCTGCTTTTCTCGTATTATATATTCAATATATATTGTTTATTCAGAATAATGCTGTTTTTTCAGAGATATCTCTGTTAAATTACCAAAACATCTCCATTTTTCTTTATGCTTTTATCTTTGGAATTGGAGCATTGACAGGGGACTTAATAAAGTCATTTTTTAAACGGCGTATTGGCAAAAAACCCGGTTCATCATGGTTTCCGTTTGACCAAATAGACTTTGTTGTCGGGGTAATTATTTTCTCTTTCTTTTTTTATCAGATAGACGGGAAAATCATTTTGGTTTTACTTGTCGTCACACCCGTTCTTCATCTTTTGATAAACATATTCGCTTTTCTTTTGGGTTTGAAAAAAGTTTGGTGGTAACTGCACACGACGTGAATAAAATTTTAGAAGCGTGGAAATCCGACTCTGTTTTGTTTGTCCCGGAAATGTATCAGTCTTGGTGGTATGATTTTCTTCTTCTTTTGGCTAGCAGAATTTTTTAAAACTTGTTGTTGACTTGTTATTTCAAGTATGGTATATTGGTGTTAGTAAAGTTCATTCACCAACAACCAAAAGGAAAGCCAAAATGACTGATCTCATTACCGACCCCTGCGCGGGATGCCCTTATGCAGTTGAACATATCGCATGTCTCCGATCTCTCCCCGATGATTTCTGCAAAAGGATACCCAAAAAAGAGGAACCGGAAAAAACTCACGTAAACTTTGATGCGGCAGAAACCGACTAATCTATAGAGCGCCCCGACCTATCGGGGCGCTTTTTTTTGCGGGTATTGACATCATAAGCCATTTATGAAACTCTATAGGCAGAGGACTCTCAAAAGAAGAACCCGCCTTCGCTCTCCACGAGTTATGGCGAGGCAAAGAAAGGATCTTTTACAAATTCATATTTTAATCGTCTCAAAGAGACGCAGGAGGTTTGCAGTGGGAACGGTGCTCAAATATCTGAAATTGCTTTTACTCTTTATTATCGTCGGCATGATGGTAAGTTATTGTTCCGCTCAGCTTGTGGGTGGAAATACCAAATCAAATGCTGCCGGCGCGAAAACTGAGTTAAGCGCTAAACCAACCAAACAGCCGGATTATTCCGCTTTTGTGAAGGACTACCAAAGTCCTGATACGAAGGTGTCGGGCGTAGAAATAAACAGCGACGGAAAAATCATCACCAAAATGAAAGACGGAGCTCAACCGTACGAAACGTACTTGCCTCCCGTCGGCGATGATAATCTCGTATCCGACTTGTTGGAGCATAATATCTCTGTTATTACCCACGCCCCCGTAGGAAAGGGCATCGGTATGATGGATATCGTCTGGATCGTTATCGGTGTTGCCGGTTGATGTTGCCGGTGTTGAAGAGGCGGTTGTTGATGTGGCTGAAGTCGTTGACTTCCTTCACAACCCAGACCCCTATACGGCGCTTGGTGCGAAAATTCCACGCGGTGTTATTCTTACCGGCCCTCCAGGTTGCGGTAAAACGTTACTAGCAAGAGCTATTGCCGGAGAAGCGGGCGTTCCGTTCTTCCAAGTTTCCGGTTCTGAATTCGTTGAAATGTACGTAGGTGTCGGTGCCGCTCGGGTGCGTGATACTTTCGAACAAGCTCAAAAAGTTGCGCCAAGTATTATCTTTATTGATGAAATTGACGCCATTGGACGAAGCAGAAGCTCCGGACACGGTAATAACAACGATGAACGTGAACAAACATTGAACGAAATCTTAACCAAAATGGACGGATTCGGTGAAATGAACGTTCCTGTTATTGTGCTTGCTGCAACGAATCGCGACGATATTCTTGACGCCGCTTTGATGCGCGCCGGCCGTTTTGACCGTAAGGTGAACATTCATCTGCCGGACTTGAAGGGTCGCGAACAGATTATTAAAGTTCATACCGCTAAGAAACCTCTGGAAGAAGGAACTAATCTTCTTGAAGTCGTGAGGGGTATGACCGGAGTTTCCGGCGCTGATCTTGCTAACTTGGCGAACGAAGCCGCTCTCATTGCGGTTCGGAGAAAAGGCGATACGATTGTTGCCAACGACTTTGAACTGGCGAAAGATAAAGTTACTATGGGCGCAAAAAGCGGATTGAAGATGAAGGAACATGACAAACGGAATACCGCTTATCATGAAGCCGGACACGCTATCGTCGGTTACCTGCAAGAAAACTTTGACCAATGTACCAAAGTGAGCATTTTACCTCGGGCGAACGCTCTCGGTATTACTCAATTTACACCGGAAGAAGACAAGGTAAGCATGACGAAGGCGCAAATCTTTTCTACTATTAAAATGGCTTACGGCGGACGCGCTGCGGAAGAAATTATCGGCGGCGCTGATAATATCACCACCGGCGCATCAAACGATATCCAACGCATTACTTCAATGCTGACTTCTTGCATTATGCAATGGGGTCTCTCTGATAGCGTCGGACAGCTTGCTTATGCCAGCGAATACGGAGACCATTTGGCTCATTCAGTTCAACGATTGCCGTACTCTGAAAAGACCGCTCAAATGATGGACGAAGAGAAGCAGGCACTGTCTCAAAAGCTTTATTCTGAAACAAAAAAACTTTTGTTGGACAATAGAAGCAAAATGGACGCGATGGCTCATGCTTTACTGAAATGGGAAACCATTGAAGTGGAACAAATTGAAGCTATCATGGAAGGTCGTGAACCTCCTACTCCAAAATGGTTTATTGAACCAACGGCACCAGTCGTTCTTTCTAAAGAATAAATGAAGCTTAAAAAAGACGATTAAAATGAAATAAACACACCCTTGCCGAAATTTCGGCAAGGGTGCTTTTTATTCATCTATTCACAAATCTAGTCAAAGTTCGCGTATGCGAACTTTGACTAGATTTTTAAGGAATTATAATTTCCTTTTTTCTTTTTGCTTGTTTCTTATTCCTTTCGTTTGTCTATCCCTGCGAGCGTATGGGGGCGTGGCGGACGATGTTGACAATAGCATCAAGATCGTCGGTTATGAGATATAAAGAAAGGTCTTCTTTGGAAATAGTGCCGTGTTTTTCACACATTTCTTTTTTGATGAAGTTCTGCATTTTTCGCCAAAAAGTTTTTCCGATGAGAATGATAGGAACTGGTTCTATTTTTTTGGTTTGAACGAGAGTGATGATCTCAAAGAGTTCGTCTAATGTCCCGAAACCGCCAGGGAAGAAGAGATAGGCTTCCGCCGCGTAGGCGAGCAGGACTTTCCTCACGAAAAAGTGCTGGAAGGTGGTACTTTCATTCAGATACGGATTTATCTTTTGTTCGGTGGAAAGTTTGATATTGAGTCCGAGAGAAAATCCTTTTGATTCATAGGCCCCGCGGTTGGCCGCTTCCATTATCCCGGGACCTCCGCCCGTAACTACGCCGATGCCGAGTTCGGAAAGTCGGTGCGCCAGTTCTCGTGCTGTTTTGTAGTGATCGTTGTCTTCGTTGAAGCGGGCCGAACCGAAAAAAGTTACCGTGCGTTCCAATCCGCGTAAAAATTCAAATCCTCGAGAAAATTCTTCAGAGATGTGTTCTACCCTTGTATCGATGAGTTTTCCAAAGTCCTCTTTTGAGAGAGCAACCGGTGTTGTATGCACTAATTCTGTGAATTTTGGTTTTTTCATATCCGTCATTATACTCCACTTTGACTCTTTTTTAAAATATGAGAGAATAGAAAGGTAATTAAATAAATTTATGTCACACCAAGAAAAAATGCCATCGATAGAAAGTAATGAAAACGAGCAGCAGAAAGGACTGCCGCCAATTATTCATGATGTCGTTTCAGGGAAGCATCTCATGATGAATGAAATAAAAGTGAAAGAACATGAACTCCCTGCGTCGGTAGAGAAGGTGATGTCTGAGCTTAACGCCTGGGCAAAAAGCGAGCTTCATATGGATGATGAGGCTGCTGAAGAGTTCATTGGAAAAATGTTTGTTCCCGATAATGCTTCCGGAACGGTTACTGTCCCCGGAAATCTTACTTTGGCGGGAATGCCTATTACGTATTTTCCGTCCGGCGTCCACGTGTTCCAGTGCGCCGATTTTTCGTATACCCATCTGACGGAGGTTCCTGAAATTGACGTAGATTTGTCTCTTTTTCTCAATAATACAGAAATAAGATCTTTTACCGGAAATGAAAAGTTTCATGTCGGAAAAAACCTTATTGTTCCTCCTGAGATTGAAAAGGAAGCTAAACTGAAACTGCGTGAAAAAGTAGGCGGAGTGATTGTTTCGTAACGGTTTTTTCTTCTATCACGTGTTATTGGTGAATTATTGACTTTTTCTCGCAGAAAGAGTATGGTAAGGCTAACGCCTGAGAGGGCGATTTTTAAAACGCAGAAAAACTAAAATACCATGCAAAATTTCATTCAATACCTGAAAGACACCAAAGGAGAGATGAAACACGTTAATTGGCCGACCAAAAGTCAAACCATCGCTTTTACTTCTCTGGTTATATTGATTTCTGTTACGGCTTCCTTTTTGCTTGGTGTTTTTGATGCAGGGTTCCGAAAAGCGCTTGAAGCTTTTCTTTCTCGGTAATAAAACAATAATAAAATAGTACAATAATAAAATAGAAAAATTACGACATTGCCGACAACAATCTTTTTATTTTCGAGCGAGCGAAATAAAATTTACTTTTATTTCTGAACGAGCGATGGAAATATGAGAGTAAAGCGGTTCATATTTTACTATTTTTATATTTCTCTATTAAAATAATATGGCAAAACAAGAAATAGCCGGGGAACGAAATTGGTACGCGATTCACACCTACGCGGGGTATGAAAATGCGGTTGCGAGAAATCTCAAGCAACGTATCGATTCGCTCGGCATGGAAGACAAAATTTTCAACGTTATCGTCCCTATTGAGAAGAAAATCAAAGTGAAAGGAGGGAAGAGGGTTGAAACGGAAGAAAAGATATATCCCGGGTATGTGCTCGTGGATATGATCGTGACGGACGATTCATGGTATGTTGTTCGCAATACTCCTCGTGTGACCGGCTTTGTCGGAGCGGGGGTTACTCCCGTACCGCTTGATAAGAAAGAAACCGATATGCTCTTTGGACGCATGGGCGCGGAAACAGCAAAGCACAACATTGACTTGATAGACGGAGAGGCGGTGATTATTACTGACGGGCCATTCAAGGATTTGGAAGGAAGAGTGAGTGAAGTGGATCAGGAGCGCGGAAAGGTGAAAGTATTGGTGTCGCTCTTCGGACGCGAAACGCCGGTTGAACTGGACTTCCTCCAGGTTAAGCGGATTTAATATGGCAGAAATTGTCGATTTGGCTTCTACGGATCGGCAACTGTAAATTACAAATAACAAGTAAAAAGCAACAAGAAAAAAGGGAACGACGACAGATAGAATATAAAAATTCACCTTTTTTCCTTTTTCTTATTGCTTTATTCTTTTTAAAAACATGGCAAAAAAAGTTGTAAAGAAAATAAAATTGCAGATCGCCGGCGGGAAAGCAAATCCTTCGCCTCCAGTCGGTCCGGCTCTCGGACAAGCGGGAATCAATATCGGCGACTTCGTTCAGAAATTTAATGCCGCGACCGCAACCATGGTCGGAGATATCGTACCGGTAGTCATTAGCGTGTACGAAGACCGAAGCTATGACTTCGTTTTGAAAACTCCTCCCGCATCAAGATTGATTTTGAAAGCGGCCGGACTCGCCAAGGGTTCCAAGAAAAACGCGGTTTCCAAAGCGGGAAAAATTACCTCGGCGCAGGTTCGTGAAATAGCGGAAAGAAAAATGCCCGATTTGAACGCGAATGACGTGGAAATGGCAATGAAAATTATTGCTGGAACCGCTCGCTCAATGGGAATTGATATTAAAGACTAATCATCAAAAAAATCCGCTTCGGCGGATTTTTTTCGGCGCTTTTGAGCGACCCATAAAAAAAGGACCCCTTGCTGGGGTCCTTTGATTTTAACGTACGACTCTTATCCGCATGCTCCATCTTCACCACAGAAAAAATCAAGAATACACGGGTCAGGTTCTCCGGAGATGAAATCTTCTCTTTTTTCTCTACATACCTCAAGCGGGGTTTCTTTTGATCTGCTTAAATCTAAGTGGACATCCTCTCCTGTAAAGGTATTGACTACTCTAAAATGAAAAGGGTTCCCGGACTCAAAATAAAGCCGATAGATAACGCCTTCATCTGTTGCCATGGCAATAGCATAGGAAACTTCCTGTTTAAGCGAACATAGGCTGGACGATACGCCGAACCATGCATATGGAAAATTCAGCAGGTAAACTGAACCGACGATCAAAACCCGTTCTTTTCCTTGGAGCAGGTCTCCAATAATTTGGTCGTGTATCTCTGGACTGTTTGTGTATTTCGGCAGCTGAAGATTGGTAATGACATTGTTATATCCTTCCACTGAAAGTGACCTTGTCCACTCAGCTGTGCCAGTGAAAACAAGCAAGGAATCCTTCTTAAAAAGATTCTGATGTTGTTTGAGGTACCGAACAACCTCCGTTTTGTTTGGGTATTCCCAAATAATTGATTTGTTCTGTTTGTGAGTAACAGGGAGATAATACAGTTCTCTATTTTGGAAAAGGTTTGGTCTCATAAGGTTCTCTTTTTTTTGTTGGTTCAAGACTTCTAAACGAAACCGTATCCCAAATCTTCGTAAATGTCAAGAATTTTTTTGCGACACGGATTATCCGTATGCTTTGGAGATAAATAATTTGCTTGAATTTTTTCAAATGTTTTTATATAAAAAGCGAAAGACTTCAAATGTCAACGTTTTCTTTTTAATCGCATATGATACCATCAAATGCAGTGTTGTTTTTTTACAAAAAAAGAGGTGACAGAATATGTCAATGAAACAGATATTGGGAACCGGATCATGTTTTGAACAACGTTTTATTTCTGACCCGGAACAGCTTTCAGATGCTGTTGAATCTTTAAAAAAAGCAGGATATAAAATTGTTCTTACTCAGGGCGTATATGATTTGCTTCATATCGGACACGCGCTTTATCTTGAACAAGCGCGAAATTATGGAGATATATTGGTTGTTGCCGTTGATACGGACGAACTCACTAAAACACGCAAAGGCCCGCGTCGCCCTATTGTTCCCGAAAAGGAACGAATAGAAACATTGGTTCATTTGCGCTACGTTGATATTATTACTTTATTGGGCGTAGGAGATCCGCGTCGGGTTGCGGAAATAATCCATCCGGATGTTTGGGTTTTTTCCCGGTCCACCGCCGATATTTCTAAACAGGATGTTGAAGATAATAAAAAGTATTGCGGGGAAGTAGTGTATCTTCCTTCTCAAGCAAAAACATCAACGACCGCAAGAATTCGTAATCTTATGCTCGGAGCGGCCGGAGAACTTGCTGATGTTGTAACTAAGGCAATTCAGAAATACTTGGACGGTTTGGGAGGATAAGAATGAAAAAATACACGGTCGTTGCTTTTGTTCCCGTGCTTCACTGTGGGTATGTGGAATTTTTCAAAAAATATCCCGGATCTTTGTATCTTTTATACAAAGATACCTTTCCAGAGCTTTCTTTTCTTGAAAGAGATTTGCGCGCTCTTCCTTCTGAGCTCATGATTTCCGCTATTGAATCGCTTGGAATCTTTCGTAAGATAAAAGAGTTGTCAAAAGAAAATTTGTTGAGGATTCAAAAAAGCAGACGTTTAATCGTCATGCCAAAAGAAGATATTTGCCTTGACGTCGCGAAGAAATATTTTCCGCATAATCGTGTACTTTTTGATAACGTTTTTCTCCGTTGGGATAAAATGGCGGTCATTAACGCAAAAAAAGTCGTACCTGAATTTGTATCGCGCGACTTGTTCGATAAGGAGATAATGAAACTTGCGTACAATGAAGCGGAAAAAAGTTCGGACTGGTGGCGGCACGTTGGAACCGTGGTGGTAAAAGACCGGAAAATCTTGCTATGCACTCACAACACGCATTTTCCTTCTCCTCACAGTCCATACGTGAACGGAGACCCCCGTTTTAATTTTGGGGCTGGGGAAATGACGCATATTTCAAGTGCTCTTCATTCTGAAAGAATGGCGGTCGGTATGGCTTGCAGAGAGGGTATTTCTTTTGAGGGCGCCGATATGTATGTGACGACTTTTCCTTGTTCTGATTGCGCTTTTTTGGCTTATACGGCCGGAATAAAACGGATATTCTACGCCGAAGGCTGTTCTTCTTTGGATACGGAAAAAACGCTTAGGGAGAAAAAAGTCCCTTTGATTTTTGTTGAAATGTAAAGAAACCGCCCCGATTTACATCGGGGCGGTGTTTTGTGTTTATGAATCTTTCTGTTTTTGATAACCGAGCGAGGTGAGAATTACCGGACCGCCATTTTTGCGTGAATCACCGACAACTAATTGAAAATGAAGATGTTGAACGCTGGCGCCCGTGTGTTCCGGATCGCCGAAACGAAGCAGTATGACGCCTCCTTGTATCCGATATTCTTTTTCCGCCCATTTAAAAATACTGAAAGCGTCAAAAATTTCCCACACGTTGAGTTCTCTGAGTTTTGTAATATGACGCTTGCATACTAAAAGAAAATGATGAACCGAACCTTCGTAGGGATGAAAATTTTGCGTGAGAACCCACCACCTTGTTTCTTTGATAATGGGTTTCGTGTGATATTGCGGTTTTTCTCCTTGGCAGAAATCTACGCAAAACGGACAGATTCCGTCTTTTTCAATTCTTTCCATTATTGCTTTTTGCTCCGGAGTGCGAGATCCGTGTTCTTTACAGATATGTTTCGTCATTTTCTTACACCGGAGTCGGAATGATCATTTTCGGGTGGGGAATATAATCATCTAAGTGAAAATGCTCACGGCGGAAATCAAAAATATTTTTAATATCGCCGTCGATTGTTACGGTTGGAAATGCTTTCGGTTCGCGAGTGAGAAGTTTTTCGACTTTCGGTATTTGGCGCTCATAAATATGCGCATCAGAAATCGTGTATACCAATTCGGTAAACGTATAATCGAGTATGTAGGCAAACATCATACCGAGTGCGGCATATTCAATGATATCAACAGGAATGCCTGTCGGCATATCGCCGCTTCGTTGTTTGTGGTGCAGAACGAGTTCTTTGTTTTCAGGAAAGACAAGAATATGCACATCGCCGTTACAAGGCGCCACCACGACTTTTCTCGTTCCTTTTGGTCCAATGACTTCGGGTGGGTAGAAAGTATTTATGGTATGAGTTCGCAGAAAAGGCATTTCGCGTATTTGTCGGATAACATTTTCAATTTGGTTGAAGGTCTTTCCGTCTCTGGTTGGGCAACGCGTCCAGATGGCTCCATAAGAAGCGGGTCCGAGGTCTCCCTCTTTTAATCCCCAAAATTCACACTTTTCTTTTGTGACCCATCGGTCCCAAAAAATGCGCGGACAGCCGTATTTTTGAAGCTCATCAATGGTTTGCGCGCCGTTCAAAAAACCGACAAGCTCGCCGATAGCTCCGGGAAATGTTTTGGAAAGGTCTCGCTCTGTAAGAAGAGGAAAACCATGTTCCATGGAAAAACGCAACTGTTCACCGATGAGCATGAGCGCAAATTCGCCATGAATGGGGTTAACCTTTCGTCCTTTTTTCAATATCTTTTCTAGAAGAGAAAGATATTGAGTATTCGGGATTCGTTTTTCAAATGGAAGATAATTCACTATTGGAACAGTATGTTCTGTCATTTTTCACCTCGTTGTTTCAAAGAAATATCTTTCGCCACTATACCAGAGATTATCGGTATTGCAAGAAGTTGTTCGGTTTGTTTTTTATGTGATATAAAAGACAAAGATAAGTTTTTTGGAGAAGAAAAATGAAACAAATCGTTTGTATTATTGTCGCCGCAGATAAAAACCGCGTTATTGGGAATAAAGGGAAAATTCCTTGGTATTTACCTGCGGATCTTGCTTACTTCAAAAAAGTAACGGGAACGCGACCGATTATCATGGGGCGAAAAACCCATGAGTCTATCGGGCGCGTTTTGCCGGGAAGAAAAAATATCGTCATCAGTTCACAGAAAGATTATAAACCGATTGACAGCGCCATGCTTGCCGGCGATTTGAAAGAAGCGCTCAAAATTGCCGGAAGTGGAAAAGTATTCGTTATCGGCGGAGCACAAGTGTATAGAGAAGCAATACCATTTGTTGATAGGATTTATGCGACTCTAATAAACAAAGTTTTCAATGGTGATACTTTTTTCCCAAAACTCGACCGAAGTGAATGGAGGGAAATCAACAGGGAAATATATTATCCTGACAAGGACAATCCGTACTGGTTCGTTTGGAAAGTGTACGAAAGAATTAAAAAGTAGAGTAGATAAACGGATGCCGTATTGGTGTCCGTTTTTTCTTTTTGTTATGATGTACTTATGAATAATAAACTTATTGTGCTTGAAGGAGGAGACGGGTCGGGGAAGGCGACTCAGAGCAAACTGCTTTTGGAATACTTGGAAAAGAACGGCCCGGTTTCCTATTTTGATTTTCCTCAATACGGAAAAACGGTTTTTGGCGATCTGACGGGACGATGCCTTGCCGGTGATTTTGGAGATTTTGTTCATATGTCGCCATATCTTTCTTCTCTTCCGTACATGCTTGACCGAGCGTGCGCGAAAGAAGCGATTATTTCTGCTCTTGAAAAAGGGAATGTCGTTTGTAATCGGTATACGACGAGCAATATCGGGTTTCAGGCGGCGAAATTGGAAGGAAAAGAACAGGAAGACCTGATAAAATTTTTGGAAAAAGGAGAATATGATGAAATAGGTCTGCCGAGGCCGGATGTTGTTATCTATCTGGATGTTCCGCGAGATGTCGCTTCCACTCTCGTTTTGAAGAAAGAAAAACGCGATTATCTTGGAGAAGAAGGGGTAAAAGACCAGCACGAAAAAGATATTCCGTATCAGGAAAAAGTCGCCGAGGTGTATCGTTCTCTTTCTGAAGAACGGGAAAATTGGCATATCGTTTCTTGTTCCGAGAATGGAACGATTCTTCCTCCTGAAATTATTCGTGAAAAAGTCTCGGAAGTTCTCAAAAAATACAACCTGTAAACAATACTCTGACAAGATTGCGGACTTTCTTTTTATGGGACATAATCCAAAAAGGAGGTATCCCTTTTATAAAAAAGGGACTGCTGGTTCGTTGAAAAGAGAAGATGTTTTTATTTACCAAAGGAGGTCGTATGACGACACAAGAACTTGATCTGTTTGGTTTTGTTACCGGTCTGTTTCCTAAAAAGAAACCCGAACAAAAACCAACCTCCGCTGAATCAGCGGAGGACAAGAAACAACAAAAACCCGAAGACGAAGAAGATCGTCCAATAGTACTGAAACGATAGGAGGTTCAGATGAGTCAAAAAAAATTGTGTAAACTTCCGGATGAATCCGGAGAGAGACAGAGCCCGAATGATTATGGTTTGCTGGCGCCGGCTTTTGCCGACAGCTGCGAACAAGCCATTGAGTCTCTGGATGAAAAAGGTCCGAGAGAGATAAAACATACGAGCGCCTACTTGGCGTTTCGTTCCGGTATCGTCTGTCAAACAGACGCTAACGGTACTCTCGGTATTACCATCACTTCTAAAGGAAAAGACGCGAAAGGAAAAACAGTACGCCAAGCATTTACTATCGGCGCGCGCGCGGAAGCTAATACGTTAGGGAGAGAAATCTCTTCTGCAAACTTGAAAACCCGCACGATGCCCAAGAAGTTTATGACCCGGGCGAAAATTGACCAGCTTTTGCAGTCAGTTATTCCTATGGCTCAAAAGATAGGTGATGGTGTTCAAAAGAAAGTGGACCAACAAAACTGGAAGGTTTTCCCTTACTTTTTTGAATCTCCGTGTTGTGCATCAGTTGATGCCGATCCTGAAATTGAGCCTAATGTTGAGCTCATCGCCAGTCTTACTTCGCACGCGTACAGCGTTGTGGCGCAAGAACTCGGCGCGCAAGTTTCTGATTTGAAAGTATTGTGCGCGAAATTTACCGATTCAACGGTAACAGCAGATTCTCAAGGGTCTCAAATTGATACCATGATTCCCCGTATGCGGCTCGTTATTCAGGTGAAAACCGTTAACGGTTCTGAAGCATTCGGTGCGATTGGCGGTTCATCAGGTACCTTTCTTGAAATGCTTTCACAGAATGTTCCCGACGAAAAAGATGTTTCTCTGGAAGCCCTCGCGGTAAGTCCTCTGATCATCAGCAAAGACCCTCATGACATCGTTACTCGTTTGGCACAGAGAGTAGCGAAAGAAGCAATCAACCTTGATCGAGCTGAAGGTGCGGGCGTATTAGGCAAAGAAGGATATGTTATCCTTTCCGCTCAAGCGGCCGGCGTACTCGGACATGAAGTTATCGGACATCCTCACGAAGCGGATATTCTTATTGAAAACAAGAATAACCCCAATGCGAAGATCAAACTGATGGGTACGATGGGCGCTCGTTTCTCTGATCATCCTAAGTTTAATGTATTTGAAACGGCTGAACCGAACTTTTTAGCCGGCAAACGCCAAGTCAAATTCTCTTGGGGCGCGATGCCTCAATTTGATGAATATGGCGTTGAGTGTAAAAAAGTTCAACTCATTGAAAACGGTCGGAAAGTCGGTGCTTTGAACAATCATTATACGTTGGAAGAAGTTGCAACGGGTATTGATGCCGAACTGGGCGAAAAAATGAGAAAAGACGGTTTATCCGGTCGTTCTCGTTCTGAATCTTTTGATAAGATTCCTCAAGTCCGTATGACTACGACGGTTATACAACCTGACGAAGACGGCCCAAAGAGTGTTCAGGAAATGGCCAATTTGATTCCCAAGAATATGAAAGGCGTTTATATAAAATCTATCAATGGTGGATGGGTAAATACCGAAAATGGGGACTTCATGTTGGATGGTATGCTGTGTTTCTTGATTGAAAACGGCATTATTACTGAAAAACCACTCAAAGGCATTAAAATTCAAGACAACATCACTCGGTTTCAAGAAAAGATTGTTGCCATCGGTTCATCCGAAACGGCAAAATATCCTTTCACTGGATACTGCGGTAAAGGTCTGGATGGTAAGGGTAACCAATGGGTTCCCGTTGAAGCTATCGCTCCTGCGGTATTGCTTCAAAAAATTACTTTTGCCGGTGGCAGTGTTACTCCATGGCAACGCGTTCGTGATGCATACGACAGCGAGCATAAGAAAGTGCTTCTTGGTCAAAAAACTTCGGAACAAGTATACATTCCTGAAATAGCGGAATTACTTGAACCTGGTGAAAGCCAACAGGGAATATGCTTGGTTACCGCATGCTTCTCTATTGAAGGCGAAGCGGACTATATCATCGGAAGAAGGGTAGATACCTCAACCCACAAAGTCTCCGCGAAAGACGAAGACAAATTGATAGAGCGAGGTGACCCCTATGATTGCTAATAATCCTCCAAAAGACAAATTCGCAAGCATTGAAGTCTTGGAGGAGCTTGCGAAGGAAGAAATGGGACGGTTCAAAAAATCTATCGCTAAAGCGTCAGGCGCTTACTTTAAGGCTCAATCCGACGGGTTGAGCCCCGAAGAAGCCAAAGAACTTTGGCAAAAGATTGTAAGAGCCGGCACCATCATTTCGTTTCTTTCCGACGATGCCTATGATACGGCATTCGGGATACTCAAAAATTCCGATCATGAAAGAAAGTCATGGGATACTCATTTGACCGGAGTGCGGACATTGACTCGCACTACGCCGAAAGGGTATGCGCTTTCCGTTGCGGCAAAATTCTTGAATTTGGAAGAAACGACCGATAAGGTTGCTTCTCTCATCTCACGAAGCACCGCCGTTCAATGCGATATTTATCAAGTGGCGGCAAAAGCGAAAGCTTTTATTGACCATTATGAGTATGCAAAGAAACAAGCGGATAAGTTTGGCAATGCCGATGGTGAATTGGCTCGGAAATACGCAAGCTTAAAGACATGGGAGAGAAAAGAAGAATTTGATCAATTCTCTTCTGTCGCCGAAAAAGCAACGTCGGGCGTCATTGAGGTTTTTGTTGAAGGACCGATAAAACTCTACTTAATGATATCTCCAGAACAACTGATGATACTCATCCAAGGGTTGGCTATGAGAAATGCGTTTGACTTTATGAACGCGGAAAAGAAAGGTTTTGACGATAGTCTTACCTTGCTTCTCAACTCTCAAAAAGCCGTTGAAACATCTTCTCTCTTTAGAATCATCCGCGAATTGCTCGCGGAAGGTTTGAAGAAATATCACTCTTTATGGAAAGAAGAGAACGAAGAAATTCGTCATTCTTTCATAGACGAAGACCGCGCAAAACGTTTTGTTGAATGTTTTGAAAACGGCACTCTGTTTGTAAAAAGCAGATAAAAGTACACACCCCGACGAAAGTCGGGGTGTTTTTTTGCCCGCCATAGCCCATTTTTGAACGATGGAGGGTTTTGCGTAATTTTTCGGAGCGTGTATGATAATACGTATGAAGATTAAAGAAAACAATTATGCATTTATTGATAGTCAAAATGTAAATTTGAGCATCCGCACTGTTGGGTGGCGATTAGATTGGCCGCGGTTTCGCATTTATTTAAAAGAAAAATACGGTATTACGAAAGCTTTTTTGTTTATTGGGTATGTTCACGGCAATGAAGCGCTTTATAAAAATTTACAAAATGCGGGTTTTGTTTGTATTTTTAAACCGACGTTAGAATATAAAAACGGAGAAACAAAAGGTAATGTTGACGCTGAAATGGTTCTTCACTCTATGATTGAATATCCGAACTATGATAAGGCAGTAATAATAAGCGGTGATGGTGATTTTTATTGTTTGGCAGAGTACTTGATTGGAAATAATAAACTAAAATCCCTTCTTATTCCAAACAAATTTAGGTTTTCGGCTTTGTTGAAATTTAAAATTTGTCAGCCATATCTGCGATTTATGAACGAATTAGAGTCGAAACTTGATTATAAAAAATCAAAAAAAGGCCCCGTAAGGACGGAACCTTAAAGGGTGGTCTTTTTCGTTGGTGATAGTTATATTATATACCTTCCCTTATACTTGTCAATATATATGATAAAAGAAACGATACAAAAAGAGATAATCAGAATCCTCGGTGGAAACGCTCGGGATTTTGTCGTGGAAAAATCTTCCGAATTCGGGGATTACGCGACGAATGCGGCGATGATGAATGCGAAAGGACGGGAAGGCGGACCTCGCGAATTTGCGGAATTTCTTATCTCGGAACTCTGGAAATCGGAAGAAATTAAAAACGTTGTGGAAAAAATGGGTGTCGCCGGGCCGGGGTTCATTAATTTTTACTTGAAAAATGAAACGGTTTCCGGATACATCGGCGAAATTTTGGAGAAGGGCGCGGAGTATGGAAAGAATGAAAAAGAAAAGGGAGAGAAAGTCGTTATTGAATATACCGACCCTAATCCGTTCAAAGAATTTCATATCGGGCACTTGATGACCAATACGCTGGGCGAAGCGCTTTCACGGATTATTGAAGCGAACGGGGCGGAAGTAAAACGCGCGTGTTATCAAGGCGATGTCGGTATGCATGTGGCGAAAACCGTTTGGGCAATAAGCAAAAAGCAACAAGCAATAAAGGACGCGAATGATCTCGGAAAAGCGTATTCTTATGGAGCTCAAAACTATGAAGAATTCAAAGAGGAGATTCAAGAAATCAATAAAAAAATTTATGACCGAAGCGATGAAGAGATAAATAAAATTTACGATGAAGGGCGGAAAATATCGCTGGAGTATTTTGAACATATCTACAAACGCCTCGGCACGCATTTTGACTATTATTTCTTTGAAAGCGAAACGGGAGTGCTCGGAAAAAAGATCGTGGAAGAAAATCTGGATAAAGTGTTTCGGAAAAGCGATGGCGCCGTGGTTTTTCCTGGCGAAGAACACGGACTGCATACACGCGTCTTTTTGAATTCCGAAGGTTTGCCGACGTATGAAGCGAAAGAGCTGGGATTGGCAAAAATAAAATATGATGCGTACCCGTATGATACCTCTGTTGTGGTTACTGGAAATGAAGTGAATGATTATTTTCAGGTTTTGCTTCGCGCGATGTCACTCGTTTTTCCGGAATTGGAAAAGAAAACTGAACACGTTTCTCATGGCATGCTCCGCCTTCCGACAGGGAAAATGTCTTCGCGTACCGGCGATGTGATCACCGCCGAGGCGCTGATTGGGGCGCTTTCCGAAATGGTTATGGAGAAGATTGCTGACCGCGACATTGAAGACAAAGGAAAGGTGGCAGAAGAAATTGCTGTTGCCGGAATAAAATACTCCATATTGAAACAATCTCCCGGAAAAGATATTATCTTTGATCCGCAAAAAGCGCTTTCCTTTGAAGGCGATTCCGGCGCTTATCTGCAATATGCCTACGTAAGAACCCAATCTATCCTCCGAAAAGCCGAAATACACAGGGTAGTCCTGTGTACACAGGACTACCCTGTGTATGAACCGGTATCTGTGTTGGAAAAACTGCTTTTTGAGGGGCTGCCGAATGCGGTTTTGATGGCGCGACGAGAACTCTCTCCGAATTATGTTGCGACTTACTTGGTTGACCTTTGTCGAGAATTCAACGCTTATTACGAGCAAAACCAGATATTAGGGAATGAACACACTGAACACCGCCTTGCCCTCGTGAAAGCGGTCGGAGTCGTGTTAAAAAATGGTCTTACTCTTCTCGGAATTCCCGTGTTGGAGAAAATGTAAATAAATATTATCTATGACACAAGAAAATATTACAAATACTTCTTTTCAAGAAAAACAGGAAAAAATTCCAGAATTTTTTCCTGTTTTTCGTGATGATAAGTTATATAAAAGAGGGGAGGTTCCAGTGTTGACGGATGGCATAATTATCAATTATACGGAAAAGATTGCTCGTACAACAATAGAGTTAAAAAACTTTATTCTTTCTTTCCCGATAGGAGATATTCATTATTTACTCGGTTTACTTGAGAATCTTTCCGGCAGATACGCATTTACTTTTCAGACAAAAGAATATGAGTACGGTACAACAGAACTTGATGAGAAAGCGAAAGATACTTTGGGAAAAGTGGTAAACACTTTTTTTGAGAGCGTTGAACCCTATTTAAAAGACGAAGAAAAAGATATTGAGTTTTCTTCCGCAAGTGTATCGTATTCGGCAAAACAAATTGAAGAATGTGCCGATAAAATATTGTCATTTCCCGGAATAAAACTGACAAGAGAGGAACTGTTCGAACAATACCCTGGAGTGGAAGTTTTTGATTTGTATAAAAGAACCTTTGGAAAAGATTTTGGACCGATTGCTGATAATAAAAAAGACCGCTCAGAGGCAAGAACCCGCATCTTTCGTATTATGGCTAAAAAGTACTTGCCGAATTGGGATTTTATCGAAGACGAATATGGTTTCTCCAGAGGAACTTTGCGAAGAAAAAAAGGATAATATACTCCGTTGCGGCCACTCGTGGCGGTTTTTTATTGTATTCGTAAATCTTAAATCATAAATCAGCGTTTTTACCGTTCCGTCAATGTTTTCATGAAGCGTTCTTCGTGTTAATGTATATTTACTATGGAAGAAGAAACTAAAAAGAGTAAAATCGCTGAAAGTGAGGGAAAAACCCTTGAGTTTTGGGGGGAAAATAACATTTTTGAGAAATCACTCAAACAGACCGAAGACAACGAACCTTTTATTTTTTATGACGGACCTCCTTTTGCGACGGGAATTGCTCATTACGGACATCTTTTACAAAGCGTTTTGAAAGACGTGGTTCCTCGTTATGCAACCATGAAGGGACAGCATGTTCGTCGTGTCTGGGGTTGGGATTGTCACGGACTGCCGATTGAAAATTTGATTGAAAAAGAACTTGGTCTGGAACACAAAAAAGATATTGAAACGTATGGTGTTGAAAAATTCAATCAAGCCGCAAAAGACAGTGTGCTTCGTTATGATGAGGACTGGAAAAAAGTGATCCCTCGCTTTGGAAGATGGATAGATATGGAGAACAGTTACAAAACGATGGATTGGAAGTATACCGAATCTGTTTGGTGGGCATTCAAAACGTTGTTTGATAAAGGGCTGGTTTACGAAGGATACAAACCGATGCACGTCTGCCCCCGGTGCGAAACGACACTTGCCGCGAGCGAAGTTTCCATGAATTACCAGGATGTGAAAGATTTGTCTGTTACGGTAAAATTTGAACTCGTTGACGAGCCGGGAACTTTTGTTTTGGCTTGGACGACGACTCCGTGGACATTGCCGGGAAATGTCGCGTTGGCGGTAGGAAAGGGTATTGACTATGTAAAGGTGATAAGAAAAAAGCAACAAGAAAAAAGGGAAACGGACGGAATGAAATTGAAAGAAGGAGAAATATATATACTTGGAAAAGAAAGACTCACTGATGTTTTGAAAGATGAGGAATATGAAATTATTGAAGAATTCGCCGGCGAGACGCTTATCGGGAAGTCCTATAAACCGCTGTTTGATTATTATGCGAGCGACAAAAAACTTCCGCAACGAAAGAACGGCTGGAAAATCTATAATGCCGATTTTGTTACGACGGAAACCGGTACGGGTGTCGTACATATCGCTCCGGCTTTCGGAGAGGACGATATGGAACTTGGTAAAAAAGAAATTCTGCCATTCGTTCAACATGTCGGAATGGACGGAATTTTTAAGCACGAGGTCTTTGATTTTGAAGGCATGTCAGTGAAGCCGAAAAGCCCCGACGAAAAAATCCGCCTCGGAACCGATATCGCCATCATAAAATACCTGCAAGACCACGGAACGTATTTTTCCAAAGAAAAAATAGAGCACTCGTATCCGCTCTGTTGGCGCTGCGATACTCCGCTTTTGAACTACGCGGCTTCTTCGTGGTTTGTGAAAGTGACCGCCATAAAAGACGAAATGATACAAGCAAATAAAGAAATTCACTGGGTGCCGGAAACCATGAGAGACGGACGTTTCGGAAAATGGCTGGAGGGAGCTCGTGATTGGGCTATTTCTCGTTCACGATATTGGGGCGCGCCGATTCCCGTATGGAAATGTCAAAAATGCAATAAAGTAAAAGTTGCCGGTTCGCTTGCTGCGCTTCATCAGGATACAAAATTACGCAATCGCTATTTAGTCATGCGTCACGGAGAAGCCGAGAGTAATGCGACCAATACTGTCAGTTCCCGTGTGGAAAATCCGACGCATCTCACCGAAAAAGGCAGAAAACAAGTGGAGGAAACGGCAGAAGCTTTGAAAGGCGAAAAGTTTGATATAGTTTTCGCTTCGGATTTTGTCCGCACAAAAGAAACGGTTGAAATAATGGCGGAAAAATTCAAAATATCTCCCGATAAAATTATTTTTGATCCCCGTCTCCGCGAAATAAATACGGGAGAATATGACGGAAAAAGCGTTGAAGAGTATCACCGACAGTTTTCCAATTTCATGGAACGGTTTACCAAAAGACCGACCGGCGGAGAAAATATCCATGACGTGCGAAAACGCGCGATGGACTTTTTGTTTGAGACCGATCAAAAAACGGAAGGGAAGAATATTCTCATTGTTACCCACGAGTATGTTTTGTGGATGCTTGATACGACCACGAAAGGTCTTTCTGATAAAGAAACTTATGAACTCCGAATGAATACCGAAGGGTATGCCAGAAATGCCGGAGTTATGGAAGTCGCTTTTTCTTCGTATCCGCACGGAAGCGACTACGAGATTAATTTACATCGTCCGTATATAGATGAAATAATTCTTTCTTGTGACTGCGGAGGCGAAATGAAACGCGTTCCGGAAGTTTTTGACTGCTGGTTTGAGTCCGGTTCTATGCCGTACGCGCAATTCCATTATCCTTTTGAGAATGAAAAAGAATTTGAGCGCAATTTTCCGGCGAACTTTATCGCGGAGGCGGTAGATCAGACGCGCGGCTGGTTTTATAACATGCTCGTGCTTTCTGTTGGACTTTTTGGACGTTCTTCTTTTGAAAACGTCATTACGACGGGACTGGTTCTTTCTGAAGACGGGAAACAGAAACTTTCCAAGAAACTCAAAAATTATCCCGACCCATCGTATGTGATGGAAAAATACGGCGCTGATTCTCTGCGGTATTATTTGCTTTCCGCTCCAATCGTTCATGGTGAGGATCTGAAGTTCTCCGAGAAAAGCGTAGATGAAATTTATAAAAAGATTATCGTTCGGCTGCAAAATGTTGTTGCATTCTATGAACTGTACGCAGGGGAAAAGAAGGAGGAACTCGTTTTTCCAAAAAGCGCGCACATTCTTGATGAATGGATATTCGCCCGACTGGGAGAAGTCCGCGTGGAGATGGAAAATGCGATGGAAAAATATGAACTTGACCGTGCCGTTCGTCCGATTTCTTTGTTTATTGATGATCTTTCCACGTGGTATCTCCAGAATTCCCGCGAACGGTTGAAAGGGAAGGAAGGGAGCGATGCCGACAGTGCTACGGCAAGAGAAATGCTTCGCTATGTATTATTTGAATTCTCTAAAATTATTGCGCCGTTTGTTCCTTTTGTTGCGGAAGAGGTGTATCAAAAAGTAAAACCCTTCGGCGCGGCTCAGGGCAAGGAAAGTGTACATTTGGAATCGTGGTCAACAGTGGAAACGTTGAAAGATGACCCAATACTGGCGCTGATGAACGAAACCAGAAAAATCGTTTCGCTCGGATTGGAAGCGCGCGCAAAGGGAGCGCTCAAAGTTCGTCAGCCACTCAAAAAAATAACGCTCAAAGCGGAAATGAAACCTCTGTTCGCCGTTCCGATAGGAAAAGAATTTCTCTCCCTTATCGCCGACCGCGTGAACGTGAAAGATGTTTCGTTTGATAAAATTTCAGAAGATGTTTTGCTGGATACGGAAATAACACCAGAACTGAAAGAAGAGGGAACGCTCCGTGAATTTATTCGCAATGTTCAAGATCTCCGCAAAAAAGAAGAACTCAATCCTAATGACAGAGAACAGACGCTTCTCGTTTCAACCGACGAAGTAGGGCAAAAATTCCTCAACAAATTCAAAAAAGAAATTAAAAAAGCAACGCTTTTTTCGGAATTGGAATTTACTACCTTTTCAGGAGGAGAGAAAGCCGGAAACGAAGATTTTTCCATTATTATCGCCGTCAAAAAACCCTAATCGCCAAACACTAAAAACCGGCTCAAAAGAGCCGGTTTTTGGAACCGGAATCGGGTCAAATGGGGGTAATTGACCCGATTCGGTTTTTTGGGGTACAGAATAGGCGCCATTACGGAGATGGCGCCTATTTTTCTTTTTTACCGCTTTCTTTTATCATCTTTTTGATCCAAGGAATGCATTTCCCGCATTGGCTCCCGGCACCGCATATTTTTTTGATTTGTGACACTCTTGTGCAAGAATTTTCGTCTATGCATTTTTGTAGTTCCTTTTCAGTTACGGCTTGGCATATGCAAACGTACATTTTTTCTCCTTTTTTGTTTCTTCTTCTTTTATAGTATATTGACATTTTTTTGTCAAAAAAACAGATTAATTCTTCTTTTTTGGAAAAGAGGTATAATAAAAGTATATGAAACGCTTTTTAATTGTCTCTTCTTTTTGTTTTTTTCTCATTCCTTTTTCTTTCGCTTCCGCTCATCAGCCATATCTTGTCGGCAGTGAAAAGCAGGTAACCGTCGTTGAACCGGAGATATCAAAAGCTTATTATGGAGAATTTTCCGGTTCATCGGTATCATTTACTCTTCATGAAAATAAACCTTTCAAATTCTATGTCGGGATATTGGTTCCCGATCAGATCGGTGTGCCGACTGACGTGTCTGCCGAAATACGAAAAGGTTATGAACGGATGGCTTTTTTAAGCGCAACAAGTACTAAATGGTCCCGTTTCTATGAACCGTTCGGCGGAGATAATTATTATGAAGGACCGGAGTTTCGCAGTAATGCTTTGCCAGGCACTTATACGATAACCATTTCACGTCCCGGAAATTCTGGAAAATATGTTTTGGCGATTGGGGAAACGGAATCTTTTACTACAAATGAGACCATTCATACTCTTAAAGCACTTCCTGTCTTAAAAAGCGAATTTTTTGGAAAATCGATGTGGACGGCATACTTTAACCGCATCGGTTTGTACTTCACCATTGGTTTTGTTGGAATTTTTATTGTCTTAATGTTAGTCTTCCTATCTTTTAAAAAATTTTTTAGTCTCTTTAGGAAAAAATAATTCTTTTTATTATGGAAGAAAAAATATATAAAGTCACAAATGAAGTCCCGCAGGCGGGGAAGTATCAGTGTGTTGTTTGCGGAGTCATCATAGAATATCTCCCAAAACACATTATTGCCGGAGTTACTTTTGGTATTTGTCCACTCTGTCATTCCGGTTCCGACATCGGCCCAAAAAAACCGAATGAAGAATTTTGGCACTATATGGGGATATAGAAAGAGAGGAGGAAAGAAAAAAGCAATAAAAAATGGAGACAGAGTCTGTCACCATTTTTTTCTTATTGCTTATTGCTTGCTTCTCTCTTCTTTTTCTCTTCCCCTGTCGGTTTGTGAAAAATAAGCGCATAGTGGTAACTTCCCGCGGAGAATCGGCGTTCATAGACGAAGCCGGCATTTTTTGAAAGTTTCAGCGCTTCTTCTTCAGAAAAAACATGTTCGGGTTGCGGGCCTGCGCCTCCGAAAGAGGCAATCCAATCTATCACGAGCATTTTTCCGCCGGGGCGGAGTATTCGGTCAGCTTCTTTGAGTATTCCTTCTTTATCCGAATGAGAGAAAAACGTGTCGGGAATAATAACGACATCAGTCGTGAGCGGTCCGAGGCTTGTTCCACCGAGTTTTTCCACGTTTCCATTTATGACCCGAACATTCATGTGGTGTTGTTCGGAAGCTTCTTTTTTCAGTTTCTCTACCATCTGTCCTCGGGAATCAATGCCATAAATAGTCCCGGCGCTTTTCAAGACGCGCGCGGCCGCCAGTGTATGTCCACCGGAGCCCGATCCGAAGATCACGACTTTGTCGCCTGGGGTTAATCGCATTTCGCGGATGTTGTCGTCGGGGTTTGAAAACTGCATAATAGATAGTATACCGTTTTTATTTTTCCATGTCATATCACTTATACCAAACCCGCGGGTTCGTTCTGCGAAGCGCCAATATCGGAGAAGCGAATAAACTGTTTTTCATTTTTACGGAAAACATGGGGCTTTTGGGTGTGTCGGCGCAATCGGTAAGAAAAATAACTTCAAAACTTCGTTATTCTTTGCGGGATTTTTCTTTCGCGCGCATTTCTTTGATACGAGGGAAAACTTCATGGCGTTTGACGGACGCGGAGGAAATTTTTTCTTTTTCTTTTGAGAAAGAAACGGAAAAATTAAAAGTGTTTGCCGGCATTTTGTCGCTCGTGCGTCGATTGGTTCACGGGGAAGAGGATAATCCGAAACTTTTTTCTTTGCTTCTTGAAACTTTGGACTTTTTGAAAGGAGAAACGCTTGACTCTGATGAATTAAAAAGACTTGAAACCCTTGCCGTTCTGAAAGTTTTGGCCTCGCTCGGCTATGTCGGCGAAAGCAAAATACTTGCGTCTTTTATTACCGCTTCATTCTCCAAGAACATTTTGAACGCTTTTGAATCGGTGAGAAGAGACGCTCTTCGCGAAGTAAATCGGGCACTCCAAGAATCACAGTTATAACTTTCATTTTCTCTTTTTTATTTGGTATACTGATATCATGGAAACAAATGATCCTTTTAATTTTGGCGAGAAAAAAAACGAAGGACAAGCCAACCTCATCGGAGGATTGGAAAAAAAACTCTATTCTCGCGTCGATGAAATAAAACACAAAGAACGCACCAAACTGAATCCCAAAAAATTCGGGCATTTGGAGGACTGGGGAGAAGAAAGCGATTTGTCGTATAAGAAAAAACCGGAGGAGCCGGGCATGTCCATTTTTGGAAAATTTTTCCTCTTTTCTCTCGGTTTTTTTGTGGTCGCCGCCATTATTGCGGGATATTCTTTTTTGAGCAAAAGAAGCGTCATTTCTCCTGAAAATGTTGATATATCTCTTTTTGGTCCCGTTTCTTTGAAGGGAGGAGAAGAACTTTCTTTGCAGATTTCAGTGGAAAACAAAAACGAAGTTCCGCTCAATAACATTCAAATCGTGGTTAATTTTCCAAAAGGCTCGCGATATTCAACGGACACAGGAAAAGATCTCTCGCGATACCCGATAAACATCCCCTCAATCGCTTCAAAAGAAGTCAGAACGGAAACCGTGAAGGGTATAATCTTGGGCGATGAAAATCAGCAAAAAAGTGTCGCGGTTGCGATGAAATTCCGCATTGAAGGAGTCGGGTCTATCTATGCGAAAAACAAAACTTTTCCCGTAAATTTGACCTCATCGCCATTGTCTATTAAAGCGGATATTCTCAAAGAAGCAATCTCTGGTCAGGAAGTTACGCTCGGAATAGATGTGAAAGGTCTTTCCACTGCGGTTTTGAAATCTCCGATTTTAGACGTGGTTTATCCGAAAGGATTTGTGTTCAAAAGCGCTTCACCTGCGCCGACCTATGATAATGACTCATGGAATCTCGGCGATATGAAACTTGGCGATGAAAAGCACATAGATATCGTCGGTTCCATTATTGGAGAAAATGAACAAGAAAAAGTTTTTGTCATTTCCGCCGGCGTCCCGACCGAAAAAGATACAACGAGGATTGATACGAAAATTGCCGCTCTTTCTCAAGGACTTTTCATAAAGAAACCGTTTCTCGGCATCAATTTATTCTTGAACGGAAGCGCAAATCCGGAATATGTCTTAATCGGCGGTGGCAGTCCCAGCATTGAGGCGAGATGGGTGAACAGACTTTCCGGAAAAATTATTGATGCGCAAGTAACGATTATGCTGACGGGGGATATGATTGATCCGAGAAAAGTTACTCCGAAAGGAAATGGTTATTATGATTCCGTAAAGCAAACCGTGGTTTGGGATTCAAGGACCACCCCGACTCTTTCCTCCATTGAATCGGGGGGAGAAAACACCGCCAGCCTCACATTCGGACTTCTTCCTTTTTTGAAAAGCGATAAAACCGTTTTTAAAAACCCGGAAATATCAGTAAAAGTAAGTGTGAAAGGAAAAAGAATCGCGGAAAACAATGTTCCCGAAAACATAGATTTGTTCGTTGATGGCAAAATAAAAATAGCGACATCCGCCAAAGTTTCTCCTTCTATTTTGTTTAAAACGGGACCTTTTACCAATAGCGGCCCGGTACCTTTTAAAGTCGGACAAGAAACAACGGCGACCATCGTCTGGAAAATTTCCAATTCCGTTAATGATATTTCCGGAGCGCGCATGAAAGCGGTCCTTCCGAGTTTTGTTCGTTGGATAGGGAAGTCTATGCCGGATACCTCAGATATAACCTTTAACTCTGTAAATGGGGAGGTGGTATGGAATATCGGAGCGATAAAAGCCGGAGCCGGATATGAAAGCGCAGCGAAAGAAATTTCTTTCCAAATCGGCGTTACTCCGGTGCTTTCGCAAGCAGACAAAATACCAACCGTTGTCAGTGGGGGAACTTTTACCGGCACAGATGATTTTACCGGTACCTTGATTCAGCAGAATATCGTCAATTCTCTTGTCTATACCGGCAACGAACCGGGTTTTACGAGGGAGTGGCTTATTGTTCATCAATAAATCCTTAGCTGGAAAAACGAGTAAATACGTGTATAATCAAATAATTATGAAAGAAAACAAGGGCGATACTATTATTAGTATAAGCGTCGGGACCATGATAAAGGCTTTTTTGGTCTTTATTTTGTTCTATGTACTGTATTTGCTTTCCGATCTTGTCCTTGTCTTGCTTACTTCCATCGTGGTCGCTTCGTCGGTTGAACCGGCGACCAAATGGTTTGTAAAGCGAAAAATTCCTCGCATTCCGGCTGTTTTGCTCGTTTATATTTTATTTCTTGGTGTATTTGCCGGTTCATTCTTTCTTTTTCTCCCGCCTCTGTTGCAGGATTTTTCTCTCTTTTTTGCATCGCTTCCGCAGTATCTAAGTTTTCTCGGCCAGTGGAATCCGTGGAACGATGTTTTTAATTATCAGACCATTCTGAATAATCTCATCTCCCAATTTTCTCCAGGCCCGTCTTCTAGTGGAAATATCGCTCAGACCGTTTCAGGAGTTTTTAACGGCGTTTTCAGTTTCATTCTCGTTCTCGTTCTTTCTTTTTACTTTGCGGTGCAGGAAAAAGGAATAGAAAATTTCCTGAAGATTATCGTTCCTCTAAAAAATGAGAAATATATTATAGATTTGTGGTACCGTTCGCAGGCAAAAATAGGGAAGTGGATGCAAGGGCAGCTTCTTCTTGGAATTTTAGTCGGAGCGCTCACGTATCTTGGCCTGCTTATCCTTGGAGTTCCTCAAGCATTCATGCTTGCCATGATCGCCGCCCTCTTTGAGCTCATTCCCGTCTTCGGGCCAACCATCTCCGCCATTCCAGCCGTAATGATTGGATTTACCGTCAGCGCCCCGCTCGGCTTTATGACTATCGCGCTCTATGTCATTATTCAGCAATTTGAAAATCACCTTATCTATCCGATTGTCGTCCGCAAAGTTGTTGGTGTCCCTCCGATACTGGTCATCATCGCTCTTCTTATCGGCACAAAACTCGGCGGTTTTATGGGGCTTATATTGTCCGTTCCGTTCGCTGCCGCTCTTATGGAACTCGTAAATGACTTGGAAAAAAGAAAAATAGAAAAGGTTCCCCAAAACTAATCCTGATAACTTTATGCCGAATTCAAAATTTTATATTACCACTTCCATCGCGTACGCCAATGCCGCGCCTCACATGGGTCATGCCTATGAGGAATTTTTGGCGGACGTCATCGCGCGATACAAAAGAGATCACGGTTTGGATGTTTTTTTCTTGACCGGTACTGATGAACATGGAACAAAAATCTGCCGAACCGCCGAAAAGAACGAAATGCCCGTTCAGGAATTTGTTGATAAAAACGCCGAAGAATTTCAAAGATTTTACGCTTCCATTCAATCATCTTTTGACGGTTTTATCCGCACATCGGATAAAAAACAGCATTGGCCCGGCGCACAAATGCTTTGGAAAAAACTCGCCGAAAAAGGCGATATCTATAAATCAAAATATACTGGATTATATTGCGTCGGTTGCGAAGCTTTTGTCGGAGAAAGAGATCTCGTAAACGGACTTTGTCCGAACCACAACGTTCCTCCGGAAAAAGTGGAAGAAGAAAATTATTTCTTCCGCCTGACAAAATATGCCGATATTATTCGCGAAAAACTGGAGAATGATGAGATTCGCATCGTACCGGAAGCAAGAAAACACGAGATAATCGCTCTCATTAAAGAGGGTGTTTCCGACGTAAGTTTTTCCCGTCCGCAAAGCCAGATTCCATGGGGTATTCCGGTTCCCGAAGATCCGAACCAAGTCATGTACGTGTGGTGCGATGCTTTGACGAACTACATTTCCGCTCTTGGTTATGGAATCGGAGACGAAACCAATTTTACCAAATACTGGCCGGCGGATGTTCACGTTATCGGCAAAGACATACTTCGTTTTCATGCGCTTTTGTGGCCCGCTATGCTTCTCTCTGCGGAAATCGCTCTTCCAAAAGAAATTCTCATTCATGGTTTTATTACCTCGGGCGGAAAGAAAATGTCAAAATCCATCGGTAATGTCGTTGACCCGAAAGAATTTGTAGAAAAATACGGTTCCGAAGCGCTTCGCTCCTATTTTTCCCGCGACCTTTCTCCTTTTGAAGACGGCGATTTTACCGAAGAAAAATTCTTGGAAAGCTACAACGCCAATCTCGCGAACGGCATCGGAAATCTTGTTTCCCGCACGATAAAAATGACCGAAACGTACTTTGAAGGAAAAGTGGAAGTGAAAGATGAAATTGAAGTTCCTCTGAAAGGGAAGGACGGCGCACCGGATATTTCTGTTAAGGATTATCTCAATCATGAAGTTTTGCCCGTCTATCACGGACATATGGAACGATATGAATTAAATCGCGCCACCGATACCATTTGGGCGGTCATCAAAAAACTGGACGGCTATGTCACCGACTACGAACCGTACAAACTCATCAAAACCGACAAAGAAAAAACCGAAGCCGTGCTGGCGAATTTGTTATACGGAATACACACGATTACACACCTGCTCGCCCCGTTCATGCCGGAAACTTCCAAAAAAATAGATGAGATTCTCGGCGTTAGTCTCTCTGAAGAAGGAACCGCCAAAACTTTTTCCGTGGGTCATGTGGATACCCCTCTTTTTCCTCGGAGATAAAAAAGGTATACTAAAAGTATGAAATACTTTCTCACTCGCGATTTTTCAAAAACAATCACGGCGGTATTTTCCGCATTTGTTTTTCTCCTTTTTTTAACCACAGCGAATCTTTCTCATGCGGCCCTCGATTGTGCTGTGGGCCAGTGGTATCATCCTGGTTTTGTTAAGGCGCAATGCTTTGATACGCAAGCGGACTGTGCGCAGTATTCCGCTAATTGCCAACAAAAAGTCGCTTCCACACAAACCGAACAAACCGTTCCAAGTACCGGACAAACCCAAGTAGTTTCCTGCGCCGGAGGAACGGGGACCTGTATGGTAAGCGGTTGCGCCGCTACTGACAGTAAACCGGCAGATCCGGTTTGCGGTATCTATGATTGTTGCGTACCCACCTCCGCCGAAACCACCCCCACCTGCGAAAATTCCGGAGGTTATTGTTTTACCTCATGCGGGACGCATTACCATCCCTCTGACCCGGTTCTTCCATGTAATGATACTACCGCAACTTGCTGTGTCGCCGATACTCAAGCAAATCAAAATGCCGCCAATACGGATAATTCCGCTAATAATACGGGGAACAACGCAAACCAATCCGGTAGTCTCCTCGGCGGACTCGTTCAATGCGGAACCGGCGAAGGCCCCGATGCAGCCAACCAATGCGGTTTCAACGATATCATTTCACTGATTCAAAGAGTGATAAACTTCCTGTTGTTTGTGATCGCAATGCCCCTCGCTGCGATTGCCTTTACTTGGACCGGTTTCCAACTTATGCTCGCTAGTTCTCAAGGAAAAGCAGATGGATTGGGGATACTTAAGCAAAGAATGTTTTTAATCGTTGGAGGGTTTGGTCTTGCTCTCTCTGCATGGCTCATTGTTCATGCCATCGTCGCCGGCCTCGGAGTCTCCGAAACCTACAACTTCCTCGGTAGTTAACTTATTTCTGTTTTATGTCCACCCCTCTCTATTTTGATGCCCACTCTCATCTCAACGACCCGCAGTTCTTTGAAGACGGCGAGTCTGCTCTTTCGCGCATGCGAGAAGCGAGCGTTTGTTCCGTCGTCGTCGGCACCGACAAAATCATGTCCGAAAAAGCCGTTTCCTTGGCAAACGACAACGAAGGAATTTTTGCTTGCATAGGTCTTCACCCAACCGACAATAACGGGGAAGTCTGGGACGAAGAATTTTATAGTTATCTTGCCAACAACAAAAAAGTCGTCGCTATCGGCGAATGCGGTCTTGATTACTCGCGCGTTCCCGAAGAAAAAAGAAAAGAAGAAGAACACCGCCAGAAAGCACTTTTTGAAACTCAACTTGAATTTGCTGTTTCCTGTGGATTACCTCTTATGATCCACTGTCGCGAAGCTCATCCCGATCTTCTTGATATGCTGCATTCCAAAAAACGAGAATATGGAGAAAGACTAAAAGGAAATATCCACTTTTTCTCCGAAGGTGCCGAAACCGCGAAAAAATACTTTGACCTTGATTTTACGATCTCCTTTACCGGCGTCATCACTTTTACTCACGACTACGACGAAGCCGTAAAATACGCCCCACTTTCCATGATCCTCTCCGAAACCGACTCTCCCTATGTTGCCCCCGTCCCACACAGAGGAAGAAGAAACGAACCAATTTATGTTCAAGAAGTAGTAAAAGCCCTAGCCCTGATAAGAAACGAAGACCCCGAAAAAGTCCGCACCGCCACTGTAGAAAACGCCTTCCGAGCTTTTAAGATTGTATAAAAATTAGTGGATTTGACAGAATCATCAATGCTTGTTAAGCTTGCTACATTATCGTTTTTTTTTGACGGTAATTGTTCTTTTTAAGGAGAAGAAAAATGACAAGAAGAGATATAGAAGATACAGCAGAAGATGAAGAAACCTCCACAAGTAAAGTATCTGAAGCGTGGCATGATGCACGTAAACATGCTTCCGAAATGGGTTTACATGAGCGTGGAAATGCTGAATTAAACACAAAACCTTTTGAAAAAGAAAAGGGGCACTGGAGCGAAAGTGATAGTTTTTTGTCCAATGTCTCCCGTTTTTTTTGTGGTAATGGATAATAATCATTTTGTAAGATAAACACGAGCAAATGAAAGGTTTGCTCGTGTTTTTTCATTACTGTATACTTTAATAAAGAGTTATAACCCTTTTAATTATATGAAAAACGAAGAGAATCCATCTTTTAAAGAGGAAGACATAACTGAAATCGTGAGATTAAAAAAAGACTTTATTCCCAAGCTAAGAGAAGAAGAGATTTTAACTCTTCAAAAAGATACAGAAGATTTTGATAATACAGTAGAATATCTTAAACCGCTTATTAAAATAGCTCTTTCTTTGTTTGAAATGGAAAATGATGTTTACGAAATACTCTATTCCAAGCTGTTGGAAGACGTAAAACTGGCAGCAAAAATGTTTCTTGGTCATGAAGAGAGCATGAACGCTTCCTATGGATTTTACTTATACTACTCGTGGTATATTTCCTCTGAAATAGATGAGGCTGTAAAAATGGGCTATAAAATTTCACGAAAAGTCTCTACTTAACAATTACTAGAGACATTTCCTTCCAACCCTTGCATAATATGGATATATTTGTTAGTATGGCGCTTATGGAAAACGAAGAATTAAAAGAATTAGAGACTGAGACCCGTGTGTATGAAGTAGGGTACTTGCTTCTTCCTTATGTACAGGAAGCGGATCTCGAAAAAGAGTCAGGTCGCATCAAAGAGGCGATCACAGCGGCAGGAGGTACCACTTTTGCCGAAGAAAACCCGAGGCTTTTAGCCTTATCTTATCCGATGTATAAGGTGTTCTCAAACAAGAAAACGAAGTTTGAAAATGCGTACTTCGGATGGGTCAAATTTGACGGCGAACCGAAGGGCGTTTTGAAACTCAAGAAAGCCCTTGATGCGGAAGGAAACGTCTTGCGTTACCTCATCATTAAAACCGTCAGAGAAAACACGCTTACCAGAAAACCAGCCGCCTTCGTCTCAAAGCCGATTAAATCAGCCCCGAAGGAAGCAATAAAAGAGGAAGAGTCAAAAGAGGTTATCAACGAAGCAGAGTTAGACAAAACGATTGACGACCTTATTATCGCTTAAGAGTTAAAGGAACTTTCAAACCATGTATCTTAACAAAGCCATATTAATCGGAAATTTAACGCGAGACCCGGAGATCAAAGCTCTGCCGTCAGGCATTAAAGTCACTTCTTTCTCTCTCGCGACCAACTTTACGCGAAAGGATAAGAACGGAGTGAAGCAGGATTTTACTGATTTTCACAATGTGGTGGTGTTCGGAATACAAGCAGAGAATGTTGCTCGTTATTTAACAAAGGGAAGTTCCGTCTTAGTGGAAGGCCGTATGACGACCCGAAGCTGGGATAAAGACGGAGTAAAACATTACCGCACTGAGGTTGTTGCCGACCGCGTCCAATTCGGGCCGCGTCCGGGAACAGGGGCCCCGACCGGAGCGCCCCAATCTCAAGGAGGAAATGCGCCGAGACCGCAAAACGGAGCAGGTAACGCCAAACAACCCGAACCGATGGATACCATTCAGTACCCGGAGGAAGACGTTAATTTAGAAGATATCCCGTTCTAAGAGAAATAAATAAAGTATTATGCAGAAAAAAGAAGTAAAGCAGTGTTATTTTTCTTCAAATAACATCAAACATATTGATTACAAAGACACGGAGCTTCTCAAAAAGTTTCTTGATCCGTATGCGAGAATTATCTCTAGGAAGAAAACTGGTACGAGCGCCAAAAACCAACGCAAACTCGCTTTGGCTGTCAAAAACTCCCGCATCATGGGCCTTCT
Source organism: Candidatus Parcubacteria bacterium (assembly GCA_026395595.1). Classification (GTDB taxonomy): domain Bacteria; phylum Patescibacteriota; class Minisyncoccia; order Phycocordibacterales; family CAIJYI01; genus CAIJYI01. Next base: position 2,473 of record JAPLYL010000002.1, on the reverse strand, counting down.
CCCATTCGTTGGACGATAAAGACAAAAAGAAAAACGACCCTCTTAAAAAGGGTCGTTTTTTTGTATCATCTCACTTTTTGACCCATTTTATTGCAAGGGCAGTCCTTAAGGAGGAATGAATCCGCCAGCTGGCGGAGGAATGACGGGGAAAGGACTGCCCTTGGGGCTATTTCACTCTGTTATTCTCTGTTAACTAAAAAGGAATAAGTTAATTGGAGATGATTTACAAATTTCTCAAAACAAAATCCGTTCGTTCTTCCGGCGGCAATATCGGCACCGAAATAACTTCATATCCGAAATGGACATACGCTTTTCGTATTTCTTCGTGAACGGCGTACGCAAAATTTTGATCCTCCATACGCGATTCGTCCAGTTCATAAAAGGGAAGCGGATCAAGAAGAAAAACGGTATCGTATCGGTTTTTACCGAACCAAGAAATTACCTTTGGGACGGGTACTTTTTCCATAATGGAATATCCATATCCATCAATAATTCCTCTATCCAAAAAGAGTACCGAATTTCGTGGAGCAAAAACTTCTTTCCACAATTGTTTCCATGCCACGGTTTCTTGGAATTTTTTTGCGTTTTTCCAAGGAAGCACGTCGCTTCCTTTTGCGACCTCTTTTTCAATAACCACTCGTGCGGTTTCATCCAAAACGGCATATCCGCGTTCGGCAAGAATGTTGATAACCGTAGTTTTTCCGGCACATGGTCCGCCTGTCAAAACATATCTCTTCATACAAAGAACCTCCTTTCAGACAAAAAGAACTTTTTCCATCATATCGGGGAAAAGGAAGTATGGCAAGCCATTTTTTACAAAAAAATACCCGATTCAAATCGGGTATTTTTATCCTCTTTTATTATTTTTTATCCACTCGTTCCGCATATTCTCCCGTGTCGGTATTGATGCGGAGGACGTCGCCTTCATTGATAAAGAGGGGAACATTCAGAGTGAGCCCTGTTTCCATGGTGACGGTCTTACTGGCGCCTTGAGCGGTATCTCCTTTGACAGCCGGCGCCGCTTCAGTAACCTTGAGTTCCACTTTTATAGGGAGTTTGATGCCAATAATCTCGTCTTCAAAAACCATCGCTTCAACCAACGTATTCGGTTTAACATATTTTGCGCCGTTTCCGTAGATCTCCGAGTTTAACTTGAATCGTTTTGATGGGTCTTTTTCCTCACAGAACCAGTATTCTCCTCGGTTTTCGTAGAGATATTTGATATTCTTTGTTTCAATATCAGCCTCTTCCGCCTTTTCAGATTGGTGAAAAGACCGTTCCGTAACCTTGCCGGTAATGATATTTTTCAGTTTGGTCTGATTAACCGGTTTGCGCATTTGCATGCGAAAAACGTGAGAGGAGAGCACTTCATAAGGTGCTCCGTCCATTATGATACACTTTTTAGGTGTTATTTCGCTGTATTCAAGCATAGCGCTATTCTATCTGAGGAACAGGAAAAAGTCAAAAATCATACACAGGACTACCCTGTGTACACAGGGTAGTCCTGTGTAATTTTTTTGTGCTTGCTTTTGTAACCATTTTCTCGTTATTATAGTAATATAAAGCAGAAAGACTAAAATGGAGAAAAATTACTCAGATTTGAAGGATGAAGAACTTTTACGGCTTTCCATAGAACGCCCGTCCGTTTTTGAAGTGCTTGTTGAGAGGTATCAGGCGCCATTCTTACGAAAAGCCCATCGGGTGCTCCGAAACCAAGAAGATGCCGAAGACGTCGTACAGGAAGCTTTTACGAAAATCTACGTGAACGCCGGAAGATTTCAATCTCAAGAGGGGGCTAATTTCGGCTCATGGGGATACAAAATCCTTCTCAATACCTGCTTTACTTTTCACCAGAAGCGCAAAAGAATTTCAGGCAAAAGGGTATATATGGAAGATGAAGTCTTTTACAACCTTTCCGAAAAGAATAATGAAGGAAAAGAAATGGAAATAGGAAATCTTGTCGCTACGCTTTTGTCACAGCTTCCGAAAAATTTGCATCGCGTTCTCCATCTTCACTTTATTATGGGATACAAACAGCAGGAGATTGCCGACATGGAAAGGGAAACGGTCGGGGCCATCAAAACAAGAGTTTTTCGTGCAAAACAAGAATTAAAGAAAATTTACGCGATACAAAACGGGGAATGATCTATAAAAAATCTAAATTTCAAATGTCCAATTTCCAATAAAAATCAAAATGTCTAAAAAATACCATCTCGTTCGTTTTGAAATTAGAAATTAGGAATTGGAAATTTTTAATAAAAAATACAAATTTTTTGAAAATATAAATTTGCGATAATCATTCAATTCTTTATATAAGCACGATACATTTATTATATGTCACAATTATTAAAAAAAAGAATAATGCGCCGAGTGTATACGGTATGGGCTTTAAAAAAGCTTACTTCTCCGACTTTCATGAAGTTACTGGTACTTATCGGTATTCTGAAACAATCTTTTTCTTTAGTTTCCGTTC
>JAPLYL010000001.1 GCA_026395595.1 Candidatus Parcubacteria bacterium | reverse complement strand
TCAGGCTGCGAAAAGCATCGGGGAGCCGCCAAGAGGGCTTTGATCCGGTGATATCCGAATGGGGCAACCCACACCGCAAGGTGTATCCTAGAGAGAATAAATATCTTTAGCGAGGCGAACGAGGGGAATTGAAACATCTTAGTACCCTCAGGAAAAGAAAACAAGAAAGTGATTTTGTAAGTAGCGGCGAGCGAAAGCGAAAGAGGCCAAACCGCAGGAAGCAATTTCTGTCGGGGTTGTGGGACTGTATAAAGTGATACGTGAAGCTAGATGAAAGTACTGGAAGGTACAGCCAGAGACGGTGAAAGCCCGGTAGTCGAAAGCGGAGCGTACGCGAGCAGGATCCCGAGTAGCACAGGACACAAACATCTGGTGTGAATCAGGCAGGACCATCTGCCAAGCCTAAATATTCCTTGATGACCGATAGTGAACAAGTACCGTAAGGGAAAGGTGAAAAGAACCCCGGTGAGGGGAGTGAAATAGATCCTGAAACCATATGCTTACAAGGAGTCAGAGCGGGCAGCTTGCTGTCCCGTCATGGCGTGCCTATTGAAGAATGAGCCAACGAGTTAATGTGTATTGCCTAGGTTAAGTCCGTTACTGGATGGAGCCGCAGCGAAAGCGAGTGTTAATAGCGCGTTAGTATTACACATTAGACCCGAAGCCTGAAGAGCTTGCCTTGAGCAGGGTGCATTTCGCCGAAAGGCGAAAGAAGGCCCGAACCGGTTAGCCGTACAATACTATCGGATGACTTGAGGCAAGGAGTGAAAAGCTAATCGATTCAGGTAATAGCTGGTTTTCTCCGAAATAGCTTTTGGGTTAGCGTCGAGGTTACCTTTCAGGGGTAGAGCACTGGAAGAGTTGAACAGGGAGCAATCTCGTCAACTCTATCAAACTCCGAATACTGAAAGCCATTACTCGGCAGTTAGACTGTGGGGGCTAAGCTCCATTGGTCAAAAGGGAAACAGCCCGGACCTCCATTTAAGGTCCCTAAATCTACGTTAAGTACGCTTAAGGAGGTGAAATTTCTCAGACAGTGAGGATGTTGGCTTAGAAGCAGCCATCATTTAAAGAAAGCGTAACAGCTCACTCACTAAGAGATCTTGCGCCGAAGATGATCGGGGTTAAACGTAGTACCGAAACTGAGGATGTCCGCTTTCTTCGGAAAGCGGGCGTGGTAGGAGAACGTTCTTGACTGCAGTGAAGCCAAAGGGGTGACCCATGGTGGAGCGTCAAGAAGTGAGAATGTTGGCACAAGTAACCGCAACGCGGGTGAGATCCCCGCGCGCCGAAAGACTAAGGTTTCCTTTGCGATGGTAATCAGCGAAGGGTTAGTCGGGCCTAAGGAGATGGCGAAAGCCGCATCCGATGGACACATGGTTAATATTCCATGACTTCCTTGCATTGCGATGGAGTGACGAAGTTTTGTATGTTATGCGCATTATTGGATTTGCGTTCGTACTTTGAGAGAGTTCCTTTGGTAAATCCGGGGAACGTCCTTTAGTGGAGAACTCAAGAAGAGCGAAAACTTTAGGGGAAACCCTGAGGAATATGGCAGAGCAGACTTCCGAGAAAAACTTCTAAGCATAAATGCACGGAATCCGTACCGTAAACCGACACAGGTAGTCAGGTCGAGAAGACCAAGGCGAACGAGTGATTGCTCCCCAAGGAACTCGGCAAAAAAGCAGCCGTAACTTCGGGATAAGGCTTGCCGGCACCTTCATTCAGCTTTTAAGGTTGAAGAATGGTGTCAGCGACAAAAACGAGACGAGACAAAAAGTTCAAATTATATGGTATAAGAGAAATTTTGTTTGTTATGCTGAGCGCTTCTTTCAGATTTGAAATTTGAATGAAGGTGCCGGCCGCAGCGAAAGTTTCCCTGGCAACTGTTTATCAAAAACACAGCTCCCTGCGAACTCGCAAGAGGATGTATAGGGGGTGACGCCTGACCAATGCCAGAAGGTCAAATAACGGTGGTGCGATTATATCAAGCTGGCTGTTATAAGCCCTGGTGAATGTCGGCCGTAACTATAACGGTCCTAAGGTAGCGCAATTCCTTGTCGGGTAAATTCCGACGTGCACGAATGGCGTAATGACTGGGGAACTGTCTCGGGGAGTAGCTCGGTGAAAATACAGTGCCGGTGAAGATGCCGGCTACCTGCAGTTAGACGAAAAGACCCCAGAAGCTTTACTGTAGCTTGATATTGTGTATGTTTTGTGACTGCGTAGCATAGGTGGGAGGATTTGAAGTGACGATCTTGGTTGTCATGGATCCAACAGTGAAATACCACTCTGTTTCGAGGCATACACTAACCTGAACGGCAAAAACGTTCGGAGACAGTATCTGGTGGGCAGTTTTAGTGGGGCGCTATCCTCCTAAAAAGTAACGGAGGAGCCCAAAGGTCAGCTAGGCGCGAATGGAAACCGTGCCGATAGTGTATAGGCATAAGCTGGCTTCACTGTAAGGGGTACATCCCGAGCAGCCGCGAAAGCGGGGCTAAGTGATCCGACCTTTCGCATTAGATGCGGGGGAAGCTCAACGGATAAAAGCTACTCTGGGGATAACAGGCTAGTTCCGCCCAAGAGTCCATATCGACGGCGGAGTTCGGCACCTCGATGTCGGCTCATCTTATCCTGGGGCTGGAGAAGGTCCCAAGGGTTTGGCTGTTCGCCAATTAAAAAGATACGCGAGCTGGGTTCAAACCGTTTATAAACGGTACATCCAACAAGTGGAAAGTAACTTCATACCTTCTTGTCATTGCGGGCTTGACCCGCAATCCACGGCGTTAACGACGTGGATTCTGAATCAAGTTCAGAATGACGACGAAAATAAGTTACAAAAAATATAGAAAACGCGGAGAGATATCAAATCTGTAATAGGCTACGGTTTATGAACAGTTTGAATCCCGCGAGGAATTTTCGTCTAAATGAAGAAATAAAGAAAAAGGAGTCTAAAAAAAGACTCTGAGATAGAAATCAATCAAATCACGGCGGTCAAGTATAGAAATATATTTGAATCAAGTTGACTTATATCGGTGAAGTCCGAGCGAGGTTTTAGCTTTCAGCTGTTAGCTGTTAGGTTAAAATAACGAGGATAATACCGAGGGAAAATGCGCAAGCGTTGCCCGTAGAGACTACACGTCAGCAACCTTCATTCAATTTTTGAACAGGTTATAATATAGTCCGATCCCGTTAGTAATGACGGCGTTGTGAAGCTAACAGCTAAAAGCTGAAAGCTAACAGCTACTGTTGCGTGAGACAGGTTGGTCTCCTATCTACTGCAGGCGTTGATTCTTGAGAAGATTTGTTCCTAGTACGAGAGGACCGGAATGAACTGACCTCTGGTGTATCGGCTGTTCCGCCAGGAGCACCGCCGAGTAACTATGTCGGGAATGGATAAGATCTGAAAGCATCTAAGATCGAAGCCAGCTTCAAGATGAGGAATCGTTTGAGATCCCTAAGAGATGATTAGGTGATAGGCTTTAGGTGTAAGCGCTGCGAGGCGTTGAGCCGAGAAGTACTAATATATCGATTCCTATTAGGAAAGTTGAAAATCACGTTTTTACTTTACGATTTTTTGATTAAAAGGCTTGCGAAACGATTCTGTAACATTTATAATACAAAAACTCTTTGAGTTTTTTGTTTTGGTGGCTTGACGCGGTGGTCACACCTGATCTCATTTCGAACTCAGCAGTTAAGCGCCGTAGTACCGATGGTACTCCTTCGGGGGAAGAGTAGGTAGCCGCCAGAACAAAAAACTCAAAGGAAAATACCGCTTGAAAGAGCGGTATTTTTTATTTGACATATTTGCTTATGTATGATAGTTTTTATTCGGAAGACACTCACGAATTTTTTAAGCGAACTTTGTTGAGGAAAATTGTACAAGAAATAGAGGAGAGAAAAATGCCATTTAGTCAATTCTTTAAACATTACAGTTTCTGGGTTACCCCGATTGCGCTTGTTGTTATGATAATACTTGGTATTGCCGGTGTTATTGAGGGACATTCAGCAGTGTTTCTTATTTTAGGCATAGGACTCGGCAGAATAAGCCGAATTTCGGAAGAGAAAAACAAGAGAAATTCTTGCTGTTGCAAAAAGGATGACCATTGATAAATTTTGAGGCAAGATCCGTCTTGCCTCGTTTTTTTGTTTTTTGTATGTTTTTTGCTATAATGAGAGCACCATCGCCAATAGGCGTCAACAGTCATCTTTTGGTGGCTGTAATAAAATAAAATTATGAGCGAAGAAAAAATAAAACAATTTTCAGAAAAAGCGACCCCGGTATTTGAAAAGTATGGCGTGCGATATGCCGGTCTTTTTGGCTCGTATGCGCGAGGAGAAGAAAATACCGAAAGCGATGTGGATATTCTGATCGGAAAAGGCGACAAACCCCTTTCTCTTTTAGATTTTGTTCGTATGAAAGATGAGCTTTCAAAAATTTTCAACAAAAAAGTAGATATCATTTCCGATGGTGCCGTTGTTCCATATTTCAGGGAATATATCTTTAAAGATTTACAGCCTCTTTATGGAAAAAGATAATCACGCTTACCTTCACTTAATACTGGACGCGACCAGAAAAATACAAGAGTATCTGGGACAAATGAGTCTTAATGATTTTTTGATTGACAGTAAGACGGAAAGCGCGGTTATCATGCAAATACAGATAATCGGGGAACTATCCAAAAAAATTCCGGAGGAAATAAGATCAAAAATTGATGTCCCATGGAAAGAAATTTCTGGTTTGAGAGATATGGTTTCTCACGATTATTTTAGTCTGGATGTTGAGGCTATTTGGAATACGGCGACGAAAGATGTGCAAGAACTTGAACAGAAGATAAAAAAATATCTCGATATCTCATAAAAGTAGGTAGCCGGCAGAAATGCCGGCTTTTTGTAAACAAAAACGTTAATTAAAAAAAGGGTATGCATCTGGTCGCATACCCCTTTTGCTTTCTTTTATCCTTTGAGTTTTACTACCACTTCGGAACTGGCGAATCCGCCAAAGTGTAATGCTCCATTGTCATGGGAACGATACTCACTGAATCCTGTCTTCTCGCGAATTCGAACCCCCTCTGGCGCTAAGAGATCGTTCAAAAAGAAAAATTTTTCGCCGACTTTTAAGTCTATAAATAACATAATCTTTTCCTTTGTTTTTTGTGCTTATTTTTTGAGATAGAAAGTGGACATAACCGTCTTTTTCTCATCAAACATTTTTTGAAAAACTTCAACAGCCGATTGACTGGCGGCTTTTTCATCAAGGGCGGAGACGGTAAATTCAAGCCACTCGCCGAACGGGAATTGTTGGTAAGTGAATCTGAATTTTTTAACTTTCGGTTTTTTTGAAAAGAACGTAAAAATGCTCATAATTTTTTCCTTTTGTGAGGTGAAAACATGTTTTTTCTGTGTTTTATAATAGCACGAAACATAAACACTTGTCAACATAGACGGAACAACGTTTGCTCATGGTAAGATTACGGTATAAAATAAAGAGAACTTTATGAAAGAAACTTACGAATTCAAACCGGCTCCTAAAAAGATTTTTGAAGGCGCCGGTATAAATGCTGCCAATAGGGCGAACGACAAAGAACTCTTTAAAAGAATGTCTTCGGAAAGAACTGAACCGGTGAATTTTGAGACCAGAGCGGAGCCGGTAAAAAAAGTTACTTCGCCTTCTGAAGCGGCTGCTTTTTACCGTGAGCATATCAATATCGGAAAAACAAAAGAGGAAGTGGAAGCTGAAATCGCCGAAGCGAAAAGGAAAAAAGAATGGGAAGAAAAAGCAAAGAGAGAAGCGGAACAAAAAGAATATCAAGAAAGATGGGGTGATAAACTTGGACAGTACGAACGAATTATTAAAGAAAGTTCCTCGGAATCCGAACAGAATTTTGCGCGAATGATGTACGGAAAAATAACCGGCAAACCGTACGGCGAAAGAAAAAAATAACATATCAAAATCCGTCGCTTTGAGTGGCGGATTTTTTGTCCTATTCTCGCCCCTCTCTTTTTTTGATATACTGTCCGTATGCTTTGGTCAACAAAAAGAAGATTGTTTTTTATATTCGGTATTTTAGCCGTATTCTCTCTTATCGGAGGAATCGTCTATCTGACTAAATACTATCAACCTCCTTCCTGTACCGATAAAACTCAAAATCAAGGAGAAGAAGGACCCGACTGCGGCGGGCCGTGTTCCGTCGTCTGTAAGGCGCAGGTTACTAAGCCTATCGTTTCGTGGTCGCGTTCTTTTGAAAGCGGAAAGAGCGCTTACAATGCCGTGGCATATATAGAAAATCCGAATTCCAATCTTGGAGTGCGAGAAGCGACGTATCGTTTCAAACTCTACGACCAAAACGATGTTTTTATTACTGAACGCGTCGGGAAAACCTACATTAGGCCAAATGAACAATTCGCTATTTTTGAACCGCGCATCGATGTGGGTGAGCGAATCCCAAAAAAAACTTTTTTTGAATTTCTTTCGTTTTCCGATTGGATAAAAATTGAAGGACAAAAACCGGACATTTCCGTAAAGGCTCCGATTCCTGAAACTGGCCCGACTCCGAGAGTAACGGTTTCTCTCACGAATAGAAACAACATAGGCGTTCAAAATATCAATGTCGTTGCTATCGTCTATGATAATGAAGATAATGCGATGGCAGCCAGCGCTTCCGTTGTTGACTCTATTTCCGCTTATTCCGCTTCTGAAGTCGTCTTTACCTGGCCCATCGCTTTCGTTTTTTCTCCTGCGAGAGTTGAGGTTCTTCCTCGCGTAGATCCTTTTGAAATCCCCGTACGATAGTCACATTTTCTTTCATGTTTACTCACCTGAAACGAACCTTCCACATTGATTGGATACTTTTTTTCTCCACTTTCCCGATACTTTTTGCCGGGGTTATTACCATGGGTTCGTTCGGAGGGAAGGGGAATTTTGCCATGAGACAGCTTACGTGGATTGCGATTTCCTCCGCCGTTTTTTTTGGTTTGAGTTTTATTGATTTTCGGTTTCTCCGACGAACATGGGTTATTGTTACTTTGTTCTTGAGCGGATGCTTCGTACTTCTTGTTCTTGCTGCGGTAGGGAGCGTCTATAAAGGGGCGCAGAGCTGGTTCAATGTCGGTTTCGCCGCTTTTCAGCCGGCCGATGTTATGAAACTGGTTATCATTCTAGTCCTCACGAAATACTTTTCCCGGCGACATATTGAGATTGCGAATATCCGGCATATTATTGTATCGGGAATTTATGCTTTTATCCCTTTTGTTCTTGTCGCCGCTCAGCCGGACTTCGGTTCCGCCATCATTTTTCTTTTTATCTGGCTTGGAATGGTTTTTGTTTCCGGCATTTCAAAAAAACACATCATTCTGGTTTTTACGCTTGGCGTCATTTCTTTCGGCGGCCTTTGGAATTTTGTTTTTGAACCGTATCAAAAACAGCGCATTATGACTTTCATTCATCCTCTTGCCGATATCCGCGGCGCGGGATACAATTCTTTCCAATCCACGATTGCTATCGGTTCGGGCGGAATTTTCGGCAAAGGTGTCGGATATGGGACACAATCTCGTTTGAATTTCCTTCCCGAATATCAGACCGACTTTATCTTTGCTGCTTTTTCGGAAGAGTGGGGGTTCATGGGAGTAGTGTTGCTTTTTCTCTTTTTTGCTATTCTCATCTGGCGAATTTTACATAATGCGCTTCTGGGGGAAACGAATTTTGAAATACTTTTTGGTATGGGTCTTGCCATCTATTTTATCAGCCATTTCGTAGTCAACGTCGGAATGAATATCGGACTTTTGCCTGTAACGGGAATCACGATACCTTTCATGAGTTACGGCGGTTCGCACTTGCTGACTGAATTTACCGGTTTGGGAATTCTCATGGGAATGAGAAGATACAACCGCGCGGCTCATCGCGATGATTTACGCCATGAATTTCTCGGAGTGGGTTAGTAACTTTTCTCGCCTTAAAATTTCTCATATTTTTACAGCAAAAATAGCGGAAACAAGGACTACCCTTAAGGAGGAACGCAGCGAAGCGGAGCGACGGGGGAAGGGTAGTCCTTGGTGGAGCGGCAGACTTGAGATGTTTATGACGATTAAGGGTATGAACAGAAACGGAGATTAGTATTGCTTTTTTTGTAAAACGTGATATAATCCTCTTTGGAAATTGAATTACTTGAAGGAGTAAAAATCATGTTACTTATTACACGAATAGGGGAAGACCGTATTCCCGGAACACCCCAAGAACGGCTGTTTTTGGCTTTAGCGGAAGACGGCGGAGGAAAGACGGTTATGGCGGTCGGAAAAACTCCGGGACAAGGATGCCTCGCTGATACTGTCGGGATCTATCGCATGAGAAGCGACGGAATCGGTTATGAAGGATACTTGTATATTGAAGGCCATACTCATGAAAAATATAATGGCCTGCACTACAACGGCGATATCAACGCAGAATTTCTTCGTTCTTTTCCAAGACAAGTAGATTACGTTGCTTTTGTTCCTACTGAGCTTGCCGACAAAACCGAAGATTTGAAAGAGATTACCTATCTCATCAATATGATCCTTGCTCCCGTTGTCCCCAAGAAAAAAGCGAATTAAAAACAAACCTGCGCCGAGACTTCGGCGCGGGTTTTATCTTTGCTTATTCTTTATATACCGCTACGGTTTCCGCGAGCATTTTTTTAAGAGAAAAATCTTTTTTGATGACACCCTGCAGTTTTTTCCCGAAGTCTTTTGTCTTGGTCGGATGATTGAGGACATAATCTATCGCGCGGATTATTTCGTCGGTATTTTTGGGTCTGATGAGAATCCCCGTTTCCATATCGGTAATCACTTCGGGAATTCCTCCGACTGCCGACGCAATGGTTGGAAGTCCTGCTGAGCCGGCCTCCAAAATAGCAAAAGGGAGCCCTTCTTTGACGGAAGGAAAAAGAAATACATCAAAAGCGCCGAGAAGACGCGATGCGTCACCTCTTTTTCCAAGAAGAAAGATTTTTTCCTCAAGTCCGGATTTTTTAATCTTTTGCTGGAGCGCTTTTTTTTCTTCTCCTTCTCCTATGATAAAGAAGAGAACATTCATATTTTTTGGAAGTTTTGAAAAAGCTTCCACGGCATACATATGTCCTTTGTTTTTATGCAATTCACCGATAGTTCCAATCCAAAGCGCATCGTTTTTTATTTTTTCGCGGGACAAATCTTGTTGTTCTAAAATCGCTTCGCGCGCTTTTTCCTTGGAAAGAAATTCCGGTTTTTCCATACCGTTGCGGACAAGGGTAATTTTTCCTTTTGAAAAAGGCATAGCAAGTCCTTCTCTCTCGTCTCTTTCAGAAACAGTAATGACGGAATGAGACAAGAGAATGGTGAGCCACGATAAGAACTTAATAATGATTTTTTGATATGCCGGCCTCTCTTCGCGGAACGCCCATCCATGCGCGGTGAAAATAATTTTTGGAACCTTGGCGATGCGCCCGGCAAGCGCACCAAGGCCTCCTATCTTTGAACTGTTGACGTGTATGATATCCGGCTTTTCTTCTTTGAAAAGGGACACAATCTTTTTGAAGGCGAGAATATCGGTAAAAGGGTTAAAGTCTCTTCTGAGAAAGGGAAGCGAGATAGTGCGAATCCCCGCATTTTGCAGTTTTGTTTTCAGCTCGCCGTCGCCTCCAAGAGCCACGGATACGTCATATTTTTCGGCAAAGTTTGTTGCGAGATTAAAAACGTAGCGTTGAGCACCTCCCCAATTGGATTTGGTGATGACGTACAGTATTTTCTTTTTATCGGTTTTTTGTTCCATAATGGCGGGTTGACTATTTAACAAATCAACATTTTACATTATACTATATATTATGACTATTTATAACAAGAAAGAAGGGCTTTTGCTCTTTTTGGGCGACATTTTCGTTTTTGTCGTTTCATTATGGCTGGCGCTTTTTGCCCGTTACCTTCAGATGCCGACCGGGCAGCTATTCTATCACCATCTTTTGCCTTTTTCCTTCATTTTTGCCGCTTGGGGAATCAGTTTTTTCTCTGCCGGATTATATGGAAAACACACTCTTCTTTTTAAAAGTCGATTGCCGACGTTGCTTCTCAACACTCAAATAATCAATAGCGTTCTCGCGGTTATCTTTTTCTATTTTATCCCTGCATTGGTTATTACTCCCAAGGTATTGTTGTTCGTGTATCTTGTCATTTCTTTTGTCTTTATTTTAATCTGGAGAGTTAAGATCGTTTCTTATCTCGGTTTTCGGAAAAAGCAAAAAGCATTTCTTATCGGAACGGGGAAAGAAGTGCGGGAGTTGTATGAAGAGGTGAATAATAATCCGCGATACTCTTTATCTTTTGTCGGTTTCCTTGATATCGGGAAAGATGAATTTGATGTGGAAGACGATCTCGTTCGTCCGGTTTTTGAACACGGCATTTCGGTAATTGTCGTAGATTCCAAGAGCGCGAAGATTGAACCGCTTCTTCCTCGTCTCTATAATCTTATCTTTGCGAATGTAAGTTTCGTAGACATGCACAAAGTCTATGAAGATATTTTTGATCGGGTCCCTCTTTCTCTCCTTCGGTATGACTGGTTTTTGCAAAACGTTTCTTCTTCTTCGCACCCCGTATATGATACGCTGAAGCGTCTCATGGATATGGCCGTATCGCTGGCAGCACTCGTCGTTTCTTTCCTTTTTTATCCTTTTGTTTTTACAGCAATTAAGATGGACGGAGGCGGAAAAATTTTCAGTCATCAAGATCGTGTCGGAAAAGGGAATAGAATTATTCACCTTTTGAAGTTTCGCACAATGACCAGAGATGACGCCGGCGTGTGGGGCGAAGAGGAGAACCGAGTTACTCGCGTAGGGGAATTTTTGAGAAAAACCCGTATAGATGAATTGCCCCAGCTTTGGAATGTGCTCGGCGGAAGCATCTCATTAATCGGCCCTCGTCCGGAATTTCCTGATCCGGTAAAACAATATGTCGCGGAAGTTCCGTACTATAATGTTCGTCATCTTATCAAGCCGGGACTTTCCGGTTGGGCGCAAATCTATCACGAAAATCATCCTCATCACGGCATTGATGTAGAAGAAACAAAAAACAAACTTTCCTATGATCTTTACTATATAAAGAATCGGTCAATTATGCTGGATATCAAGATTACTCTTCTGACAATACGAACAATCCTTTCAAGAAGTGGAAAATAGCAACTTTTTGCCGTAGAAAAAGTTATACCTATCAGGAAAATAAATAATTTCCAAAATAAAAAAATGAAAAACGAAAAAGTAGTAGTCACCGGCGGAGCTGGTTTTATCGGGTCAAATCTGACGGAGGCTCTTCTTGAAAAAGGATATGAAGTTCATGCCATAGATAACCTTGTTGGAGGGAAACGCGAAAATGTGGATCCGAGAGCTCACTTTTACGAGAAAGACATTCGCAATCTGGAAGATATGAAGGAAGCGATGGAAGGAGCAAAATACGTTTTTCATCTCGCGGCTCTTCCTCGCGTGCAATTCTCCATTGAACATCCGATTGAAACGAATGATGTAAATGTGAACGGAACCCTTAATGTGCTTAAAGCGGCGCATGACGCAGGCGTTTCAAAAGTTATTTTTTCCGCATCAAGCGCTGCTTATGGGGATCAAGATGTCATGCCCCTTCACGAAGAGATGCCGGTCAACCCGAAAAGCCCGTACGGTCTGCACAAGTGTATCGGCGAAATGTACTGTAAACTTTGGAGTGACGTATATGGGCTTCCGACGGTTTCTCTTCGGTATTTTAATGTCTTCGGTCCAAAGCTTGATCCGAACGGAGCCTACGCTCTTGCTGTCGGGTTATTTCTGCGTCTCAGAAAAGAAGGCAAACCGATTACGATTACCGGCGATGGTACTCAGACTCGCGATATGACCCATGTCCGCGACGTGGTTCGCGCGAATATCCTCGCAGCTGAAAGCGAGACAGTGGGAAAAGGAGAAATCATCAATATCGGTTCGGGAAAAAATCATACCATTAATCATCTGGCAAAAACAATCGGGGGTCCGGTGGAACACATCGCCCCTCGTTTGGAACCGCATGATACGCTGGCGGATAATTCTTTGGCTAAACAATTGCTTGGCTGGGAACCCGAGGTCTCTTTTGAAGAAGGTATCGCGGAACTCAAAAAGATATTTGGTATCGCCGATTAGTTCTGGTATACTGAACCGAGATTTTTCAAAGGAGGCGCAGAATGAAAAGATTTCCTTGCCGATGCAAAAAATGCGGGACGAGAAAAACTTTTCATTTCCACCCCGATTCTTACCCTAAACCGAAAAAATGTTCTTGTGGAGGCGAATATCGCGTAGACTGGTACCGAAAAAAGAAAGAAAATAAAAAAGCAAAATGCCTTTGCGACGGCTATCATTTTCCGCACCGAAAAGGTTCAAAATGGTGTCGTTATTATAAAGGAGAATTATCGGATGATGATTATCTTTACCGCTATTAATATATAAAAATCCCCGTCTCACTAAATGAGACGGGGTGTTTTTTATACAGGGAAAACGCTTATGGCGATTCCGAAGGCGGTTGAAAGAACGAATGTTGTCTGCAGGGCAATCGCGGCAATCCCGGCCGGTAAAAAATCTTCTTCAATACGGTCAACTTTTTTGAGAAATTGAACGGCTATCGGAAGAGATACCAGACAGGCGAGTGCTCCGAAAGGCAAAATGCCAGACAGTACGCCGCCGAGGGTTATCGCGTAAGAAAGCAGAACAAATTTTTTTATCAGAAGAATAGTTACTTCTTTTCCGTAGAGGACAATGAATGTTCTTTTTCCGGAAGTTTCATCCGCAACGCGATCCGGAAATCCGTTCACGATAAGAATAACCGCCGTTAATAGTCCTGCCGGTAAAGATGTTACTATCGCCGAATTGGTGATATTTCCCGTCTGCGCAAGATAGGCTCCGCCGACGATGAATAGACCGAAGGTGATAATAATGGTCAGTTCGCCGAGTCCGCGATAGACGAGTTTGAACGGGGGAGCGGTATACGCGTAGCCCAGAACCAGTCCGGCTAATCCGAAATAGGCAAGATCCATATCTTGTTTCGCGTAAACGAACCAGCACCCTGCAAACACGCTTAATACCAGAAACAAACAAGCGGAAAGCAATACTTTTGAATCGCTCAGTCCGCCTTCTTGGATGGCGCGACTTCCTCCGGAAAGAGGGGTGATGTTTTTGTTTATCACGTCGTTTCCTGAACGGTGATCAAAATAATCATTGAAAAGATTTGCCGAGACGTGTCCGGTTACCGCTACGAAAGCAACGACCAGAAAAGGAATCAGTTCCATTCTTCTTGTTACAAAGAAAGCCGTCGCGGTGCCGAGTAAAACCCCTGAGAGGGTAACCGAAACGAAGGAGACCCTGAGACTTTGAAAAAATACTTTTATATTATTCATCATCTTCCATGCCGATAAAGCAAGGCGTTTCAGTTTTTGGGAATCTTATCTTATTCGGAGGTTTTTTTATTTCCGAAAAATGGTGTTTTTCCCATTGAGGTTTTGCTTCCTTTAATGCTATCAATGTTCCAAAAAACGAATCACGAATTTGTTTGCGGGTGATGACGACTTCGCTGTCGTCAAGCTCAACCCTGATTATTTTCTTATCTTCGCAATACCCGTGCAGGGTTACTGCTTTGCCATCCAGAAAATCAGGAAGGTCATTTACTTCTATACCAAATTGGAATTTCATTTCTTGATCCTGTTGTTCGTTTATTCCGTCGTTAATTTATCACGAAGTATGTTTATTGTCAACATTCACAAAACCACAAAAGTAGTGTAATGTCTAGAAATGGAATTCGAAATACTTAAAAAATCAAAGAAATCAAAGGCGCGTTTAGGGTTGCTCAAAACGGCAAACGGGGTGGTAGAAACACCTTGTTTTGTCGGTGTGGCAACGAAGGCGACCATCAAAACGCTCTCAACCGAAGACGTGGAAAGAACGGGCACTCAGATGCTTATTTCCAACACGTTTCATCTGCATTTGCGACCAGGAGAAACATTGGTGAAAGGACACGGCGGGGTTCACAAATTCATGGGATGGAAACGTCCGATGATGACCGATTCCGGCGGGTTTCAAGTTTTTTCGCTTGGCTTCGGAACGGATCACGGCGTGGGGAAAATTTTGAAGAAAGGAGAAGAACGAACGATTGAAGAGGGCATGCAACCGCAAAAAATCAAAATCACGGAAAAAGGCGTGGAGTTCCGCTCTCCGGTTGACGGCGCGAAATTGTTTCTCGGCCCGAAGGAATCCATCGCGATACAAGAAAAAATCGGCGCGGATATTATCCTCGCTTTTGACGAGTGTCCGTCGCCGCTCGCGGATTACGAGTACATGAAAACTTCCATCGCAAGAACGCATCGCTGGGCGAAGATATGTTTGGACGCAAAGAAAAACAAAAAACAGGCTATGTATGGAATCGTCCAAGGCGGAAAGTGGGAAGACTTGAGAAAAGAATGCGCCCATACGATTGGCGCCATGCCTTTTGACGGTTTCGCTATCGGCGGAGAATTCGGCTACGAAAAAGAAGACATGGAAAAAATGCTGCGAAGCACTCTTGGAGAATTGCCGGAAGAAAAACCCAGACATCTCCTCGGTGTCGGGCATCCGGAAGATTTTGAATACATGATCCGCGCCGGAGTAGACACCTTTGACTGCATCGCCCCGACCCACTACGCGAGACATGGCACTGCCTTCACGAGCGGCGGAAGAATCTACATGAAAAAGACGAGCTTACTCAAAGAGAAAAAGCCCCTTGATCCGAAATGCAGCTGTTACGTCTGTAAAAATTACACCCGGTCGTACCTCGCCCACCTCTACCGCGCCGGAGAATATACCGGTATGCACTTGGTGACTTTTCATAATCTTTATTATCTGAATAATTTGGCAAAGGAGTTTCGGGAGAAGATTAAAAAAGGATTAATATAAAAAAACCCGGCTTACTTTTGGTAAGTCGGGTTTTGGTTTCTACCCCTGTTGCCTTAAAGCTTTTGAGATATAAACAAAAAAGATAATGCTTCTTCGTCTGTCTTAAGGTTGTCTGTCGAGACCACTTCAAAATAGACTGACCACGGCTTTCCTGTTTCCGGATTACATGGTTCTTTGCCATAGTTTGCGACATATGCCGCTATATCTTCATCTGTTGGTTCTGCATCAAAGAGATCGGGATCATAACCAGATCCTATCGTGTGGTGAGGGTTCATATTTTTGAGATTTCCTCTTAACACACGGGAGATCCCGATATTTTTTTCCCATAAATAGACACGGCTGATCATAGGATATTCCTTTCCCGTTTCTTCAAATAACCAGCAGAATGTTTTCTCTTGCGGAACTATTTTGTCGGACATAATATCCTCCTGTTAAAAAACAATTGAAAACCACAACGAATTATATACAAAAAATAAGTAAATGTCAAGTTGTCAGAAGTGTAATACCGTTATATTGTGTAAAAAACATGAAATCCCTTGAAGAAACATTAGCTGAATACGATTATGAATTTGACTCGGCGCTTATTGCTGCTGAGCCGGCTTCGCCACGGGATTCGGCAAAGTTGCTTGTTTATAATCGCGAAACGGGCGAGCGGTTTTTTGATACGTTTGCGAACATCGGGAAATATCTTCCGAAAGGCGCGATTTTGGTATTGAATGATACGAAAGTTTTTCCGGCGCGGTTGCATGTGAAGAAAAAGACGGGAGGGAAAGTGGAAGTTTTTTATGTGGGAGAAAAAGAGGGAAACATTTTGGCAATTACAAATCATTTTTTGGAAGTCGGCGAAAAAGTTTTTTTGACGGATAAGGTCTTTTTTGAAGCGCTTGGAAAAGAAGATAAAATTTATACGTTGAAGCCGTCGTTCCTGATAAAAGATGTTCAGAAAATTTTTATGAAATATGGGGAAACCCCGATACCGCCGTATATAAAAAATACGAAACTTTCAGAAACGCAATTGCGCGAAAAATATCAGACCGTGTTTGCGAAGAATACCGGTTCTGTTGCCGCGCCGACCGCTTCACTTCATTTTACGAATCGTTTGCTGGCAAAATTAAAAAAGCGGGGAATTCAAATTGAATTTGTGACGCTTCACGTCAATCTTGGAACGTTCGCTCCGCTTACGGAAGAAGCGCTGAAAACAGGAAAGCTTCATAAAGAATGGTATGAAATTCCGGAAAAGACCGCAAAGGCGCTGATAAAAGCCAAAAAAGAAGACCGGCCGATAATTGCCGTCGGTACAACGACGGTACGGACACTTGAACAATGGGCACAAAACAATTACACAGGACTACCCTGTGTACACAGGGTAGTCCTGTGTAATTCAGGGGAAACACGGTTATTTATTCGCCCGGGCGACAAGTTCAAATTTATTGACGGCATGATTACAAATTTTCATGTGCCGAAGTCTTCGCTCCTTATGCTGGTTTCGGCTTTTGTCGGTCGTGAAAAACTTTTTGAACTCTATCAAGAAGCGATGCAAAAAGATTTCCGTTTTTTCTCTTTCGGCGACGGTATGCTATTATATTGACCTATGAAAGACAAAGAAATAGAAAAACTCATAAAGAAAGAAAAAGAACGACAGAAGAAAGTTGTCAATTTGATTGCTTCCGAGAATTTTGTTTCGGCTGATGTTCTTACTGCTCTTGGGTCGGAACTGACGAATAAATATGCCGAGGGGTATCCTGGCAAGCGATATTACGGCGGAAATGAAGTTACTGATGAAGTGGAAACGCTCTGCCGAAATCGTGCGCTCAAACTTTTTAAACTCAATCCAAAAAGCTGGGCGGTGAATGTTCAACCTCTTTCCGGTTCTCCCGCCAATCTTGCGGTGTATTCCGCGCTCGTTCCGTTGGGGAGAAAAATAATGGGAATGTCGCTGGCGCATGGCGGACATCTGACTCACGGACAGAAAGTTTCTTTTACCGGCAATGCGTGGAAAGGAATTCCCTTTGGTTTGGATAAAAAAACGGAACGTATCAACTACGAAGAACTTTTGACGAAAGCCATGATAGACAAACCGGATATCATCGTTGCCGGTTTTACCGCGTATCCGAGAAAAATTGATTTCAAAAAATTCCGCAACATTGCCGATTTGTCCGGCGCGATACTCATGGTGGATATGTCGCACTTTGCCGGACTGGTTGCGGGAGGCGAATATCCGAGTCCTTTCAAATATGCCGATGTCGTTACGACTACTACGCACAAAACCCTTCGCGGACCCAGAGCGGCGCTTATCTTTTCAAAAAGAGATGAACGCGGTTTTCCTGAAAAAATAGACAAAGCGATTTTTCCGGGACTGCAGGGCGGTCCGCATATGAATGCCATCGCCGGTGTGGCCGTGGCTCTCGGGGAAGCCGACACTCCCGCGTTCAAAGTCTATGCAAAGCAGGTAATAAAAAATGCACAGGCACTTGCTACTGAATTGAAAAAACGCGGATGGAGAATTATTTCCGGCGGAACGGATTCACACCTCGTGCTTGTTGATACGTGGAAGAATGGAACGGGCATTTCCGGAAAAGAGGCGAGCGAACGTTTGGAAAAAGAGGGAATTATCGTCAACAAAAACGCGATACCTTTTGATACCAGAAAACCTTTTGACCCATCCGGAATCCGCCTCGGAACGGCGGCGGAAACGACTCGCGGGATGAAGGAAAAAGACATGGTAAAATTGGTGGAGAGGATTGATAAGATCTTAAAAAATTAGCGCTGGTGATTTCTGACACATAAATATAAAATGCCACCGATTTTATTCGGTGGCATTTTTGGGTTTTATTTATTAGTAAAACTCAAAATATTTTTGGAGAGAGTTTATTTCCCTGTGATTTCTGCCTCACGGGTGTTGAGTTGAATGGTGTTTTTGTCGTACCATTCCGGTGTTCCTCCTGAGCAAAAAGAATGCCCGCAGTATCCCCCGATTATCTCATGATTCGTTATAACTCGGTATCCGTTTTTGAGAGCGCTGTTTGCTGTTTCAAAGACACAAGCGCAAGCATTTACACCCATGATTATTAATGTTTTCACCCCGTTTTTCTTGAGCCAGTTTTGGAAATCTTCTTGAGAAAACGCATCATCTTTTCTTTTTTCAAAGACAGGTAAACCGGACGTTGAGTCAGTAAGTGATGCCGTAATTGGGCCACATTTGTGATAATTTATAACAGCAACAGGGATACCGTTTTTTCTGCAAAAAGAAATGATTGGAATCTGATTCTTTACCATTTTTAGTTTTTCGTCGCTCATGAAATAGTCTTGCATGTCAATCACGATCGCGCCAACACCCTCGGTTGTTTGATCGTTCAACTCAATAGTTGCAAATTTTTTTTGCTCGTCTTCTACGGTAATGTCTTGGTGTAAAAGTTGTTCTTTTTTGTCTAATAGGGTACCTTTGTAAACTTTTTTCAAAAAGAAAAAGAGAAAAAACAAAGGAATCACCCAAATAAGAGTCCAAATAGACATAGGTCTCTCCTTGGTTTGAATATGGAAAGGAACTGAAATATCGGTTTTTATAATATCATGTATATTCCAATAAGTCAAGTATTTTTTAACACATACGTCGACCTTTTTTGCAACCGTTGCAAAATCGCGTAAAAAGCATATAATTTCTTGTACTTATGAAAAAAACCAGATTTTTGGCGGTCTTGTTGGTTCTCTGCGGCCTCGGACTCGCATATTTTGACTTCGCGTCAGAATCAAAGCATTTTGCGATATTAGACAAAGTAAATATCAGCCCGAAAGCCTCTCTCCAAAAGTTTTCTCTTAAGCTTGGTCTGGATCTCCAAGGAGGAACGCATCTTGTTTACAAAGCCAACACGAATAAATTGGTTGGCACGAAGGCTACCGATGTGAACACTTCCATGAACTCTCTTCGCGATGTCATAGAACGACGCGTCAATCTTTTTGGCGTAGCGGAACCGCTCGTGCAGGTTGAACAGTCAAGCTCTTTTACAGAGGGCGGACAGCAACAGCGTCTTATTGTTGAACTTCCCGGAGTAACTGATGTCCAGAAAGCCGTATCAATGATTGGTGCGACCCCCATTTTGGAATTCAAAGTGGAACGTCCGAAAGCGGAAATGGAAGCAATAACGAAAGCAAAAGAAGAAGCCCAAAAGTTATCTGAAGAAGCACAGAAAAATGGAACACCGTTTGACCAGTCAAAAATCAATCCTTTGGCTTTTGAAGATGTCTATGCTTCCACCGAACTTACCGGACAATTTCTCAAAAAATCATCTCTTGACCTGAGTCAATTCGGCGAGCCGAAAGTCGCTCTTGAATTCAATACGCAAGGAAAAGACCTCTTTGCAAAAATTACCAGAGAGAATGTCGGAAAAACCGTTGCGATCTATCTTGACGGTTCTCCTATTTCCGCACCGAGAGTCAATGAAGAAATTTTATCGGGCAACGCCGTTATCTCCGGTTCTTTCACCGTTGAAGAAGCAAAAACTCTTGTCGGCCGCTTGAATTCGGGAGCGCTCCCTGTTTCCATTGAACTTCTTTCTACTCAGTCTGTGGGTTCAACTCTCGGAGGCGAAGCATATTCATCCATCTTACTCGCCGGTTTATACGGTTTTCTTGTCGTCGCGCTTTTCATGTTGCTCTGGTATCGTTTTCCCGGACTTATCGCAACCATTTCTCTCTCTATCTATGCGGCGATTATGATTGCAATTTTCAAAACGCTTCCGGTTACGATGACGGCTGCCGGTATTGCCGGTTTTATTCTTACTATCGGTATGGCCGTTGATGCCAACATTCTTATCTTCGCTCGTATGAAAGAAGAGCTCGCAAAAGGACGAGGGGTTCATGATGCGGTTCTTGAAGGATTTGCGCGCGCTTGGACTTCAATTCGCGACAGCAATCTTTCCACTATCATCAGTGCTGTCATTCTCTTCTGGTTTGGAACCGCAATGATTAAAGGATTCGCTCTTGTTCTCGGAATCGGTGTTCTTGTTTCCATGTTTACCGCGCTTACGGTTACCCGTACTTTGCTTTTGGCAATCGGAGTTGACGGAGATTCAAAGTTTACCAAGTTCCTCTTCGGAAGCGGAGCGAAAAATTAATCGCGCAAAAAATCTTTATGTTTATCATCAAACACAAATATATATTCATTGGAATTTCCGCCGTACTGGTCGTTCTCTCATTTGCGAGTATGTACATCTTCGGAGTTCGTTACGGTATTGATTTTACTGGAGGTAGTCTTCTTGAGGCGGAATACTCACTGAAAGCCCCGTCCGCTGCTACTCCGATAATCGTATCTGAAGGTGTAGAAGTCGCGCCCGTTTCGGAAAATGTTATTACCCCCGTCGTTGCCACGACTCTTCCGAAAATCTCAGATGTTAAAGAAGCTTTGGTTAAAGACGGAATTAATGATGCTATCGTTCAGCCAACGGGGAAGAGCGGATACATCATCCGTACCAAATCTCTCTCTGACACGGAACATACCAAACTTCTTGAAGTTCTTTCTTTTGGCGGCACCCAACAGATTGTTGAAAAAAGATTTACTTCCATTGGCCCTGTTATGGGAACAGAACTCCGATCCAAAGCATTCGTGGCAGTCGGAGGAGTTATTCTCGCCATCATGCTTTTCATTGCTTTTGCTTTCCGAAAAGTATCCGTTCCTGTCTCTTCTTCAAAATATGGAGTCATGGTCGTCATTTCTTTGATGCACGACGTTATCATTCCGACCGGCGCGCTGGCCATTCTTGGACATTTCAATCCTTCTTTTGAGGCGGATATCCTTTTTGTTACGGCGCTTCTTATCATTCTCGGATTTTCCGTACACGATACCATCGTCGTTTTTGACCGAATTCGCGAGAACTTGAAAAACAAAATTTCTTTGGATTTTGAAAAAGTTGTCGGTGCTTCTCTCCAACAGACCTTTGTTCGTTCCATCAACACTTCACTGACCCTGATTTTGGTGCTGGTTATGCTTCTTGTCTTCGGCCCCGCCTCCACTTATAACTTCGCTCTTATCCTCTTGATCGGCGTAACCATGGGAACCTATTCTTCCATCTTCCTCGCGAGTCCGCTTTTGGTGGTGGTAGAGGAGTATAAAAGAAAACACATTCCTGTTGTTGCTGCCAATCAGAATTATCAGAAAAAGAAAAAATAATTTTTGGAGAAAAACGGCGCAAGCCGTTTTTTCCTGTAATTATGAAGAGAAATCGTATATAATAGAGGCAATAATTTCAAATTCCCAATTACCAATTTCCAATAAAAATCCAAATGTCAAAAAACTATTTTAACAATTGGGTATTGGACATTTTATTGGAAATTGGGTATTTGAAATTGGAAATTTAAAAACAATGGTTAGTCGCTTATTAAAAATTTTCCATAAAGAATTCGGAGGCTTGCATGAAGCGGCATATCTTCTGGCCATCTTCGCGCTTTTGTCGCAGGTGCTTGGTTTAGTACGCGACCGATTACTCGCCCATTCTTTCGGCGCTTCGCATGCTCTGGACATGTACTATGCCGCATTTCGGATTCCTGATTTTCTTTTTGTTTCCATTGCTTCGTTCGCATCGGCGACAGCCATCGTTCCGTTTTTTATAGAAAGAATCGGGAAGGGGCACGATGAAGCGAAAAAATTTCTTAATGATATTTTTACGTTGTTTTTTGTGGCGATGGCCACGGCTTCTCTTTTTATTTTTGCTTTGATGCCGTTTCTTGCTCCATATGTGGTGCCTGGTTTTTCCTGGGCGGATCAAACGCAAGTAGTATTTCTCGCCCGTGTGCTTCTTCTCTCCCCTTTCCTTCTCGGACTTTCCAATCTCGTCGGTAGTATTACGCAGTCAGTCAATAAATTTTTTGTCTTTGCTTTGAGTCCGGTACTCTACAATCTCGGTATTATTATCGGCATTATTTTTCTGTACCCAATGTTCGGGCTTCTCGGAATCGTTCTTGGCGTCGTTATCGGAGCATTCTTCCACCTTATCATTCAACTCCCCGTCATCCTTAAAGAAGATTTCTTTCCGAAATTCTCCGCTTTTGTTGACTGGAAGAGTATAAGAAAAGTAACTTTGCTTTCTTTGCCGAGAACTCTGGCAATGTCCATCAACAACATTTCCGTTCTTATTCTCATTACTTTTGCTTCTCTTATTTCTGTCGGTTCCATTTCCATTTTTCAATTTTCGTACAACCTCCAATCGGTTCCGTTGTCCATTATCGGCGTTTCGTATTCCGTCGCTGCGTTTCCGACGATGGCGCGGCTTTTTGCGAACGGAGAAAAAAAGAAATTTGCCGCGCAAATCACAAATGCTGCCAAGCATATCATCTTCTGGTCGCTTCCCGTTATCTTTTTGTTCATCGTTCTCCGCGCGCAAATCGTCCGCGTTATTTTAGGATCCGGTCGTTTTAGTTGGAATGATACTCGTCTGACTGCGGCAGCGCTCGCGCTCTTCACCATCTCTCTCGTCGCGCAAAGTCTCATTCTGCTTTTTACCCGTGGCTATTACGCCACCGGCAATACCAAAAAACCGCTCTTCATGAATTTCTTCTGTGCGGTGCTGATAATCATTCTTGCTTTCTTTTTTATTCATGTATTCGCCGGACAAAATGATTTCCGAATTTTTATGGAATCAGTCCTTAAAATTAAAGGAGCGGAAGGCGCCGGAGTAATAGCTCTTCCGCTCGCCTACAGCATTGGTACGATTTTGAATGCCGTCCTGCACTGGGTCGCCTTTGAAAGGGAATTTGCCAAAGGAATGACCAAAGAAATTTCCCAAGCCTTCTGGCATAGTCTGACCGCCTCGTTCGCGATGGGATTTGTCGCCTACGAAGGTCTGAATATCTTTGCTCTCGTTTTTGATCAAAACAAATTCCTCGGCGTTTTCTTTCAAGGATTTTTAGCGGGAATTATAGGAATAGCCGCTGGCGTGATTGTTCTCATGCTTTTGAAAAATCCCGAATTTGAAACCGTAAGAGCGGAGGTTCACCACAAGTTCTGGAAAGCAAAACCGGTATCGCCGGGACAAGAGGAAATATAGTTGCTCTTCCTCTTTGTTTGATTTTGAGGTATTATCACACCTATGTTAGATAGAAAAAACATCAGAAATTTCAGCATTATTGCTCATATTGATCACGGGAAGTCCACTTTGGCTGATCGCATGTTGGAAATCACCCACACGATTGAGAAGCGCAAAATGATGGCGCAGGTACTTGATTCCATGGAACTTGAACGCGAGCGAGGCATCACCATCAAAATGCAGCCGGTCAGAATGGAGTACGAATACCAAGGGCATCCCTATGTGTTGAATTTGATAGATACTCCCGGACACATAGACTTCTCTTATGAAGTATCCCGCGCTCTGAAAGCCGTAGAAGGCTCTATTTTGCTCGTGGACGCGACTCAGGGCGTGCAGGCGCAGACATTGACCACCCTTGAAATGGCGCGCGAATCCGGGCTTACTATTATTCCTGTTGTCAGTAAAATCGATTCTCCGATTGCCCGAACGGAGGAGGTAAAAGCTGAGGTGGCACAGCTTCTTGATTGTAACATTAATGAGGTTCTTGCCGTTTCCGGAAAAACAGGAGAAGGTGTTGAAGAAGTTCTTCGCGCCGTCATTGAGAAAATTGAACCCCCTCAAGAAGAAACCGAAACCCCTAGGACTGACCTAGGGGAGGAGTCTCCGCGCGCGCTGGTTTTTGATTTCCAATATTCCACGCATCGCGGAGTTATTGTGTATGTCCGTATGTTTAATGGCGAAGTGAAAAAGAATGACATACTTCTCTTTAGTGCGGCTAATGAAAAATTCATTGCGCTTGAAGTCGGCATTTTTCATCCGGATCAAGTTCCTCAAGACTCTCTCAAAGCGGGCGAGATCGGATATATCGTAACCGGCATCAAACAGCCGGGTATTGCCTCTGTCGGAGACACAGTGACTTCATTCAAACGTCCAAGTCTTGCGCTTCCCGGATACATGAATCCCGCGCCGGTCGTGTGGGCATCCGTTTATCCCGAAGGACAGGACGATTTCAATTTATTGAAACAAGCACTCGGACGGCTTCGTCTTACTGATGCCTCACTCTCGTATGAAGAAGAAACTTCCGGTTCTCTTGGTCGCGGTTTCCGTTGCGGGTTTCTCGGAATGCTCCATTTGGAAATTATTACCGAACGTCTGCATCGAGAATTTGACTTGGACATGATCATTGCTACGCCGTCTATTACCTACGAAGTTGAATACTTAAATGGCGAGAAAAAAATGATTTACTCGCCTGCGCTGTTTCCTGATTACGGTTCGTACAAATCAGTCGCCGAGCCGTGGGTAAAAGCGAAGATTATTACGCCGCCGGAATACGTTGGCAACATTATGACGCTCCTTTATGAACACGAGGGGGAAGTCGGCGCATCAGAACTTTTTGGAGAGAATCGCAATGCCACAGAAGTGGATATGCCGTTGCGCGAGCTTATGCGCGGATTTTTCGATAAATTAAAAAGCGCCAGTTCAGGCTATGCTTCGCTCTCCTACAAAATTACCGGCATGCGCCCCGCCGATGTTGCGCGTTTGGATATCTTGGTAGCCGAAGAACCGGTTGTCGCCTTTACTCGCGTAGTCTCAAGAAAAAGAATTCAAGAAGAGGCCGAAGATGCCGTGGAAAAACTCCACAATATTTTACCAAGACAGATGTTTGTCGTAAAAATACAGTCGCAGGCATTAGGAAGAATTATCTCATCAAGGTCACTTTCTGCTATGCGTAAAGATGTAACCGATTATTTGTACGGAGGCGACATCACGCGTAAAATGAAACTTTTGGAAAAACAAAAAAGAGGGAAGAAGAAGATGAAGGCGAGAGGAAAAGGGAAGGTCAATATTCCGCATGAGGTGTTCCTGAAAATGATGAAACAATAAAAAATCGCGAGGTTTTACCTCGCGATAGGCTTATTCGCATAGATAGACTTTGTATAAGAAAAGTATATTTGAGTCTACACAATATCGATATTGTGGAAGTTTATCTGTGTAGTTAATTTTTACGTCCACCGTTGTTTTGAATGGCTTCACGTTTACTTTTTCAACATAGATATGATAGGTTCCCGCGTCCACCTTTCTTATTTCAGAAAGAACACCTTCTGTAGTGAACCAGAAGTTTGCACTCACTATATATGCAAATAAAATTCCGATCAATATTTTTTTTAATAATGACAACATTATAATTCTCCAAGAACATTAATACCTAATATAGTATAAACTATAAAATCAATATTGTCAAGCGTTTTTGAAAAAAAAGAAGGACGAAACACCGAAGTGCTTCGTCCTTTTCCGTAATCACTTATGTTTTCACACAAGCTAATTTTTTCCTTTCGCAGCACATCCTTGTGCCGTTCCGGGTCTTTACAAAGGTAGGGGCGAGTCGCAACTCACTAATCCTTGCCTCCGCTCCAATTACGAGTATACACGAATAAAAAAATAAATCAAATGTTTCGTTTTTGGCGTATCTTTTTAATCTTATAAAAAATACTTTCAGGAGTCTTTTTTTTTCGATAATTTCTTTATTGAAATAAACTTGGCATATACAAAAGTACCATGCTGATGGCTACCAGAACGCTGATAATTGCCCAAATAAACTCCACTTTTTTCTTATTTTTTTTGCTGAAGAATGCCATATGAGATATACTATCATTGTCAGATATCAAAAACAAGATGCTTGATTTTAAAGAAAAACAAAAGACAAGACGGCTGATGTACTCTAGTCCGATGCTGGTTTTTTTAGCAATCCTTTTTGTGTTTTTTGCGAGTCGGATATGGGGATTGTATCAAACCAATCGAGAAGCGGTTCGGAAAGCGAACGAAGCCAAAGCCGAACTTCGTAGTCTGGAAGAAAGAAAAACAGACTTGGAAAAAAGAGTAAGTTTTTTGAAAACAGAGAGAGGTCAAGAATCCGAGATCCGAGAAAAATTTATGGTAGGGAAGGAAGGGGAAGGAGTTATTTTAGTGGTTGATACTCCACAAGCAACCACAACAAAAGAGTCAGCCCCCGAGCCGTCCGCATGGTCTAGATTTTTAAATTTTTTCAGGTAGTATGAATAAGTGATTTACGATTCATGATTTAGGATTTAAGAATACGAAGTTTACGTTTTTTCATAAATCATAAATCTTAAATCATCGTCCCGCGAGTATAGTTTAGTGGCAGAACTGCTGCTTCCCAAGCAGTGGGCGGGAGTTCGATTCTCCCTACTCGCACAAAAGCAAAAAATCGCCATATGGCGATTTTTTGCTTTGTATGATATAAAGAAATCTGGAGTTTTTTTACAGGAGGAACGAATGGAGAAAAAAGAAAATAAACCAAGATTGCTTGTTTTTGCTTCTGGAACAAAAAAAGAAGGAGGAAGCGGATTTGAAGCATTGGTTGACGCGCAAAAAAATGGAATGTTAGATGCGAATATCGTCGGTGCGGTTTCTTCTCATCGATTTGGGGGAATAAGAAGAAAAGCGGAAGCGAATGGAATCCGTTTCCTTTGGTTTCCCGGGCCTTATGACGTTCGTAATTATAATTATGTAATACGCAAACATGGGGGTGAATGGGTTGCTCTTTCTGGTTGGTTGAAGAAAATGGAAGGTTATGACCCGAGAACAACTTTTAACATCCACCCCGCAAGACTTGCTTTTGGCGGCCGTGGAATGTACGGAATACATATTCATCGGGCGGTCATAGATGCGTATCAAAAAGGATATATAAAAGATACGGCGGTATCTATGCATTTCGTAACGGACGAGTACGATAAAGGTCCGGTATTCTTTGAATATCCGGTTCCAATCTATCCGACTGATACGCCGAAGATATTACAGGAAAGAGTGAAGGGTTTTGAACATCTTTTTCAGTGGGTTATCACTGACATGGTCATTCATAAAAAAATATCATGGGACGGAAAAGATCCGAAGTCTCTTATTGTTCCTGAAGGTTATCGCTTTTTGCCGAAGACGGCATAAAAAACCCCCGTGCGATACGACGCACGGGGTTTCTCTTATTCGCTCATTATCGCCCGTATATCTTCTTCTGAAAGGGTTGATTTTATCATAAGATCTTTCGCGATTCTTTTTATTTTTTCCGCATTTTTCGGATCATCAATCCACTCGTTAACGGTTTTTATCGCTTTCAGCCAGAAGGCATATTGTTCTTCTCTTTTTCCTGAAATGAGGAAGAGAACGTCTTCTGTGTTCTTTCGGTCTATGCCGGAATTGATTTCTGAAAAATTTTCCGATAATCGGTATTCGGAAATTTCTCCTGCGAGGAAAAAGCAAAGTTTTTCAAAATTTATATTTCCCGAAAGCCACTCGGTCTCCGTATATCCTTCCGCCCCGTCATAAAAAACTTTTTTGACGCGTATCTTGTTTGTCATTACAGCAACGAAGGCATGCCCCGCTTCATGATAGGCTACTGCATCTATTTTTACTTTTTCCATCTCTCCTTACTCCTTTTTTTGAACATATCTCTTTAGAAAGAGTATCATATGGCGCAAAACCGAGCAAATTTTCAAATAAGTGTTCTTGTGCTATACTGCGTATGTTATTCAATAATATAAAGATTTTATGAAAAAAGTAAAAATATACACCACTTCTACGTGCATGTATTGCAAAATGGCGAAAGATTTTTTCACCGCCAATAACGTGCCTTTTGAAGAATACAATGTCGGGACGGATATTGAAAAAAGAAAAGAAATGTTGGAACTTACCGGACAAATGGGGGTTCCCGTCATTACCGTAGAAGGGGAAAGCGAGCCGGTTATCGGTTTTGACAAACCAAGACTCGTCAGCTCTCTCGGACTCTAGAACGAACGGGGATTTAAGGTTTATGATTAAAGATTTAAGAATGACGACCTGCGTGTTCATAAATCCTGAATCTTAAATCATAAATCTTCGTCGTCTGCCTTCGTAGTTCAATGGATACCCGCCCGAACGACTGATGTCGTTCAGTCGGGTGGGGAATAGCTCACCCTGTTATAAATTTTCCTCTTGTAGTTCAATGGATAGAATAGCTCACTCCTAACGAGCTGATGCAGGTCCGATTCCTGCCAAGAGGACAATTTATAACGGGGCGAGCTGATGCAGGTTCGATTCCTGCCGAGGGCACCAACGAAGATTAAAAATTTAAAGCTGAAAGTCACGATTATGGTCACGATAAAAGATATATCAGGAACAGAACATAATATTGATTGTATCGCTTGTTCAATTCAGAGTGGAGAGGTTTCTTTGCCTGTCGAAAGAATCGCAGAAACTGAATATTTTGTTGCTGAACAAGATTTTGAATATCCGATAGAAGGGTTTGTAATTATCGCGTCTAAAAGACATGTTAAATCTATTCTGGAATTTACAGATGCCGAACAAACAGACCTCTGTCGTTTTTTAATTAAATGCAGGAGGGCGATGAAAGAAAAATTGGGAATTGACGAAATAACTATCGTTCAAGAAGAACCAAGCTCCTCGTCTCATTTTCATGTTTGGATGTTTCCTTGGCACTCATGGATGTTTGAGTATAAAAGAAAAGTTAATAATGTCATGAAGATAATGGATTTTGCGAAAGAAGAATATTCCAATGAATTTGAATTGATAAAGATAAGAGAAAGTACAAAGAAATTAAAAGAATACTTTGTTTGATAATTTACAAATAACAAAACGACGAGGATTAAACTCGTCGTTTTGTTGCATTCAATAGATTTTTAAAAATTAATGCCACGGTAATCGGCCCGATTCCTCCCGGTACGGGAGTAAAGATTTGGCATTTTTCGGCGCATGCGGGATCAGCATCGCCGACTATTTTGCCGTTTTTTTCTGATGTGCCTCCGTCTAAAATTATCACACCTTCGCGTATCATTTCCGGTTTGATGAAATGCGGTTTTCCCATACCCGTGGCGATGATGTCCGCTTTTAAAAGATGAGGAACAGGATCTCCTGTCGTACTGTTTAGATAGGTAACATCCGCGCCCTCTCTTTCTACACAAATGGCGAACGGTTTTCCCACAAGGCGCCCGCGACCCAAGATAACAATCTTTTTACTTTTCAAAGAAACGTTGTTCCTTTGAAGTATTTCCATAAAGGCTCCGGCAACAGGAGAAATGTTGTCAGTTTTGTTTTCGGAAAATAATTTCAGCGCCGAATCAGACAGAACATCAACGTCTTTTTCCGGGGGTACGGTGTTTAGAATTTCTTGAATATCCATTCCTCCCGGCAATGGGAGTTGGACAAGCATTCCATCAGCCGACGAATCGCTCCCGATGCTTTTTATATGCGCGATGAGTTCTTTTTGAGAAATAGATTCTGGTAATCGGTGCACAATCGTATCCACACCGATTTCCTTTCCGACCCTTATTTTCATTCCGAGGAAGTTTTCAATAACGGGATCGGTTCCGGCATAGATGATATCCAGCCGTAATTTTCGGGGAAGCGTTGCCGCTTCTTTTTTAAGCGCATCTTTTATTTCTTGCGCAATCTGTTTTCCGTTTATGATCATAGAAGTGATTATAGTATTATTTTGCATTTATATCAAAAATTGATTTTCCTCTCATTTTTTGGTATCATGATAAACATGTTGGAACCAAAAGAAGAAAAGCTCTTAGAAGAAACATACAAAATAGAGAAGGAGAACAACGAGTTACTGCGTGATCTTCACTCCAGTATGATGTGGGGAAGGGTATTTAAGTTTTTTTATTGGTTTGTTATTATCGGATTGATGTTCGGTTCGTTTTACTATGCTCAGCCGTATATTGAGAAAATGATGAATCTGTATGAACAGGCTTCAAAATTACTTCCGGGCGCAAAGCCATAAATCGCGATTTCTTTACAAAAGAGCCAAAAACGAGTATAAATAGACAATAGACAGAAGAATAAAACAGCCCCAGGTAGCTGTTTTGGACAGAAAGACACAAAAACAAAATTTTGAGAAAATGCCCAGGTAGCTCAGTTGGTTAGAGCATTGGTCTGAAGAACCAAGGGTCGGCAGTTCAACTCTGCCCCTGGGCACAAAGAAAAATCCGCGGTGAGCGGATTTTTTTGTTGCTAGCCCTTCTGGAAGAAGGAAAAGAAAGAAAATTTCTTTTTAAATATCTTTTTTGTATTTTTTAAAAATTCTTTCACTTGTTCAATGTTTTTTTGTTCTTGTTCCAACGTTATCGGATCAAGAGATCCATTCTCCATTTTTTCTTTCAGTTCCTTGTATTCATTCTCTATCCAGAGATAGAGAAGTCTTTTGTTCATTCGTCCGG
This sequence comes from Candidatus Parcubacteria bacterium, assembly GCA_026395595.1. Taxonomy (GTDB): domain Bacteria; phylum Patescibacteriota; class Minisyncoccia; order Phycocordibacterales; family CAIJYI01; genus CAIJYI01. The sequence continues at coordinate 85,342 of JAPLYL010000001.1, read as the reverse complement.
TATCCGCTTGGTGGGTTAATTCGGCAAGGGCGGAAAGTCTGGTCATGGCTTTTTTATAGGGGCGAGAACTTTGCAGAGAATCCAGCTGATCGGCGATGGTAATGATATTGCGAACCCCAAATTCATCGCTCACGCCTTCCGAATGAAGTGCGGGAATGTTCATTTTGTATTTCATTTCTCCGTCGTCTTTCTTTTTATAATTGTGATGATTTCCCACCAAGTCAGCGATAATCGGTTCGTCCAGTATTTCAAATATCTTTTGCCCCGCCGCTTCATGCGATACGGCAATCTGTTTTATCGTTTGTTCCGGAGAGAAACCTCGTTTCTTCAAAATCTCGGAAAATCCGGGATGTTTTTCTTCAGGGAAAGCTTCGGAGAGGGGAACGACGTTTACCGCTCGGAGACCTTTGCGGTAAAGTTGAGCCAAAATTTCTTCGTCGCTTTTTTGATCGTTTTCCTTAAAACCGATCCTCTCAAAAACTTCTTTTTTTCGTACTCCGCGATGGATCATATCAATCAGAATATGATTCATTTCCTTATCTCCGAGGGTGTTGTGTAAAACCTCCAACGGTATTTTTATTTTTCCTATGTCGTGTCCGAGAGCGGCCGCGGTGATATCATGAAGGCTTACTCCTCTTTTTTCAATAAAGGTTTGAAGAATTAAATTCTCGCCGTTCGGGGCAATGAGATTTTTTGTGATAATCTTGTAGGTAAGCTCGGAAACGCGAACGCTGTGTTTGAAGGTCATCGTATCGTAGAGGTCTTCAATCGCCATCATCTCCCACATTTTCTCTTCGGGTTCAAAGCGTATTTCGCTGAACCGCTTCGCATACCTTTCGCGAAGTTTTTCTATGTGGTCTTTTAATACGCCTGTCTTTTTCAAGTCATCACCTATTTTGAGGTACTCTTCCTGATTAAAGATCTCTTTAATAATTTGGTCGGTTTCCATATCTTTATAATACCATGAAGAGTATTTTCTGTACAAATTATTAAAATAGTGGTATAATATACCTATATGGAACAGAAGCCCATTATTCTTATTACCTCGCTTCGCATACCTTCTCCAAAAGGAGGATCATTTTCTACTGTATCGGTTGATGCTTCTTATCTTGATGTTTTGAAAGCCTGTAGAGCTGTTCCTCTCGTTGTACCGCTTGGTCTTTCCCGAGATGAACTGGAATTGCTTGCCGATAAGACGCAAGGTTTATTTATCCCCGGAGGAGTGGATATAAACCCGAAACGATATGATGCTGTTGCTATCCACGAGAGTGTCTCTGATATTTCCGAAGAAAGAGATGAACTGGAAATAATGCTTGCTCAAATTTTTATTGAAAAAAGAAAACCGATATTTGGTGTTTGCCGAGGCTCGCAAATTATCAATGTCGCGATGGGCGGAACACTGTATCAAGATATTCAGAGCGAAATTCAAACCGATATCCATCATGAGTATAACAAAGAAATATCCTTGGCTGAGTACTTTCCAAAAGAGATACACGAGGTGATTATTGCAGAAAATACCGCGCTTGCTTCTTTTCTTCCTCTTTCAAAAATTACCGTAAATAGTCTTCATCATCAGGCGGTAAAAGATATTGCTCCGGGACTTCTCGTCTGTGCTCGTGCAGAAGACGGAGTCGCGGAAGCAATAGAGTCGGAAGACATGGTTTCCCGATGGATTTTAGGCGTTCAGTGGCACCCGGAAATGTTGATAGTGCAACATCCGGAAAATAAAATTCTTTTTGAAAAGTTCATAGAGGCGGCAAGGGGATAAAAAGTATTGCAATTTTAGAAAAAATTGTTATACTGAGGGCTTGTAAATAAATAAAGTGCTCTTTTCGCTTCCATCTTTCCCTAATCTTTGATTTTTTCTCAATCGCAAATCTTTCATCGTATCTCGATACGCTTCAAGGTTTACTCAATCGAAAAAATCAAATCTTATGAAAATCTGAAACCGAACTGAACACTTTATTTATTTACAAACCCTTCATTTATTGTTTTTTACCTTTAATTTTTTATCTCTTTACTCAAATGGAAAAAAGAAAAAACGTACTCCTTCTCGGAGCCGTATATATTGCGTTTGTCGTTTGGTTTTCCGTTGCTTATGTCCATGCTGAAACTTCCGACACATTCATTCATATTTCGTCATACCTTAAATAAAAAATAACCCCGCAAATTTTGCGGGGTTATTTTTTTGGGAAATTATCTCTGTTTTAATTTATTCAAACACCTTTTCCACCACGGCAATTCTTCGGAGATAAGCTGTTCAAAAAGAAGTATTCCGAGAGAAAGCCAGAAAAACCCGGTTGCGTATCCGGCGATGACATCACTGACGAAATGAACGCCGAGGTGGAGGCGGGAGTATCCGATGAAGACAAAGAGGAAGATCCATCCGGCGAGAAGATTTTGTTGAACTTGTTTTATCTTGGTATTACGCGCGAAAAAGTAGGCAAGCATTCCGTAGAAAATAACGGAGAGAGCTGCGTGTCCGCTGGGGAAAGAAAGGGAAGTCTCTTGATAAACGGGAGCGATAAGAGAAGGGCGGGCTCTTTCAACGATATCTTTGAGAATATACACAAAAGCGGAACTTCCGATAATGGTTCCGATAAAAATAATATAATAGGGAAGTTTTTTATAAAAATAAAAAACGATAGAAAGAAAAAAAGAGAAAGAGACAAGAAATTCCGTATTCCCCAAATAGGTTATGGCAAGAAAGAAGGCATTAGAAAAAGGACATCGTCCTTGCGCGAAAAAAGCGAGTGCATAGTCATCAAAGCTTTGCAACGCCGGAGAGATTTTTACAAGCCATGTTATTAAAATTAAAATAATCGCCGAAAACAGAGAAGCGAAAACAAGTTTTTTTTGCGAAAGATTAAACAGCATACATAAAGTATATAATTTAGTATTAGTATTTAGTATACCATATAATCGTGCCTGAGGTCAGGCAAGGGAAAGTATGAAAACCGTAGGTTTTCATCAATCGCCCAGCGAGCCGTGCGAGCGATATTCAAATTGTCGGGATGCCGGGATATCTTCCATTACATGGACGGTACATGTTTCTCGTCTCGTTTCGCCTCACCGGCTCACTGCGACAGACTCAACATCTTCGATTCCCGGACGCGAGTGACGCAGGTCACTCGCTCATCCCGACCATATTAAAATAACCTTCGCAATTGAAGGTTATTTTAATATGGTCGGGATGCCGGGAATCGAACCCGGTCTATACGAACCCGAATCGTATGTACTACCGGTATACTACATCCCGAAGCGCTGACGCTTCGTTTGTATTTGAAACTATAGCATATCAAGAAAAGAAAACAAAGGGTTAAATTTTCTTCCACATATGCAATGCATCAGTTTTAAAACCCCATTTTTTGTATATTTCAACAGCATCAGTATTTTTTATCTTTACATCAAGAGTGCAATAAGATACATTTTTTGATCTGAGCCACTCAAAAAATAAATCTCGCATTTCAGAACTGATACCTTGTCCTCGATGTTTTTTTGCAACGATAATATCGTCCAGATATCCAATATTTCGAGATTGATATGCCTGCGGAAGTTCTTCAATATATCCCGAGATGCAACCTACATATTCGTGATCGTCTTTTGCAAAGAGCAGATAATGGTTATTTTTAAAATTATCCGAAAAATCCTTGCGGTAGTCTTTTTTTGATTGTTCAACAAAAGGAACTCGGATAAAGGGTGTTCCCTCATTAATATCAACATGGTACAGGTCAGACTCTTCCTCTAATTTGAAAAGTCCCTGAAAGTCTTCTTCTGTATTTTTTGCTAAAAAATATTCCATATTTTTTGTGCCTGAGGTGGGAGTCGAACCCACATGAGCTTACGCCCACGACATTTTAAGTGTCGCTTGTATACCAATTTCAACACTCAGGCTTATTTTGTAAGTGAAAAAGGAAAAACGAAAAAATAAAAATAACAAGAAAAAATTAAAATTACCAATGTTCTGTTCTGGTTTTTTAATTTTTCATTTTTAACTTACTTTGAGGCCTGGGGGAGAATTGAACTCCCGCATAAAGCTTTTGCAGAGCTTCGCCTTACCACTTGGCTACCAGGCCGGTTTCTCTCTCATCTATACTATATCCCTTGCGAAATCTCGTCAATTCTTTGTCTATGTTTCTCTCCTTTGTCTATTTCAAAATCTACCACGGGAATGGTTTTGATACGCGTGTTCTTTTTGACATATTCGCGAAAATCACTTCTTTTTCTCTTCAAGAAAGAAAGAGCCGTTTCTTCTTCTGCGTCGGGAAAAACCGTAACAAATACGGTCAGTTCGCGTCCATTTTCTCGTACCAGAACATTTGTCACGGTTATCATTGTCGTGCGGTTAGATTCTCTGGCGATAAATTCTCCTGCGAGTCTTCTGAAAAGATTTCCTGCTTTTTCTTCGTAATTAGGCATTATATTAAAATATGTAAATAATAAAATAGAAAAAATTTTGTCGTCGTCATAATCTTTCTATTTTCTTATTATTCTATTTTTCTATTCGTTATTACTTTCTCACCACTTCAAATGCTTCCAATACATCTCCTTGTGCTATCTCTTGTTTGGAATCTATTTTTGCTCCGAACTCCAGTCCTTCGGTTACTTGTTTGGACTTTAATTTTTGCTGCTGGAGTTCTATGACTTTTCCTCTTCCGATTTCAAAATCTCTTCGCATTATTTTTACATTGTCTCCGACATTGATAACTCCCTCGGTAACTTTTCCTCCGACGACGCGAGAATTTTTCTCGGTATTGAAGATGCGAATAATTTTTGCGGCGCCCATTCTTTCTTCCACTTCTTGTCTTGGGCGCCTCTTTTCCATTTCTTCAGCTAACCATTCTGTCATTTTGTAAATAATATCAAAAGTGGCAATGGTTACGGAAAAACGTTCTGCTGATGATCGGGCGCTTGCGTCTGCTTCCACTCCGAAGCCGAGAACAATGCCGTGTCCGTCGCTTGATGCCAATTTTACGTCATTCTCCGTAATGGAACCTCCGCTTGCTCCCAGTATTTTTATTTCAACGTTTTCAACTTGTATTTTTTTAATTTCGTGCAAGATAGCATCAATCGCTCCGAGGGCCTCGGCCTTGATGATAACCGGTATACGGAGAACACCAGCCTTTGCTCCTTCGTTCACTTTGTGATTTTTAGTATCTTCTCGGCTGGCTTCGCGGAATTCATCTACCCACTTTTTTGCCTCTGTTTTTGAAAGGAAGGAATTAAAACCGGATCCTGATTTTGGAAGATCGCTCCATCCTGAGATACTGACGGGCATAGAGAACTGTGCTTGGTCTATCTTTTTTCCGAGGAAGTTTTCAATGGATCGGACGGGCGCGATGTCTCCGCGTGACGTAACATACATACCTTTTTTCAAAACGCCGTCTTTAATAAGGAGAGTCGCGGTAACTCCGTTTTTGGCATCTACATGAGATTCAAGGACGACTCCTTCTGCTTTGAGAGAAGTATCTCCTTTTAAGTCTTCCATTTCTGCGATAAGAAGAACCATCTCAAGGAGTTCTGGGACACCTTCGCCTGTTTTTGCGGAAATGGGAACCCAAGGGATATTTCCTCCGAATCCTTCCAGATATATTTCGTTTTCGGTGAGGGTTTGTTTGGTTCGTTCAACGTCGGCATTCGGGCGGTCAATTTTATTGATAGCGACGACAAACGGGATACCTGAACTGTCTATCGCCTTGAATGCTTCAATGGTTTGCGCTTTGACTCCGTCTTCGGCGGAAACAATGAGAATAGCAATATCGGCAGCGACGGCGCTATTGGAACGCATCTTTGAAAATGCTTCATGTCCGGGAGTGTCCAAGAACGTTATTTTTTTTACTTCTCCTTTTTCATTCGTATGAGTAGCTTCATAAGCGGTAAGTCTTTGCGTAATACCGCCGACTTCTCCCCCAACAACATTTGCTTTCCTGATGTAATCAAGAAGCGTGGATTTTCCGTGGTCAATATGTCCCATGACTGTAACGATAGGCGGACGGGACATGATAGTGGAAATAGGGGCGGGTTTTTTGTTGGTTATGTGTAGCATTGTATTTTTTATTGGAAGGTCAAGGACGAAAATTTGGCGGTGAGTCCGCTCGCAAGCGGTCTCACCGCCAAATTTTTGTTCTTAACTTCTTTGTTTTAATTTTTCTATTATTTCTTTCTCTTCTTCTGAAAGATTGTATTCTGATGCGAATTTGCTAATCGGCTTGGCGTAGACGCTTACTCCGTCGCGCGCATAGAGTCCTGATATGACCACGCCGTTTCCGTCTTCATCAGAAAAAGAAGTGACAAAACTTTGGTTTCCCCCCGAACCGGTTCCTTTAAATGGATTGAACCGTATCGTTTCCACTCTTTGGATGCTTTTTCTCAAGTGAGCGCGAAGAGCGGCTATTTTGGCATGCGCGTCAATACTGGCGCCTTCAAGTTTTCCTACTTTTCCAATAAGGGTCACAATACTTGTTTCCAGACTTTTACCGTCTTGACCGGCCAATAATCGACTCATTTTTATTTCCAGGCGAATGACCCAGACAGTAAGGACTACGGCGAGCACGATAAAAACATAGAGAAGAGAAGTGGTATCCATATGCGGGCAATTATATAACAATAATAGGAAATATGCAAAAAAACACGGCCTCTTTACGAGGCCGTGACTTCTGAAACTATTTTCTTGTCGTGAGGTATGGGTACGCCCATTTCTCAACGGTCGCCGACCACTTATCGGCATCTTCCACCTTTCCGATTAAATGACGCAGCATTTCCACAAGCCCGCGAAGCTGATTTCTGGTAAAAGGAAGCGCGTCATCCGGTGTGGGTATCTTATCAAGAGGGAAGAACTGTCCACGGACAATTTCATCGTTATCGCTCTCTATTTCTTCTATCTCCGTTTCTTGAGGAAGAATGGCGAACATATAATGATCTTGATGGGTGTCATAACCGGCCCGAAGTGATGGTTTTATCGGACAATGAACAATGTGTTCTTCTTTGAACATTTCCGCAGACAGACGAAGATGTATTTCTTCCCATGTCTCGCGTATAAGCGTCGTAAGTAGGTTTTCATTGAGTTCAACTTTTCCGCCCGGTAAACCCCAACGCCTCCATTCTTTGAACTTTCCGCCTCTTTTTTGCGGGGCGGTATCCTCCCGAACCTTGTGCTCCAAGAGCAGCAGTTCAGGGGTTTTGTTTCTTATCCGTATCAATACGGCTTTTATCGTGTGACTATCTTTGGTTGGTGTCATTGCCAACTCCTTAATTGTGTATTATGATAAATTTTCTAGAACAATTGGTGTAATAGAACCAACCTTGAATATATAACATGATTAACAAAAAGTCAATATATACAAAAGCAGCACCGTGTTGCGGTGCTGTGAGGCGGATAAATCCTGATTGATTACGTAAGCATTTTAATCACCAAATCCGTTAGACCATAGTAGAGCATTAAACACATCAGAACCGCACCGGAGATCATGTATACTGTTCCATGAATTATCTTTTTCACTATGCTGATATTTTGGGCGGCGAGAGCGTCTCGGTACCCGGTAAAACAGTCGGTTATAATCAAAACAATTGAGGAAATAAAAAAATAAATGACAAAGGCGAGTGCTGCGTTCATAGGGTGACTCCTTTTTTGTTGGACAAATACTGGAAATAGTATATACTATACTGACTAAAATGTCAAGCTCAAAATCAAAATGCATATATTTAGACCATTCCGCGACGACGCCTCTGGACAAGCGGGTTCTTTCTGTTGTGCAAAAGATTAGTTCAGAAATATACGGCAATCCGAGTTCCCTCCATAAAGAAGGAGTGGAAGCGAAGAAGGCTCTTTTGGAAATAAGAAAAGATATTGCGGAAGCGATAGGCGCCAATCCCGACGAAATCATCTTTACGAGCGGAGGAACGGAATCCAACAATCTTGCTCTTTTTGGCGTCGTGCAAGATCCGAAAAAATTTCACCTCATCGTTTCTTCCATTGAACATGCTTCCGTTTTGGAATGCGCACGCGAACTGGAAAAACGCGGAGCGGAAGTTACCTATCTTCCTGTTGATAGCGACGGATTGGTTTCTCCGAAAGACGTAAAAGAAGCCATCAAAGAAAACACGGTTTTAGTTTCCGTCATGTATGCGAATAACGAAATTGGCACGATACAGCCGATAGCGGAAATCGCGAAAGTCATCCGCCATTCAAAAAGCAAACCGATTTTTCATACGGATGCGTGCCAAGCCGTAAATTATTTGGATATGAACGTTCTTCGGCTTGGTGTTGACCTCATGACCTTCAATGCTTCAAAAATATATGGTCCGAAAGGCGTCGGCGCTTTGTTTGTAAAAAGAGGAGTAAAAATTTCCCCGATACTTTTCGGTGGAGGACAAGAAAAAGGAGCGAGAAGTGGAACGGAAAATGTCGCCGGTTTGAAAGGATTTGCGGAAGCGATGAGAATCACGGAAGAAATGAAAGAAAAAGAATCAGCGCGATTGCTAAAACTTCGCGATTTCTTCATTGCCGAAATCTTGAAAAAAATTCCGGGAACTGTTTTAAACGGAAGCGCAGAAAAAAGATTGCCGAACAACGTCAACATTTCCATTCCGGGAACCGATGCCGAAGCGCTCGTTATTCAGTTAGATGCTCGTGGTATCTCCTGCTCCACCGGTTCCGCCTGTGCTAATATCAGTCATGACGGAAAAGTTTCGCATGTCATAGAAGCCCTCGGCTTCGGAAGAAACCGATCCGCAAGCTCTTTGCGTTTTACTCTCGGTCGCGACACAAAAAAAGAAGACCTCTTTTGTACGGTGAACGAACTCTCAAAAATCCTAAAAATAACAAGATAGATTATGAAGGGAAACCATGTTGTAAATTCTAGCATATGCTAGAATTTACAACATGGACGTAAGCTTGTTTTTTTTTGTGCTATACTATAAGGATTAAAAATTTAATCCATTAGTACTATGGCTTACGAAGCAAAAAAATATGATCATTTGATCGGACTTGCCGGGTTCAGCGAGACGCTGCTGAAAAATCATTTTACGCTGTATCAGGGATATGTCGCGAACGTGAATAAATTTGCCGAAAAATCGGAAACGGTTGAAGCGGGTTCCATTGAATATGCCGAAACGAAACGGCGTTTTGCGTGGGAATGGAACGGCATGCATCTGCATGAACTTTATTTTGATAACATGAAGAAAGACGCCCTCGCTATAAACGGCAATTCTGAATTTTATCAAAAAATAACCGAACGATTCGGTTCGTTTGAGAACTGGAAAAAAGATTTTCTCGCGACCGGCACCATGCGCGGTATCGGCTGGGTTATTCTTGCCTACGATAAAAAAGAGGGAAGACTCTTCAATGCGTGGATAAACGAACACGATGTCGGGCTTTTAATTGGAACCGTTCCGTTGCTGGTCCTGGACGTTTTTGAACACGCCTTTATGGTTGATTACGGTTTGAAACGAGCCGATTACCTCAAAGCCTTTTGGGACGCGATTGATTGGAAAACAGTGGAAGGGAGGTTGACAAACTAAATACATTCTGTTATTTTGTTATGGTAAGCAGAGTTCTTTGAATTTGCTTTATACGTTATACCCTGTGCAGGTTTCGCATGAAAACTTTGTCTGCGGGAAGCCCCGTTTTTTAATGGTAGGCGAATCCAAACCGCGGACGGAAGAGGAGAACAAAATGTTAGAGTATTATAAAGATGGAGAAACAGTCAGACTGGATGCTCTGTATGGAAAAGGTGTGGTCGGGAGGCGGGTTATTCTTGATAATGTATGTTTTTCAAAAGATTCAATTTCTCCGCTGGCAAAATATCCTTCAAGAACGGTTTTTGCCATCATTGAAAAAACGTTCGTGGATAATTGGAATTATTCATACGTCTTAATGGACAACAGTGGCGAGCGCTTTGTTTTGTCTCGCGATGGTGGCGATACTGCATATATCTACGATCTTGAAGCATGGGCGTTGTTTCTTTACGAAAGTGAAAAAGAACATCGCGCTCGCAAAGATAAAAAGATTGCGCATCTTGAAAGCCAAGTGGCGCTCTTGAAAGATATTCTCATCAAACAGGGCGTTCGCGTCATTACTCAAGAACAATCAAAGACGTTAGGATTATCGTAATTGACAATCAAATCGCCGGACAAATGTTGTCCGGCGATTTTTCTTATTAACTTTCTTTCTTTTTCTTGGTATTATAGAACTATGGAAGATCTCACAAAACAACAAATGGTGCTTTTGAACCTTTTGGTAAGCTTCGTTGCTTCTACAGCAACGAGTATTGTTATCGTATCCATGCTTACCGACACGACCCCTATTATTTCTCAAACCTTCAATCGTATTGTGGAAAAGACAATAGAACGAGTCGTTACGGGAACAACGACGCCGTCTGTTACCAGAGTCCCCACTCCTGTTTCTTCTCTGACAGAGAATGATCAAATCGTTGCTTCTGTTCAGAATAACCTTGCCTTCATGGTGAGTATTTCCACTCCGAAAACGGAAACGAACGAGGGAGAAAAACGCGGGATAGGATTTCTTGCTGACGGGGGTAACGTGGTCGCTACCGATGCCGGCGTCTTGGGTGAATGGAATGAATTTTCCGTTACTCTTCTTGGCGGAAAAACTTACACGGGTAAAAAAGTTTTTGTTGACGAAAAAACCGGCATGGCTCTTTTGGAATTATTTGATGATAAAAAACTCGTTACTCTTCGCGGAGCACCGCTGGCACTCACTGATCCGAAACTCGGACAAACCGTGCTTTCTCTCGGAGGAAAAAGCGCCGGGACGGTTTCTCAAGGAATTGTTTCGGAAGTTGTGAAATCTCAAGATAAAGAGAATCCCATTACTCGGATTATGAATTCTATTTCTTTATCTCTTTCCGACCGTGGAGGCCCGATGTTCGGAATTGACGGAAAAGTCATCGGAATCAACATGGTTTCATCAGAAGGGAAAGATTTTTCGCTTTCTTCTTCTCATATTCAAAGCGCCATAAATGAGTATAAAAAGCCAAAAACCGACAAGCCGACGGCCTCTCAGGCTGCGGCCATAGAGGCTTTGCCGGGTGTTTGACAATCTTTCTCAACTCTTGTATCATAAACAAAAGAAAAATCAATCATTGGTTTTTCTTTTTTATCTAAATATATATGCCACCACTTAAAGATTTTACCACCAAAGCAAAAGAGGCTATTCGTCGGGCTCACGAATTGGCTATTGAACGCGGGCAAAACCACGTTGATTCTTTGCATCTTCTTGCCGCGCTCGTTCTTCAGGAAGAAGGCCCTGTTATCGCCATTTTAGATAGAATGGAGACCGATCAGAATCTTCTTATAGATTCTCTTCTTGCCGTGCTTGAAACGAATGAAAATGGCACGACCATGTCTCCGTCGTATCAGATGTATCTGACCCCGGAGATTGCCAATGTTCTGGAAAATTCCGCCAAGGTTTCTCAGTCTTTGAACGATAGTTTCATTTCCACCGAGCACATGTTCCTTTCTCTTATAGAAATTTCTCAGACTTCTCGCGAGCTTCTTGCTCGTTTTAAAATTACGAAAGACGAAGTGCTCCGTATTTTGCAGGAATTTAAGAATGGAAACATTACCGATATCAGCGCTCCGAAAAAATCCAAAGTGCTTTCACGCTATACGCGAAGCCTGACCAAGCTCGCGAGTGAAGATAAACTTGATCCGGTCATTGGTCGCGATGTTGAAATTGCCCGCATCATGCAAATTCTTTCTCGCCGAACCAAAAACAATCCGATTCTCATCGGAGAAGCCGGCGTGGGAAAAACCGCCGTTGTTGAAGGTCTTGCGATTCGCATGGCAAAAGGCGATGTGCCTGAATCTCTCAAAGACAAAGAACTTGTTTCTCTGGATATCGGTTCTTTGGTCGCCGGTACGAAATACCGCGGAGAATTTGAAGAAAGACTGAAAGCCATCATGAAAGAAATTGAACATTCCGAAGGGAAGATTATTCTTTTTATTGATGAAATACACATGATCGTCGGTGCCGGCGGAGCGGATGGTTCTCTTGATGCTTCCAATATGCTGAAACCCGCGCTCGCCCGCGGAGATCTTCGCGCTATCGGAGCAACCACACTCAAAGAATACCAAAAACATATTGAAAAAGACCCAGCGCTCACTCGTCGATTTCAACCGGTCTTAGTGAACGAACCGTCTATTCCGGACGCGGTCGCTATTCTTCGTGGTTTGAAAGAAAAATACGAGCTCTATCACGGAGTGCGCATTACCGATGATGCCATTATTTCCGCCGTCAATTTGAGCGGTCGTTATATTAGTGACCGATTTTTACCAGACAAAGCCGTTGACCTCATAGACGAAGCGGCTTCCATGCTGAAAATTTCTCTGGAAACAAAACCGGCGATTCTTGAAGATGCCCATCGTAAAATCATGCGCCTTGAGATTGAAAAAGAAGCGCTGAAGAAAGAAGCCGGCACGCAAGAGGGACACAATGCAAAATCTCGCATGAAAGATATTGATAAAGAAATCGCCGATCTTCGGGAAAGAACTCACAATGTTGAAACGAGATGGACGAATGAAAAAGAAATTCTTACCGCTATCCGCGAGATAAAGAAACAGCTTGATGCTTTCCGTCTTGAGGCGGAGACCGCTGAAGCTCGCACTGATTTGGCTACGGTTGCGGAAATCCGTTATGGAAAAATTCCGACGCTCGAAAAAGAGCTTGCCGCCAAAAGTCTTCGTTTGAAAAAACTGAAAAGCACTCAGAGAATTTTGAAAGAAGAAATTACCGAAGCCGAGATCGCCGATATAGTTTCTAAATGGACAGGGATCCCCGTTTCAAAAATGCTGGAAGAAGAAGCCGCGAAACTCGGTATGCTTGAAGAGAAACTTCGCGCGCGCGTGGTCGGACAAAATAGCGCCATCACAAAAATTTCCGATGCCATCAAACGCTCTCGCGTCGGCATCGCCGATCCGAACCATCCAATCGGTTCATTCTTGTTCTTGGGTCCGACCGGCGTCGGAAAGACTGAACTCTCAAAAGCGGTGGCTGAATTTTTGTTCAACGATGAGAAATCCCTCATTCGCATAGACATGTCCGAGTACATGGAGAAACACTCGGTTTCAAAAATCATCGGTTCTCCTCCCGGATATGTCGGTCACGAAGAAGGGGGAAATATCACCGAGCTCGTCCGTCACAAACCGTACTCGGTACTCTTGTTTGATGAAATAGAAAAAGCGCATCCGGAAGTTTTCAACATCCTTTTGCAGGTGCTTGATAATGGACGCCTTACCGACGCGAAGGGGAGAACCGTCAACTTCAAAAATACGGTTATTATTCTTACCTCCAACATCGGCGCTGAATTTATTGACCGCATGAAGTCCATCGGATTCTCCAACACCAATGATGCCGCCGATTACACCGAAGCAAAAGAAAAAGTTACCGCGGCGCTCAAAAATTATTTCCGCCCTGAGTTTTTGAATCGTCTGGATGAGATCCTTATTTTTGACATTCTTTCCCAAGAAGCCGTCAGAGAGATTGCCGGTCTCCAGGTGGCTATCGTTCAAAAACGATTAAAAGAAAAAGACATACTGCTCAGCGTTTCTGATTCCGCGTTGGAATATCTTGCCAAAGAAGGATACAACCCGCAGTACGGCGCGAGACCGCTCAAACGGCTTATCCAAAACAAGATTTTGAATCCCGTTGCAACCATGATGATCTCCAAAGGCATGCTCTTCGGAGGAATTGTTTCCGTCGGAATGAAAAACGGCGAGCTCACTATTGTTGCCGATAAAATAAAACGCAAACCGGTAGGGAAGGGTCAAAAAGAAAAAGTTATGGTATAAGCTTTTCGTTTTTTAAACACAAAACAAAAAGCAAGTCATATTGACTTGCTTTTTGTTTTGTGTTATCTATTAATCTAGAACATTGATTTTTTAATGAGCAAGACCCGCCTTCGCTCTCTATGAGCTATGGCGTGCAAAGGAGGAAAAAATGGACAAAAAAGCGATTATCAACGCGTATGATTCACACATTTTAGCCGAAAAGGCGAGAGAAGCAAGACGTCATTGTGCTCCGGAACAAAAAGATATTTTGGAAATTCTCCGAGAATTATCGGTTGCTTTCCGAAAAGACGGATTCACTATCGGTGAAATTACTTCTGTCTGCGAACTGCTTTTCTTTATTCGCGAACCCCGCCTCGTTCATGAAATTTTGGATCTTGCCGAACGGCAGGCCAAAGTCATTTCCATGAATGGCCTCTGGTCAATCGTTCCCGATTCTCATTTCGGAGAATAGAAACACCCGCCCGCCAAGTACACCTTGGCGGGCCTTTCTTTTTCAAAATTTTCTGTTATACTGTCAAAGTGTCAGATGCGTCGGTACCCAAGCGGTCAACGGGGGCAGACTGTAAATCTGCTGACATCAGTCTTCGTTGGTTCGAATCCAACCCGGCGCACAAACAAAAAAGACCTTTCCAGGTCTTTTTTTTAAAAAATGATGTTGTAAATTCTAGCATATGCTAGAATTTACAACATCATTTAGCCCTGATATACTGTAAAATATGGTTAAGCCAAAGATTCAATCAAGATCAAAGTATTCAAAAAATTATTTTGAACCAAAAAAGATTAATGAAAAAACTTTAAAAATTCGTGCGGAAGAATTTCTTGCTTCTGGTACTCCGGCTTCCTATGCAACACAGGTTGCTTTAGTCCTTATTCTTCTCTCTGGGGTGGTGGTTCTTGGAGCTGTTCCTGGACTTACGGTTGCAGCTCGAGGTTACCAAAGGTCAAAAGGCTATACCAGCAGAGATTTTGCAAACGCTACTGGCAATTTAAGAAGAGGAGGATATATAGAGGAAAGTATTGGAGATAACGGAACTCCCCGCATTCGGCTTACCAAAAAAGGTGAGGCCTATTTTCAGAAAATCTTATTTGATGACGTACAATTACCGGAACCAAAAAAATGGGGAGGGAAATGGACATTTGTTTTGTTTGATATTCCCGTTCAATTTTCAAAAGCGAGGGAGGCGCTTCGTTGGAGGTTGAAAGCTCTCGGTTTTTATCAATACCAGAAAAGCGTTTGGGTGTATCCGCACCCATGTGAAAAAGAAATTCTCTATGTTGCCGATTATTTCGGAGTAGGGAAATTTGTGGAAATCCTATCGGTGGATTACTTATCAAAAGACAAAGAACTGAAAAAACACTTTGGTATAAAGTAATTTTTCCAATGTTGTAAATTCTAGCATATGCTAGAATTTACAACATGGTGTTTTGCTTTGTAAAAATGTTTCAAAGATTGTAAAATAATATCAATGAGATTAAAACGAATTGAGATTACGGGGTTTAAATCGTTTGCGAAGAAAACAGTGCTGGATTTCAGTGCTCCCATTACTGCTATTGTCGGGCCGAACGGTTCGGGTAAATCCAACGTTGCGGAAGCGATGCGTTTTGTTCTGGGTGAACAATCCATAAAATCAATGCGTGGCAAACGAGGAGAAGATCTCATTTGGAACGGTTCCAAGGTTTTGGGTCGCACAAATCAAGCCACTGTTTTAATTGCTTTTGACAACAAAGACCGGATTTTTGATATTGATTACGACGAAGTAACCATCGGACGGCAAGTCTTTCGTGACGGTACAAATGAATACTCAATAAATGGCACGACCGTGCGTTTGAAAGATGTGGTTGAGCTTCTCTCTGTCGCGCATATTGGTTCTTCCGCCCATCATATTATTTCACAAGGAGAAACCGACCGATTCCTTTTTGCTTCCATTAAAGATCGTCGCATTATGATAGAAGACGCGCTGGGGTTGCGCATCTATCAATACAAAATTAGTGAGAGCGAACGGAAACTGAAAAAGACGGAAGAAAACGTCCGGGAAATTTCACTTTTGCGCAAAGAGTTGGCCCCGCGTATTTCCTTTTTGAAAAAACAAGTGGAGAGAATTGAACGCGTGAAAAAACTGCGAGATGAACTCGCCGGCGTATACGCGGAATATCTGAAAAGGGAGGAGCTATATTTGGAACATCAGAAAAAAACGAATGAAGAAGAAATGAAAGGCCCGAAAGAAGAGCTTCGTATTCTGGACGAACAAATACAAAAAGCAAGAGAAACCATTTCTGTGGACGGGAAAGAAAGCCAATTCTCCGGGGAGATTTTGAAACTGGAAGCCGATATTCGTTCCGTGCGGAACAAAAAAGACGAATTCTCTCGTGCTTTGGGAAGACTGGAGGGAATGATAGAATCGGAGGTTCGCCGTATTGCCAGAGAAAAAGAACGAAAAAATAACGCGGAAATAAAAGATATTCCCGTATCGCTTTCCCGTGTTCGCGAGATGGTACAGATGGCGAACGAAATGATTGAGAATGCCTATTCTTTGGACGATGTCGGTAAAATGAAAGAATTGCTCGGCGGTATTAAAAATTTGCTTCGCGGATTTATAGATCAATCCGCTTCAAAAGAAGAACGGCTTGTTGTTGAAGACGATGGACTCAAAGAAAGCGAAGCGGAACTTTTGAAACGGCGAGAAGAAAAAGAGAGTGTGGAGAGGGAAATGCATGCGCTTCACGAAGAAGAAAGAAGAGTTCATTCGTTGTATTCCTCCATGAAAGCCTCTGCCGAAAAAGAAAAAGATGCGACCCGCGATATTGAACGCGAACTTTTCAGCATGATGTCCAAAAGAAGCGAAGCGGCTTTGAAAGTAAATTCTTGCCGTTCCCGCTATTTTGAGATTGAAAGAGAAGAACAGGATTTCAAAAGCGAACTCGGCGAGGCGGGCATTCTGGTCGGTTCTCAAATTTTGGATTACGGAAAAGTGGAAATAAATAAAGAAGAAGTTTTTACTGAAGACCGGGAAGTTCAGCGTAATCGCAAAAAAAATGTGGAACGCATGAAGATCCGCATTGAGGAACTCGGTGTTGGCGGAGGAGAAGACGTACTCAAAGAATATGAAGAGGTGATTGACCGCGATGCTTTTCTTGACCGCGAACTGACCGATTTAGAAAAAAGCGCCGAATCTTTGCACCAGCTTATCTTTGAACTCTCGGAAAAACTGACGACGGAATTCAAAGATGGGTTGGAAAAGATAAACAAACAATTCCAAGAATTTTTCACGGTGCTGTTCGGCGGAGGTACGGCCTCTCTCAAAACGGTACTCCCTCCGAAAAAGAAAAAAACAGAGGAAAGCGATGCAAGTCTTGAAATGGCAACAGAAGAAACAGTCCCCGAGGAAGACGAAGAGGAAGGTTTGGAAATAAACATCTCTTTGCCGCACAAACGCCTGCGGGGCATTCAGATGTTGTCGGGGGGCGAAAGGACTCTTACTTCCATTGCTCTGCTTTTTTCCGTCTCACAGGTCAATCCGCCGCCGTTCTTGGTGCTTGATGAAACCGATGCTGCTCTTGATGAGTCCAATTCCAAAAAATACGGCATGATGCTAGAAACGCTTTCCAAAACTTCTCAGCTCGCCATTATTACGCATAATCGCGAAACCATGTCTCACGCCGGCATCATCTACGGCGTAACCGTCGGAATAGACTGCATCTCAAAAATCCTCTCCATAAAATTTGAAGACGCCGAAGGAATGATGGCGCGGTAAGCTTTTGCTTTTTAACAGACCCTAAGATAAAATATATTCATGAAAAAGGAAAAAATGACGTTGGAAAAACTTGGGGAGCTTATTGAAAAGCTCGCTGTATTTACCATGAACGGATTTGAAAAAATAGAGTCGGAAATATCCTCAGTCAAGGGCGACGTTTCTTCGTTGAAGAGCGACGTTTCTTTACTAAAAGGCGACGTTTCTTCATTAAAAGATGACGTTTCTTTCATCAAGCAAAGAGTTTACTCGATAGAGGAAGAACAAAAAGAAACCAACCGCAGGCTTGCTTCTATTGATAAAAAACAACTCGGTACCGTTTTAAGTCTTGATGAAACCGTACACCGAAATGAATTTAACGGGATTGTCCGTCGGGTGGAGATATTAGAAAAACAATAATGTAAAATTTTTTATGATGGAATTTGCCCCAAAAATGACGAGCCCTGAAGAAGAGAAAAAACAGAAGAAAATTTCTCTTGCTCTTGAATTGAGTCAAAATCAGGAAAGTTTTTCTTTTCCGGGAATTAACACCGAAGCGTATGCAAGATTAAAAGCGGATGAAGAAGAATTTCCCGGTTTTGCCACGCCAATAGACGAGATAATAGAAAGATGTAAAAAAGAAGGGGTAAAAGTCGTTCTCGGGAAAAATCCAGAAAGCGGAAATGTTTATATTTTGCCGGTGCAAAGTAATGATATTGAAAACGACGGTATTTTTCCGAAGCATCTGCAAATGAATGGCGTTGCAGACGAAAAACTCAAAGAATTGATTTCAATGGGGTAACAAAAAAACACTTGGCGGTGAAACCGCCAAGTGTTTTTTTTGTTGTTTGTTATCTATTTCTTCTCTTTCATTTTTTCCAACTCTATAATCAGCGACTGCAGAGTGGTTTCTATTTTTTGCAGATTTTTGTTTCTTTCGGAACGATAGGCTTCCTCTTTTTTCTCATCTTCTTCCATGTCTTCCGTTATCTCTTCAAAGTCTTCGCCGAGTTCATCAACGTCTTTTCCTATCTCTTCAACGTCTTCGGATAGTTCATCAACGTCTTTTCCGATTTCTTCAACATCCTCGCCGAGTTCTTCAATGTCTTCACGGACTTCGTGGAGTTTTGCTTCTTGCCTGTTAATGGTCATCTGAATGAAAATAGCCAAATATATTGCTTCCAGAGATACGGCGGTGGTTAAAATAAGAAGTATCTCTTCGGTAGAAAATCCGAAATTTTTCAGGAAAAAAATTCCGATGAAAAATACCGTATGAACCACGAGAGAAAAAGGAGTGCCTATCCATTGTGTTGCTTTTATGGAAGCTTCTTCCAACGGAGATGTTATTTTTGCTTCTTTGTTTTCTTCTTTCATAAACTAAAATCGGTTATTATTTATTTCCCAAATAACACTACATTCGTCATCCCGGGCCGCGACCCGGGATCCAGGGCGGGTGCTCGAACTTATGGATTCCGGATCTCGTCCGGAATGACGGAAGTTTTATGAAATAACAGCGAAGTCTAATTGCCGATCTTCAACATTCGCTTTGGTGAGCTTCACTTTCAGTACATCACCGAGGGCGTACTTCTTCTTCTTGTTTTTGCCGATAAGACAGTAATTCTTTTCGTCCAAAATATAGAAGTCGTCGGAAAGATCTCTCATGCGGATCATTCCGTCGGAACGAGTTTCTTTTTCTTCTACGTAAATGCCCCATTCGGTAACGCCCGTGATAGTCGCTTCAAATTCTTGTCCGACTTTGGTCTCCATATACTGCACTTGTTTCCATTTGATGGAAGCGCGTTCGGCGTCTGTAGCGAATATCTCGCGTTCCGTCGCGTAGACGAGCATCGCTTCATAATCATGCCACGCGGAATCGGGAATTTCTTCTTGTTTGAGATGCGCGAAAAGCAGGCGGTGAGAAAGAACGTCCGGGTATCTTCGTATCGGGGAAGTGAAGTGCGTGTAATGTTCAAAACCGAGACCGTAGTGTCCGACATTTTTGGTAGAATAAATAGCCTTGGACATCGTGCGGAGCGCCGAGGTATGTACGAGGTTGTGAAAAGGCCCGCCTTCGGTCGCGCTTAAAATATCATTCAAGTCTCTGGTGGAAACTCCTCCGTTTTCGTCCAATTTCAGAGTGAAGCCGAGCGTTTTTAAAAATACCGCGAGCGTTCTGATGCGTTCTTTGTCCGGCTCGTTATGGATACGATAGACGAACAATTTTTCTTCCGCTTTTCCGATATGCGCGATATATTCCGCCACTTTTTTATTTGCGAGCAACATGAACTCTTCCACGAGCTTGTGAGCGTCCTTTCTCTGTTTCTTGATAATCTTTACGGGTACGCCATTTTCATCCAAAATAATCTTTATTTCGTCCTGTTCAAAAGAGATGGCTCCTTCTTGGTAGCGAGCCTTCGTCATGTTTTTTGCGATGGCGTTCAGGGCGAGCAGTTCTTCCGGATAACCACCCTGTTTTCCTTCCAAAACTTCCTGCGCTTCTTCGTAAGTAAAACGGCGGTCAGAATGGATGACGGTTTTTCCGAACCACTGTTTTTTCACTTCAACATGCGTTCCTTCTTTGACGCAATTTTTGTCCACGGTAAAAATAGCGGAAAAAGCCAGACGGTCTTCGTTCGGTTTTAAACTGCAGAGGTCGTTGGAAAGACGTTCGGGAAGCATGGGGATACATCGGTCAACGAGATAGACGGAAGTTCCGCGGAGCCGCGCTTCTTTGTCTAGTGCTGTGCCCGGAGTGACAAAATGAGAAACGTCGGCGATATGCACGCCGATTTCATAGTCGCCATTCGGCAGAGTTTCAAAAGAAATGGCGTCGTCAAAGTCTTTGGCGTCAAACGGATCAATCGTGAAAGTCGTAATAGCCCTCATATCTCTTCTTTTTGCGATTTCTTCCGCGGTAATTATCCCGCTGATACTTTCCGCGTTCGCCAAAACTTCAGGAGTAAAACCGAGTTCAAAACCTTTTTCCAAGATAATCGCCTCAATTTCCGTTTCGTGTTCTCCCGGATTTCCGATGACTTTTATAACCTCTCCGGACGGATTTTTCTTCGGATTGGTCCAGTCAATGATCCTGACGAAAGCTTTTTGTCCATTCTGGGCGTCTTGTGATTTTTCGTGGGGAATATAGATATCGGTATACATATGGCGGTCATCGGCAACGAGAAAAACAAGATTTCCTTTTCTTTCAATTTTTCCGATAAACGTCATTTTTCCGCGCAAAAGAATTTCGGTCACTTCGCCGGTCTGCCGCTGGCCTTCTTTTTCCGGATGCAGAAAAACCCGCACGCGGTCGCCGTGAAGCGCGGTGTTCAAAAACATTTGTCCGATTTCAATATCTTCTTGTTCGGAATCGTCAACTTTCACATAGCCTATTCCTTTGGCGGTAATCGTGATCATTCCTTCTGCGAAGTGGTTAGCATTTTCATTTTTCATGTAAATAGAGTAACACAAAAAGTCTTTTATGTATACGAAAAATCGTTTTATCCACAAACCATTCTTGATTTCACTCTTTTGCGTGAGGTATACTGAATACAGAACAGAGTACTTTCATTACATTCTCTTTTTTCTAATTAGGAAAAGAGGTCAAATTTGTTTCCAGATATATCAGGCGCATAACGCGTTTTGATACGCGAAACAAAGACAAAAAAATAGTTTGTCTTAAGGCAAGCTTTTTTTTGTTGCCTAGTAAAAAATAAAAAGATTACGCCGGTGGCAATAATCTTTCTATTTTTTTATTTTGTTATTATTCTATTCGTTTATTTCTTCTTTGCTTTTGCTGTTTTTTTAGGCTTGGCAATTTCTTTAACCGTTTCTTTCTTTTTGGTAATCTTTTTTCCGATAGCCTCTTCTACGACTGCAGCAACTTTCATTGCTTTTACTTCCGGCTTGTCTGCTTTAGGAGCAGGAGTCGGAGCAGGCATATCTTTGGAGAGCAATTTCATAATCTTTTCAAGCTTGTCGTTGATAGCTCTGAATTCCTCTCTGTTGTCGGCACCTTTGTTTTCAAAAGACGGTCGGCTGTTGAATGAAGGTTGTTCGCTTCTTTCAAAGCTTCTTCCTTCATCTCTGCGAGGGCTCATTCCTCCGTCCTTGTTTTTGAAACAATCGCTGCAATATACCGGCTTGTCGCCAGTTGGGCGAAAGGGAACTTGGCAAGACTTTCCACATTTCGCACAGGTTGCTGAATGCATTTCGCGGTCTTCCCGGTCTCTTCCTCCTCCGAATCCGCCACGGCCACCGGAATCTCTTCCTCCGCGTCCTCCGCTGAATCCGCCTCTGTCTCCGCCGAAGCTTCTTCCTCCGCCGAATCCTCCTTTGTTGTCTTTGTGAAAATCTCTCATAGAATGCTTATTATTAGGTAATTAACGATATTGGAACCATTCTAGCATACTTCCAGAAAAAAATCAAGAGTGATGGTAAAATACGGGATTGACTTTGAATTTCTTTATGCTAACATAACCGGTATGTTAAAAATTAGATTACAGAGAGTAGGAAGGAAGAACGACCCCTCTTTTCGGGTAGTTTTGACCGATTCCAAAAATGCTACGCGAAGCAATAAATTCAAAGAGATCCTCGGATCTTACAATGCTCGCCAAGGAGAGCCCGTCATTAAAGGCGACCGAGTAGCTTATTGGATGTCAGTAGGAGCAAAACCGTCTGGAACCGTCCATAATCTTCTTATTTCATCAAAGATTATCTCAGGAAAGAAAATAAACGTTCTTTCCAAGAAATCTCCCATCAGAAAGGAAACCCCCGCGGCTGCCTAGAGTAAAAAGAACCTCATAAAAGAGCTATCCACAGGGTGGGCTCTTTTTTTGCGTTGACTTTTAACAAAATCTGAGTATAATTGAACACAAGGATAAGCGGTTGTTTTGGTCGACAACCGCCTGTCGTTAACAATAGGACAACACGTCCTTTTAAAAGAAACGATAAGAATCAGTAATATGGAAAAGCATTTAGATCATGATTTTCTTGAGTTTGTTGTTAAAAGCTTGGTAGACAATCCGTCTGCTGTAAAGATCAACCGAACCGTTGACGAAATGGGGGTACTTTTGATCCTCGATGTTGACCCGGCAGATATGGGCAAAATTATCGGTCGCGGAGGAAAGACGGCGCAAGCCATCAGATCCCTTCTTCGCGTCGTTGGAATGAAAAATCACGCTCGCGTTACCTTGAAGGTAAATGAGCCGGCCGGAAGCACAAGAGGTGCCGCCTCCCACTCAGCTACCCAATCCGTTGAAGACGCATTGGAAGATTTGAAACTCTAATTTTCAAATTATATTGAATTGCAAAAGCCACTCTTGAAAGGGGGTGGCTTTTGTTTGACAAATAGACTTTAATATGATAAATTAAATTTCGGTTATAACACCTGTTTTTTTAAACACCGTGTTTAAAATAAAAAGCAAACCAAATTTTTAGAGGACATTGAAATGAAAAAAGCAGTAATTGCATTTTTACGTAATCTTGCCGATAACTTGGAAAAACAAGATCACATACTCATTATTGGCCGTACCGCTCTATTCGACCCCGCCAAATTCATCGGCTCCGGCTGGTCTATTTGGAAAGGTCCCGTGGATGGCGATGGTCTTAATGGTGAAGAACAACAAGATCAACGTTCGCTTGCTCTGACCGAGATCGATTTTGACAAAATTTCTTTTGAAACTTGTCTCAAATCCGGCGAAACCTACATCACCGGCGAAGAAAAACTCAAACGTCACGCAAGAGCGGGGCACATTCTCGCTGATGCAAAGATTGGTCAAGTTCTTTACGAAGAAGAAGGTCAAAAAAAGCTCGAATATCTTTACAAAGAAAAAGGAATTACGTGGTTTGAACTTCAAGGAACGATTCTTCGCAGCCTGAGCGACCGCCGCTGTGCCCTGTATCTGTACCGGGATGACGGGCGTTGGGACTGGTACTACTACTGGCTCGGCAATGGTCGGGGCGCAGACTGTCCGTCCCTCGTGCTCACAAGTACTTAGAAATTAGTCGCTTAGTTCTTTTTGACCCTTTGGTCTTAGCCCTTTGACGAAGTTAAAGTGGTCACCATGATCAAATCCTGCACAAATGTGCAGGATTTTCTTTTTGTGATAAAACAAAGCCACCATTTACATTTGGTGGCTTTTGTGTTATTTTCGTATCACGAAAGAACTATATGCTTACTTTTCATGTCATCACTTTATTTCCCGAATCTCTCACCTCCTACATCAGCGAGTCTATTTTGTCGCGGGCGCAAGACAAGAAATTCATAAAAATAAAAACATATACTCCCCGCGACTATGCCGAGATTGTCGGCGAGAATGGCTGGCGGAAAAAAGTGGACGGCCGACCGTACAGCGGAGGTCCGGGAATGGTTTTGCTGCCGGGCCCCGTGCTTCGCGCCGTAGCAAAAGCGAAAGGCCGGGCGAACGCAAAACGTAAGTTCAAAATCATTATTTTCTCCCCTGGCGGAACAAATTTCACGAATACTTATGCAAAAGGCTGCATTGATAAAAAATATACCGATATCATTCTTATTTGCGGACGATATGAAGGTATTGATGCCCGTGTAAAGAAAATTTTGAAAGCGGAAGACGTTTCCATCGGCGAATACGTTTTGACTGGCGGGGAATTGCCGGCGATGGTTTTTATGGATGCCGTTTCTCGCCAGATAGAAGGTGTTTTGGGCAAGTTCGCTTCATTGGAAGAAAATCGCATTTCCAGCCACGAAGTCTACACCCGCCCGGAAGTGTTTACGTATCAAAAAAAGAAATACAAAGTCCCCGAAGTTCTTCTCTCCGGCGACCACAAAAAGATAGAAGAATGGAAAACGAGCAAAAACAAGTAAAAAATTCCCCAAGGATTTCCCTTGGGGAATTTTTAGAAGTTTTCCCTTTACTCTCCTTGTTGATTTTTGGTAAAATAAAAAAATATACTAGTGGGTTAATTTTATATGCATTATGAACGAAGAATCGCAAGAAATAATTGAGGGAATAGTTTACGAGGAGGTTTACATTCATGAACCGAATCATGGAGCCGAGATCGGCGCAGGAAAAACTCTTCTTGAAAGATCCATTGTCGGAATTCTTGTTAGTTTCATCGCTTTGATGCCATTTTTTTTCTTACCGCTCAACGGCGTCGCTTTTAGTTATGCCAAGAATGTACTGCTTTCTTTTGCGGTCATTTCTACCGTCATTCTCACTTTTTTCTTGTGGATTAAAAAAGAAGTTATTGTTCTTCCCAAGAGTCCCGTTTTTGGCGCTTTAACTTTTCTTGTCATTATATACTCGCTTTCCTCTCTTTTTTCCGGAAGTTTTTCTGCTTCCTTCTTTGGGACTGGGGCAGAGATTACGACTTCGTTTGAACTGTTTCTTTTGAGCGTACTCACACTTTTGATCGCGATATTTTTCAGGGCAAAAAAACAAATGTTTTTTGCTTTTATGGCAATGGCTGGCTCGTTTGTCGCCGTCTTTCTTTTTCAGATTTTTCATTTTGTGTTTCCAAAGGCGGTTTTTCTCTCTATTACGGCCGATAAAACAGCGAATCTTGTCGGAGGATGGAATGACCTCGGTATTTTTTCCGGCATCATTGCGATACTCGCTCTTGTTGCGTTAGAGAAGTTTCCTCTCAGAAAGAACACAAGAGGAATGTTTTATATTTTTCTTGTTGCCGGTCTTTTCTTCCATTCTCTTGTCTTTTTTGGAAATTCTTGGATTATTCTTGCCATAATTTCTTTTGCTCTCTCTGTTTTTGTCTTTTTTAGCGCGACGAAAGAAATTCCCTTGGGAAGCGCTTCCATTGCAAAAAAATGGCTATTATCTCCGTCGTTCATAGTTGCTGCCGTTTCCGTTCTCTTCGTTTTTTTTGGAATGAACATTAACGCCAAATTGTTTGATATTATAGGCTTGCCTCCGGTACAAGATGTCAGACCTTCATGGTCGGGGACGCTCAATATCTCTCGTTCTGTGATTACTGAAAATATAAAAGATGGATTTTTGGGTGTTGGGCCGAATCGTTTCTTTATTCCGTGGCAGCAATATCGCCCGGTAGAAGTAAACTATACGCCATGGTGGGGAGTTGATTTCAACGAGGGAGTCGGTTCTTTGTCTTCTACTGCGGTTACCTCCGGAATTCTTGGTTTTCTTGGGTGGGTAGCTTTTCTTCTTCTTTTTCTTGTTGGCGGTTTTCGCGCGTTACGAAAGAGATTTGCCTATATGGATCCAATCGTTCAATATGCTTCGCTCGCTTCTTTTATCGGAGCGGTGTATAGCTGGAGCATAATTTGTACGAACACCGTTGGGGTCGTTCCTTTTATTTTTGCTTTTGTTCTCACCGGGCTTTTCTTGGGAACCATTTCTGCTTCAGGATTGCCTCAAGTCAATGAATACGATTATTCTCAAAACCCTCGAGTTGGTTTTGCTTTTGTGGTCGCTCTGCTTTTACTGCTTGGATCAGGAACCGCTCTCGGTTATTACACGATTCAAAGAGCGCGCTCTTTCTTCTTATATCGCAACGCTATGATTGCGGGAAATGCCGGAGATTTTAAAAAAGCAAATGTTGAATTAGAAAAGGCTTTATCTCTTTCTCAAAATGATACGTACTATCGTTCTTTTGCCCTCTTGAGTTCATATCAAGCGCAGCAAGTTCTTGCCAGCAAAGATCTCTCGGCAGACCAGATTCGTACTCAATTCGGAACAAATTTCCAAAACTCCATCACGGGAGCGAACAAAGCTATTTTAATGGATAGTTCAAACTACATGAACTGGATCGTTCTCGGAAATATGTATTTCGTTTTGATTCCGTTGAATATCAAAGGTGTTTCGGGGGATGCGTATATTCAAGCAAAGGCATCATATGAACAAGCGGCAAAAAGAAATCCTTACAATCCTCAGATTCCTTATACGATGGCCCAGCTTGCTTTGCTGAATAAACAAAACGATGAGGCAAAAACCTTCTTGAAAAAAGCGCTTGATCTGAAAAACGATTACTCTGACGCCTTGATCCTCATGGCTCAGATAGAGGGAAGCACCGGAGATTCCGGCAAAGCCCTTGATGTTATGGAAAAAGCCTCCGCCATCAATTTTTCCGATCCGATGGTTCTCTTTCAGTTAGGATACCTGCGTTATCAGACAGGTAATTACGAATCAGCCGCGACGGCTCTTGAAAAAGCCATACAGTTGACCCCCGATTACTCCAACGCAAAATACTTCCTCGGACTTTCTTACTTTAAATTCGGACAAAAAGAAGATGCCTTGAAAGAGTTCAAGGATATTCAGAAATTGAACCCAGATAACAAAGAGGTTGCGCAGATCATCAAGAATCTTGAAAATGGATATGCTCCGCTTTCATCGTTGGGGGTAAAAGAAGATACTAAAGCTACAACAACCGCAAAAACGACGAAGAAGAAATAGAAAACAGCACACTCAAAAACTTCCATGAAAAAAGAAATAAAAATGAAAGAAAAAGAAACCGGTATTGAAATGGTCGCGCGCCTTGTAGTAGACGGGTTTGAAAAAATTGAACAAAAATTTTCTTCCGTTAATTCCCGTCTTGACGGCATAGACTCTCGTCTTGATGGCATAGATTCTCGCCTTACTAATCTCACTATTGAACAAGGGGAAACCAATCGTCGTCTTTCTTCGCTTGAGAAGAAGCAGATGGGAACTCTTTTGAGTCTGGACGAAACGGTACATCGGAACGAGTTTGATAAGGTTGTTCGGCGGGTTGAAGTTCTTGAAAAACGATAATTTTAAAAATCCCGCCCATTATTTCAAAAAGGGCGGGATTTTTGTTTGGAAAATGGTATTTATCCACAGGTTGATTTATGTTAAAATCGGTGTTTTGTTTTGGTTCCGAATAAAAAGTCTAGGTTATTAGCCTTAAAAGGGAAGAGCGAAGAAAAAAACGCCGTTTTTAAGCGTTTATTGACTTTTTTGCATTTGACAAAAAAATCCTGCTGGAGTATACTTGTAGTTACGTTTTTAGGATGAGTTCATGGCTGAAGAAACGCTCGTTTTTTAGCTAACCAAGCTTCACAATTGCTTGCATTTGAATTATAAAGATTAATAAAGAATTCCGAGGCCTTTTTAGACAGGGTTGGGAATTTTTTTGTCTCTATAATTCTTTTATTATTCACTGAGCCCTATTATGAAAAGAGAGAAAAAATATTTTTCGCTGTATCAAAAGCCCCTCACTGAATCGCCGAATCTCGTAGAAGCGCAGATGGACTCCTACAAGACTCTTCTTGATAAGGGTCTGGTTGAGATTTTTAAAGAATTTTCTCCGATGCGGGACTATTCCGATAAGAAATTCTCTCTGGAATTTGTTTCTTTAGAGCTTCTTCCTCCGAAGTATGATGAATTCTTCGCCAAGCAAAACAAGCTTACTTACGAAGCGCCTCTTCGCGTGAAGGTTCGCCTTGTCAACAAAACTCTCGGCAAAGAAAAAGAGCAAGAGCTTTTTATGGCTGATTTCCCGCTCATGACGGAGCATGGCACTTTCATCATCAATGGCGTTGAACGCGTTATCGTTCCCCAACTCGCCCGTTCATACGGCGTATTCTTTACCGCCAATGAATTCCGCGGGAAAAAGATATTCGGCGCGAAAATTATTCCTGCTCGCGGAGCATGGGTTGAATTTGAAACCGATAACGACATGGGAATTCATGTCCGCATTGATCGAAAAAGAAAATTCCCCGTTACCTTGCTTCTTAAAGTCTTCGGTGATGGTCAAAAAGAAGGTATCCTTTCTGCCTTTAAAGATCATCCGCTCGCGCTTGATGCCATAAAAATGTCACTCGCGAAAGATGCCGCCGCCTCAAAAGACGATTCTTATATTGAAATTTACAAACGTCTCCGCGATGGTGATTTAGCGACCGCTGACAATGCGAAAGAATTCGTTAATGCAATTTTCAGCAAAGAAAAATATGATCTTTCACCGGTCGGACGCCTTCGTTTCAACAAACGTTTCAATAAAGAGATGGGAGAAGAAGATCTGGCTCGCCGAACACTCTCTTTTGAGGATGTTGTTTCCATCGTTATACATATTATAGATCAGAATAACACTCCGGGAGCGGCTCATGACGACATTGACCACCTCGGTCTTCGCCGTGTCCGATACGTCGGTGAGATGTTCCAACAGAAGATTCGCGTCGGTATGTCTCAGATGAAAAGAAACATCCAAGACAGAATGTCTACCGCGGAACCCGATGTGCTCGCTCCTATCTCTTTCATCAGTCCTCGTCCTCTTCAAGCTCGTATTAAAGAATTCTTTGCCACCAACCAGCTCTCTCAGTTTATGAACCAAGAGAACGCTCTTGCTGAAATTGAGCATCTCCGAACACTTTCCGCATTAGGCCCCGGAGGACTCACTCGCGAGCGCGCCGGTTTTGAAGTTCGCGACGTGCATCCCTCCCACTACGGACGCCTTTGTCCCATTCATACTCCGGAAGGTCCGAACATCGGTCTTATTCTTCGTCTTGCCGTGTATGCTCGCATCAACGAATTCGGTGTTATTGAAACGCCTTATGCAAAAGTCGTAAAAGGAAAAATTACGAAAGAAATTCTTTTCTTTAACGCTTTGGAAGAAGAAGGATTCAAAATTGCGCACGGCGCAACCCAGTATTCGGAAGACGGTGAAATAATTGAAGAAAACGTTGAGGTTCGTTTCGGTTCTCATCCGATTTTGGTCAACAAAAAAGAAGTTGACTTTATTGACGTTGCTCCGAACCAAGGCTTCTCCGTTGCGACTTCTATGATTCCTTTCTTGGAACACAACGACGCCAACCGCGCCCTCATGGGTTCAAACATGCAAAGACAAGCGACTCCGTGTCTCGTGCCGGAAGCGCCTTTTGTGGCTACCGGAATTGAAGAAACGGCTGCTCGTGACGGCGGACGCATGATCCTCGCGGAAGAAGACGGAACCGTAACCTATGTTGACAGCCGAAAGATTCGCGTTAAAAACAAACAAAACAAAGAACAGCTTTATACGCTGGTAAATTTCTCTCGTACGAACAGCTTTGTTATTCTCCACCAGAGACCATCCGTTTCTGTCGGTCAGAAAGTGAAGAAAGGGGAAGTTATTGCCGACATGTCCACGACCGATGATGGACAGCTCGCACTCGGACAAAACATCAGAATCGCGTTCATGTCTTGGAATGGAGCGAACTACGAAGACGCCATCATTCTTTCTGAAAGATTGGTTGAGAACAATAAATTCACGACGATACATATTGAAGAGTTCTCCGTGAATGTTCGCGATACCAAACTTGGGCCCGAAATGACTACTCCCGATATCCCAAATGTCGGTGAAGCAAAACTCAAAGACTTGGATGAAAACGGTATTATTCGCATCGGCGCCGAGGTACGCCCCGGAGACATTCTTGTCGGAAAGATTACACCGAAAGGCGAAACTCAGTTGACACCAGAAGAAAGACTCTTGAGATCTCTCTTTGGCGACAAAGCGCGCGACGTGAAAGACACGTCTCTTCGCATGGAGCACGGCAAACGCGGACGTATCGTCGGCGTCAAAGTGTTCTCTCGCGATAAGGGAGACGCGCTTGAGTCAGGCATAATCCAAAGCATTCATATTGAAGTCGCACAGATCCGAGCGGTCACCGTCGGAGACAAGCTCGCGGGACGACACGGAAACAAAGGAGTTATTTCCAAGATTCTTCCGGTTGAAGAAATGCCGTACACCGAAGACGGAGAACCGGTAGACATGATTCTCACTCCTCTCGGTGTTCCTTCTCGTATGAACCTCGGACAGATATTTGAACTTCACTTGGGATTGGCCGCATCAAAATTAAACTATCAGGCAATTACTCCTCCTTTCCTTGGTGTTTCTGATGATGAAGTAAAAGCCGAATTAGTGAAAGCCGGAGTTCCTTCCAATGGAAAAGTGAAACTCTACGACGGAAGAACGGGAGAAAAGTTTGAGCAGGATGTTTCCGTCGGTTACATGTATATCATGAAGCTTCATCACATGGTGGAAGACAAGATTCACATGCGTTCCATCGGACCTTACTCTCTCATTACTCAACAGCCACTTGGAGGAAAAGCTCAAGGAGGAGGACAGAGATTTGGAGAAATGGAAGTCTGGGCTTTGGAAGGGTATGGCGCAGCCTATACGCTTCAAGAAATGCTTACCGTTAAATCAGACGATATCGTCGGAAGAACCGCCGCATTTGATTCCATTATTAAGGGCGAGAATATAAAACACCCCAATATTCCGGCATCGTTCAGCGTGCTTCTTGCATCGCTTCGGGGATTGGCTATGGATATTGATCTTGGAAAATCGGATCAATCATAAATTTACTAAAACTTTTGGAATTTAAACATATTTCTCAAACCATTATGGAACCGAACGAAACAATAAGCGCAGAGTACAACACTGCTCCGCTCGCAAAAAATCAAGGTTTCAACTTGAACGACTTTGACCAGATTTCACTCAAGCTTGCTTCTCCCGAAGTGATGCTCTCTTGGTCATTCGGCGAAGTAACGAAACCGGAAACAATAAACTACCGTACGCAGCGAAGCGAACGAAGCGGACTTTTCTGCGAAAAGATATTCGGACCTGAAAAGGACTACGAATGTTACTGTGGAAAATACAAAGGAATTCGCTACAAAGGAATCGTTTGCGAAAAATGCGGAGTGGAGATCACTCGCTCTATCGCCAGACGCGACCGAATGGGACACCTTGAATTGGCAGCCCCCGTTTCTCATATTTGGTTTTTGAGAGGCGTTCCTTCACGTATCGGACTCATGCTCAATCTTCCTGTGGCTGAAGTGGAAAAAGTCATTTACTTTGCCGGGTACATCGTCACTCACGTTAATCAAGCCGAAAAGACCCGTTTGATGAAAGAACTGGATTCTGAATACAAAGGAAAAGTAAAACAATACTCTGACGACAAAACAAAAGATAAAATAAAAGATCTCTTCACTTCCGCAAAGAAAGAACTGGATAATTTGAACGAAGGAGTTGTTTTGGATGAAGCGATGTATCACAAGTATTCCGTTAAATATGGAAGCGCTTTTGAAGCGGGTATTGGAGCTGAAGCCATTTACGATATTTTCAAAAAAATAGACCTCGCGAAGCTGAAAGAAAAGCTTGATTTGGAATATGAAAAAGTCGGAGCGACCGAACGTGTGAAGGTTCAGAAAAGACTCGGACTCGTTCGTTCCCTTCTTTCTTCCGGAGTTCGTCCCGAATGGATGTTTTTGACGGTTATCGCGGTTACTCCTCCGGCTCTTCGTCCGATGATTCCGCTTGATGGAGGACGTCATGCGACTTCCGACGTAAACGATTTGTATCGCCGTGTCATCAACCGCAACAATCGTTTGAAGAAACTCAAAGAGATCGGCGCTCCCGATGTTATCTTGCGCAATGAAAAACGTATTCTCCAAGAAGCTGTTGACTCTCTGATAGATAATTCCGCCCGAAAACAAACCTCTGCCGCCATGAATCAAGCGCAAAGACGCGCTCTCAAGTCTCTCTCTGATTCTTTGAAAGGGAAGCAAGGACTTTTCCGTCAGAATCTTCTCGGAAAACGCGTTGATTATTCCGGACGTTCCGTTATCGTCGTCGGGCCTGACCTCAAACTTGATCAATGCGGATTGCCGAAATATCTCACGCTTGAACTTTTCCGTCCGTTCGTCGTTTCAAAGATTTTGCAAACTGAACTCGCGTACAATATCCGCGGAGCAAACCGCCTCATTGATGA
Organism: Candidatus Parcubacteria bacterium; assembly: GCA_026395595.1. GTDB lineage: Bacteria > Patescibacteriota > Minisyncoccia > Phycocordibacterales > CAIJYI01 > CAIJYI01. The sequence goes on along the minus strand of JAPLYL010000001.1, from coordinate 53,092 downwards.
GAGTGTTCCTGAAGTGTGGGCTATTCTTGAAGAGGTCATCCGCGGAAAATATGTTCTCTTGAATCGTGCGCCTACCTTGCATCGTCTCGGTATTCAGGCTTTCCATCCTATCCTTGTTGAAGGATCCGCCATTCAGGTTCACCCGCTCGTGTGTTCCGCCTTTAACGCGGACTTTGACGGAGACCAAATGGCCGTTCACTTGCCTCTTTCCAGAGAAGCTCAGAAAGAAGCCGGAGATCTGATGTCTTCCGCTAAAAACCTTCTCAAACCGGGCAACGGCGAAGCTATCGCTTCTGCAAAAATGTTGGACATTGTCCTCGGTTCTTACTGGACGACAAAAATAATGGAAGGAGAAATGGGGGAAGGGAAGTTTTTCCCAAATCCGAACAGCGCTATTATGGCGCATGATTTTGGAAAAGTTTCCATTCGCGCAAAAATTACCGTTCTTGGGACAGACAGCCCGAAATATGATATCTTTGATGGAAAACCTTTTGAAACCTCTATCGGACGACTTTTGTTCAATGGCGTTCTTCCGAAAGATTTCGCTTTCATTAACAAAGAAATAGACCGAAAAGCCATGTCAAAGATCGTTGACGACGTGGTGGCGAGATACGGTATTGAAGGAACTCCGGCTGTTTTGGATAAAATAAAGAACTTCGGATTCAAATGGGTAACGAAAGCCGGCATTACGTGGGGCATTGACGACGTGAAAGTTCCGGAAGGAAAAAAAGCGGTCATCGCTTCACGCCAAGCTATGGCCGATAAGGTCAAAGACCAATATAACGAAGGTTTGCTTTCTGAAGACGAACGCTACCGAAAAACTATTGAAATATGGCAGGGCGCAATCTCTGAAATTGAAAAACTTATTCCTCAAGCTATTCAGGAACATGGGTCAGTGTACGACATGATCTATTCCGGAGCCCGAGGTTCGCTTTCCGCTATCGTCCAGATGGCCGGTATCAAAGGACTTATCATTAGCACGACCGGACGCACCATTGACTTCCCGATTAAACCGTCCAATAAAGAAGGTCTCTCTCCTCTTGAATACTTCATTTCCACTCACGGTTCACGTAAAGGTTTGACCGACACCGCGCTCAACACCGCTAAAGCCGGTTACCTTACTCGCCGCTTAGTCTATGTCTCCGACGGAGTGGTTGTCTGTGAACATGACTGTGGTGAAAAGGCGGGAATCCCGATTCGTAAAATGGATATCCACGGTCTTGAAATCCCTATTTCTAAAAATCTCCGCGGACGCACACTCGCGAAAGACGTGGTTTCTCCTGATGGAAAGGTTATGTTTAAGAAGAAATACCTTCTCACAAAAGCCGATGCGAAAACCATTGAAGAAGCCGGAGTGCAGGAAGTATTTGTTCGCTCTCCTCTCACCTGTAAAGCGCTCTATGGTATCTGCCAACAGTGCTACGGATTGGATCTCGGAAGGAATAAATTGGTTGATCTTGGAGAAGCCGTTGGAGTCGTCGCGGCGCAAGCTATCGGCGAGCCGGGAACTCAGTTGACCATGCGTACCTTCCACGCCGGAGGTATCGCTACCGCAGGAGGAGACATTACCGCCGGTCTGCCTCGCGTTGAAGAAATCTTTGAACGCCGATCTATCCGAAGCAACGCCATTATCAACAAATATGACGGTTCGGTAACCGAGATCAGACAAGGTGAAAAAGAACTCACGATAAAAGTTCTCGGGACTACGGTTCGCGGAAAAGATAAATCTGCCGAATCCGAATATACGACTGACCCAAGACGCGTTTCTCTCGTGAAAGTCGGAGATGAGGTGTTGAAAGGCGATGTTCTTACCGACGGAGCCGGAGACATTACAGAAATCTTCAAATACGGAGGAAAAGAAAAAGCCGAGAACTACATTATCTCTGAAATCAGCAAAGTCTACGAATTGCAGGGCGCTTCCATTGACCGTAAACATCTTGAAATTGTCATCAGACAGATGTTCTCTCGCCGAGTCATTCGCGATTCAGGAGATACGAAATTCAACATCGGACAGATCGTTGAAAACATTCAATTCTACGAAGAGAATGAAAAAGCGAAAGAACTCGGGGGAACGGAAGCGAAGGGAGATACCGTCGTTTTGGGTATTTCAGAAATATCTCTCACGACCAGAAGCTTCCTTTCCGCCGCATCCTTCCAGAATACTTCAAGAATCTTAATAGATGCCGCCATCAAGGGTTCTGTTGACGACCTCTCCGGTCTCAAAGAAAACATCTTGATCGGACGTTTGATTCCAGTAGGAACAGGATTCCGCGCGAGATTGGAAGATGACGAGGTGATTGAAAATACCGACACAGAAGAAGAAACCGCTGAATAAACAGAAAGAAAAAACAGCGCTCCGAATGGGGCGCTGTTTGCGGAAATGTGCTATTCGTTATCTTCGTGAGAAAGATTAAAAATATCAATATACATGAGGATAAAATGAGGATAAAAGGATACAAAAGAACGGCTTGTATTTTTTCGGTTGTTGAAAGTCTAGAAAAACGCGGGAATTTTCTTTTAAGGTTTCTTTTTGTCCAAAAAAGGTATGCGATTATTATTACTACCATTACTATAACATAATAGACTATAAACATTTTTTTCTCCAAAAAAATTCTTTCTAAGACAGATTCAAACATACTTTTATTCATTATGCAAGTCCATTGTTGGCGTGATATAATGGCGATACAAAAGAGAAGCACAGCATAAGGACAAAACCTTAAACCGTGCTTCTCTATAGAGATACCATTACAGTATATACCACTTTTATCTTTTATGAAATACAATAAAAACAATTTTGCCTATATTGACGGAGCAAACCTTCATAGAGGAGTGAAAGAACTCGGATGGAAACTTGATTACAAAAAACTGAGAGTTTGGCTTGATGAAAAATACGGAGTTAAAAAAGCTTATATATTTATAGGGTTTATTTCTCAAAATACTCGTCTGTATCGAGATTTTCAAAATTGGGGATATATTGTGGTATTTAAACCGATCATCCCCTTTGGCGACGGTGAAATTAAAGGGAACTGTGATGCGGAATTGGTACTGCAAACCGTTTCAGATATGTATGAAAAAACGTACGATAAAGCGATTATTGTTTCCGGTGATGGCGATTTCGCTTGTTTGGTTACTTTTTTGCAAGAGAAGGAACGTTTCTCTACTCTCATTTGTCCAAATTACAAAAAAGCATCGGCATTGTTGCGCAATGCGGTTTCCGGAGAAATTATTTTTTTGAATGAATTTAAACAACGTTTGCAGTACGCAAAAGAAGGGAGAAAAGAAAAAGCCCCCGTACGGGACGGAACCCGTATGTGAGCTTCTTCATAGTGATACTACCATTATACCGGAATATAAAAAAAAAGCAAGAGTTTTGGAAATTAGAAATTGAAAATTGGAAATTTTAAAAATCATGTCTTCCCCCGTAGAACAAATCAAAGAAAAACTGGATATTGTGAGCGTTGTCGGATCGTATATCAAATTGGATCGCGCCGGCGGAAACTTCCGCGCGCGGTGTCCTTTTCATAATGAAAAAACGCCGAGCTTTATGGTATCGCCCGACCGCGGATCATATCATTGCTTTGGCTGTAACAAAGGCGGGGATATGTTCAGTTTTGTGGAAGAAATAGAAGGCACTGATTTTCCCGGAGCGCTTCGTGTGTTGGCTGACCGTGCGGGAGTGGTACTCACTCGTGAAAATCCTGCGGAACGAAATGAACGTGACAGACTTTTTATGTTGCTTTCTGACGCGACGCTTTTTTATCGAAAAGAACTTCGTAAGAACACCGAAGCGATACAGTATCTCCGAAAGCGCGGTCTTTTACCCGCGACCATGGACGAATTCCAGATTGGTTTTGCGCCGAATGATTGGCATGTTTTAGAAAATTATCTTTTGTCTCGAGGGTATACGCCGATTGAAATGGAAAAAACGGGAATGTCTATTCGTGGTGAAAAAGGAATGTATGATCGTTTCCGCTCACGCATTATGTTTCCACTCTGCGACAGTTCCGGCCGCGTCGTCGGTTTTACTGGGCGAGTGTTTCAATCTGACGACCCTGCTAAGTATGTAAACTCTCCGGAAACTCCTTTATACAATAAATCAAAAATACTTTTCGGATTATCTCTTGCAAAAACGGCGATACGCGAAGCGGGAGCGGCAATCCTTGTGGAAGGGCAGATGGATCTGATTATGGCTCATCAGTCGGGAACAAAAAATTCCGTGGCGGTTTCAGGAACGGCGCTGACCGGTTTCCATTTGGAAATGTTGAAACGCTTTGCAGACAAACTTTTATTTTCCTTTGACAGCGACGATGCGGGGTTGAATGCGGCCAAGAAAAGCGCCATACCCGGATTGCAAATGGGTTTTGACGTTCACGCTATAGAATTGTCCGGAGAAAAAGATCCTGCTGATCTTATTCTTGAATCTCCGGAAAAATGGAAAGAGGCCATAACTTCCGCCAGACATATCGTTGAATTTTTCCTTTCTGTTTTACAAAAGAAGTCGGCGGACAAAAGAGCATTCCGTTTATCGGTTGAGAAAAATGTTTTGCCGATTGTGGCAAACATTGAAAGCAAAATTGATCAAGCACATTTCGTTGATGTCATTGCTGCTGTTTTGGATGTTTCGCGTGATGCGGTATATGAAGAGCTCAGAAAAGTAATGCTCAAACAAAACGAAGAGGCATCCCCTTACGAAAAAGAAGAGATTGCGCCGATACAAAAACGCATGCCGGCATCAAGAAGGGAGGCTATTGAAAAAAAGATTCGCGGAGTAATTCTTTGGCAACAAGCTTCTCCTGAACCGTCTTTTTCTCCCGAGGAATTACAGGAACGTTATAAAACGATTGCCGGGTTGGTGAGAGAAATAGAAGAACAAGAAAAGAACGCCCTTATTTTTGAAGCCGAAGCCTTTTATAGCGGTACCGCATCTATTCGAAATGAAATCGAAGATTTGTTCCTTAATTTTGAAAAAGAAGTAATAAAAGACTCTTTGACGGAAGCCATGAATGAACTGCGTCGGGCAGAGTTACTACATGACTCCGGAAAAGCGGCGGAACTGCTCGGTACCTGCAAAGTATTGTCGGAGAAACTAAATAAGTTGAATGCTTCAAAATAATCTTTTTTCGTACAGGGAAACATTGTAAAAAATCCCATTTTAGTGCAATATATCTCATATATATACTTCTAACATAACACTATGCCAAAAACATCAAAACAGCCTCAAAAGACCAAAAAACTGGCAAAAAAGCCGGCGGTAGTAAAAAAGAAAGTTGTCTTAAAAAAAGCTTCTGTTCCCGCAAAAAAAGTTTCCAAAACTCCCATTAAGAAACAAGTGAAAGTAACGCCTGCCAAAAAAGTTCTCAACAAGAAGGTTGAACAAGAAGAAGAGGTGACTTTGGAGATGCCACCGGAACCAAAAAGAAGCAAAGCCGAAGAAGCCGTTATTCGCGCGAAAAAAGCTGAGGCGCTTATCTTAAAAGGACGCGAGCGCGGTTTTGTTACCTACGATGAAATAATCCGTGAGTTTCCTCATGTGGAAGATGACATTCTTTTCTTGGACGAGCTTTATGACAAATTGGCGCAGGTGGGCATTGACGTGCTTGAAGGCGGCGGACTCTTGGAGGACACCGACGAAGTTTTGAAAAAATACTCGGTCGGTAACGGCGCATCAAAAGATTCCATTCAGATGTACTTGAGAGAAATCGGACAGTATCCGTTGCTCTCTGCTCATGAAGAAAGGGAACTTGCCAAAAGAATTGAAGCTGGAGACGCGGAAGCAAAAAATCTTCTTGCAAAAGCGAACCTTCGCCTTGTGGTTTCCATCGCGAAAAAATACGTCGGAAGAAGTCCTGACCTTACTTTGCTTGACCTTATTCAAGAAGGGAATATCGGCCTCTTCAAAGCGGTTGAAAAGTTTGAATGGGCAAAAGGATACAAATTCTCAACGTACGCAACGTGGTGGATCAGACAGGCCATTACGCGCGCTCTTGCCGACCAATCTCGTACTATTCGTATTCCCGTGCATATGGTGGAAACGATTGCAAAATACAAACAAATTTCCCGCAGGCTTTCTCAAGACCTCGGACGCGATCCTCTCGCTTCGGAAATCGCGATGGAGATGGGCGTTGACGTTGAAAAAATCCATAACATTGAAAACATCGTTCAGGATACCGTTTCTCTGGAAAAGCCGATCGGAGATGAAGACGACAAATCAACTCTCGGAGAATTTATCGCCGACGACAAAATTCTTTCTCCCGATCAGGAAGTTTCCCGAAGAATTCTCACCGATCAAGTCATTGCCATTCTCGGAGACCTCTCGCCGAAAGAAAGAAAAATTTTGGAAATGCGTCACGGTTTGATTGACGGTATCACCCACACGCTCGAAGAAGTCGGAAAAGAATTCGGCGTCACCCGCGAACGTATCCGACAAATTGAAGCGAAAGCGCACGAAAAGATCAGACAGCATCCCAGCTCGGATAAACTCCAAGGATATTAGACTGAGGAAAAAGCAATAAGAAAAAAGGAAAAAGGACGACAAACAACAACCCCGCTAAAGCGGGGTTGTTGTTTACAAAACCAGTTATGTGTTGTAGTATTGATTATCATGCAGAATATGACATGGGAACGTGAATATCGGAATCCTCAATTGGTGACGAAAGGGGAAGAACCTCAGAAAGATACTCTGCGGTTTTTGAAGTGGTTAAAAAAAGAACAAAATGTTGTCTTGGAAAATCTCGCAGTTTTGGATCTTGGTTGCGGGACGGGAAGGAATTCCAATTATATCGCGAGTTTAGATAATAAGGTTACCGGATTTGAAATTTCTACGACGGCGCTTGAACTGGCGCGATCAAGAGGCAAAGGTATCTCAGTAAACTATCAGCATCAAAATATCGGGGCAGCGTATCCTCTCGCTGATAATTCCATTGACCTTATTCTTGACGTGACGTCTTCCAATTCTTTGAATGAAAAAGAAAGGGAAATATATCTTTCCGAAGCGGCGAGGGTACTGAAACCCGGCGGATGTTTTTTCGTAAAAACGCTTTGCAAAGATGGCGATCAAAATGCAAAGAATTTGATTAAGAAAAACCCCGGTCCGGAAGCAGATACCTATATCAATACAGACATGGGGCTTGTGGAACGAGTATTTACCGAAAAAGATTTTAGAGATTTGTATACCAAAGATTTTCAAATTCTTTACTTGGAAAAAAAGACCAGCTACACCAGATTCAAAAACCAAAGCTATAAAAGAAATTTTTGGCTGGCGTATTTACAAAAGATTTAAGATTTATGATGTATGATTTAAGAATAAAAACGAACGTCGTCGGCGAGTTCATAAATCCTAAATCCTAAATCAAACTACTATGAAAAAAGATACTTCTTGGAATAATGTGAGCGATTGGTATGATGAACTTTTGAACGGTTCGGATACCTATCAATCAAAAGTAATCTTGCCGAATTTGCTTCGGTTGATTGCTCCGAAAAAGGGTATGAAAATTCTGGATCTCGCCTGCGGGCAGGGATTTTTCTCTGAGGCTTTTGTTCGCGAAGGGGCGGAAGTTATCGGCGTTGATATTTCTTCAAACCTTATTAAAATAGCGAAAGATCGCGTTCGCGGAGCGAAATTTTTTGTTGCATCGGCGGAAAAAATCTCCTTTATTCCTGACCATTCTGTTGATATGGTTATCATTACTCTCGCGATACAAAACATACAAAACGTTTCTGCCGTTTTTTGCGAAGTGAAAAGAGTTCTCTCTCCAAAAGGAAAAATGTTTTTAGTTTTAAATCATTCGTCTTTTAGAATTCCCGGAGCTTCTGCTTGGGAATTTGATGAAATTTCAAAAAAACAATATCGTCGCATTGATTCCTACATGACCGAATCCAAACATGAAATAGACATGCATCCGGGAGAGAAAGGGAACAAAGACACAACCGTTTCATTTCATCGCCCGCTTCAAGTGTATTTCAAAGTGCTCGCCAACAATGGCTTGGCGGTTTCCCGTCTTGAAGAGTGGATATCTCACAAAGAAAGCGGCAAAGGCCCAAGAAAAGAAGAAGAGGACAGAACCAGAAAAGAATTCCCCCTCTTCCTTTGCTTGGAAGTTTTTCAAAAGTAAAAAAACGCGACCGCAAAGGTCGCGTTTTTGAATGGACGATTAAACGTGTGTTTCAAATACTTCGCAAGCCGTATTGAAGTCATCGTCTCTCAATTTAATCCCCTTTTCTTCACAAGAACCAATGATCATTCCGATAACAAACCACGACCATTTATATTTCTCGTCTTCATCTTTTGGACACAAATTTTTGAATTCGGCGTATACTACTGAACAAAGTTCTTTGAAATCTGCTCCCGTATATGAGTTAATTACTTCCCCCATTTCTTGGCCGATATTAAGATTATTTTCAGATGACATCTTGTTTCTCCTCAAAAATATACCGACGGAATGTCGATATTTCCATTGCAAATGGTAACATATATTGTTGTGTTTGCAAGCTATTGAACCATAACGGACATTTTGACAAGAGCCATGTTTTACTGTATCTTGGTACAGGGTTTGTTGTTTTGAAAAATAGAAAAGAGGTAGTAAAAATGTTGAAAAAAGTCGTAAATTTTTTGTTTGAACTCGGTAAATTGAATTATACTCCGCGAAGCGGCTGGCAGTACTTGGGAATACGAGATCCTCAAAGCGTGGCGGAGCATACGGCTCGCACGGCTCAAATTGCTTTTGTCTTAGCTATTCTGGAAGGACATAAAAACCCTTGCCATTGTGCGACGGTCGCGCTTTTCCATGATATTACGGAAGCGCGCACGATTGATATGAATCGGGTTTCCAAAGAGTACAATAAAACGGAACACCAATCGGCGCATCGCGATCAAATTGCCGGATTAGGTGTCGTGGGAGATGGCATTGCTTTTGTCTGGAATGAATTTGAAGATGAAAAGACGAGAGCCAGTAAAATTGCCCGAGATGCCGATGTTCTAGAAATGATGCTTACCGCGAAAGAATTGATGTCCATCGGATATTCCGCTGCTCAAGAATGGATTGACTCCGGTTTACCAAGATTGGAAACGAATCACGGAAAGCGCATTGGAGAAGAAATACTGACAGCAGATCCGAATGAATGGTGGAAGGGTTTCAAGACTCGCGTTGATTTTTCCTCTTTCGTTGTATAAGAAGAGTTTATAAACATGATTACTTCAACAGAAATCGCAGGCATTCCGCTTTCTTCTTATATCTGCAATGCCTCGGGTCCAAAGTGTACGACTTACGAGGAGTTGGCAGAATTAGGCAGATCAAAATCTTCTGCTATCGTCATGAAAACTTGCACGATATTGCCCAGAGAAGGGAATCCTGAACCTCGTCTGGCCCGCGTAGGAAAAAACAGTCTGATACAATCGATGGGTTTGCCGAATCTTGGGTATGAGAAGTATATTGAATTTTCAAAAAAACTCAAAAAATATGGAAAGCCTGTCGTGGCAAGCGTTGCGGGATTTACTTTGGACGAATACGCAACCTTGGCTCATGCGTTTCAAAAAAGCGGTGCGGATCTTATTGAGATAAATGCCAGTTGCCCGAACATTAAAGGGAAACCGCAAATCGGATACGATTTCGGGCAAATGAGAAATCTTCTTTCTCTCGTGTGCGAACACGGAGGAAAGCCGATTGGTTTGAAACTTCCTCCTTACTTTGACCCCGTCCACTGGGATATCATGTCGGAACTTATCCTTGAATACAACATATCGTTTATTTCCTGCATCAATTCCATTGGAAATACGTTAGTTATTGATCCATGGAAGCGGAGTACGGTTATAAAGCCCAAAAAAGGCCTTGGCGGATTATCTGGGACAACAATTAAACCGATTGCTCTGGCGAATGTTCAAGCTTTTTACGAACGTTTGATTGGCTCGGTTTCCATTTTTGGAGTCGGCGGAATTATGAACGGTATTGATGCTTTTGAGTTTCTTTTGGCCGGGGCTGATGCTGTTCAAATCGGAACCGCTTTTGAAATTGAAGGAACGAGTTGCTTTGGTTATATGGAAGCCGGTCTGCGAACAATGTTGGAATATCACGATTTTTCATCGATAAAAGAAGCCAAAGGAAAACTTAATTATTTGTAGTGTACTAAATCCCCATTGCAAGACGGGGATTTTTTTATGGCGTTGATTATAAAAACAGCGCCCTGTCGTGGGCGCTGTGTCTTGGTTATGATATTTTACTCACTTCTTTGGCGCAGGCGGAGTGGACTCTCCATGCGTCAAAGGCAAGATGAGGAAAAGTTTCTTTCAAATACTCGGTTTCGTGAAATAAGTTTTCCACTTCTTCTTTTCCTATCAGAACAAATCCCGTATATCCGTTTAAAGAAAGTTCGTGGATTTGTTTTTTATAGTATTGAAAAGCTGTTTTGGAGTTAATTTCTCCGCGAGCTCTTCGTACCACCAGAACATTCGCCGTTTTCCCGTAATGACTGCAAAGGGCGCTTACAGCCGGTTGAATTTTGGTATCGGGACAGGTAAAAATGACGATTTTTTTCTGACGATTTACTTGATTTGGTGTTGTCATCTTGCGGTTCCTTTTTTAGAGGTTGTGAGTGTAGATTGCAATACTAAAATATATTCTAGCAAACTTTTATATATTTGTCAAGTTTCATTTTGAAACAAAAACCTCCGAATTACGGAGGTTTCCTTTTACTCTTATTTTTTATAAGGAAAATGAAGGCGGGCAACCAAAATGAAAACAATCCACACGAGAGAGAATATTTGCCCCCCAAAATGGGAGAAAAGTAAACAGAAAGAGAGGGGAAAACAGTGTCATTACCAAAACAAATCGCCAAGGTTCTTTTATCTGGTTGTAATGCCGATTGATTGATGCAAACATCTCTATAACTCCATATTAAAAAAGAAATTATATCAAAGGATAAAGTTACTATATTCATTGAAGCCTGTCAAATTTTTTTACGCACTGTTTTTATTTCGTAAAGTTTTTCAGGTATGATATTATAAAAGCACAAGAACCCTATAAATCAATAATTAAAATTTTTATGATAGACAGCAAAACGCTTCAAATAACTTTTTTCTTTTTGCTTTTCGGCATTGTTTCTTTGTTTTCATTTTTAGTGTTTCGCCCGTTTTTTCTGGTAATTTTTCTGTCGGCGGTATTTGCCGTTCTTCTTCAACCGTTTTATAAAAAGATTCTGAAGTTTTTTCGCGGTTATAAAACCATCTCTGCCATATTCGTTCTTTTGACGACGTTGATATTTATTGCTACTCCGCTTTATTTTTTAGGGGTACAGGTTTCAGAAGAGGCAAGCAACCTTTATTCAAGCATTCAATCAAACGGCGGAACTTTTTTGGAAACCATCAATTATGCCATTGAAGCTCCGATACGGCATTTTGTTCCCGGTTTTGTTTTTAATATCCGTCCGTATTTCTCTAATTTTGCCGGATTTCTTTTGTCTAATTTGGGTCAGATTGTTTCGGGAACAGCCTTTGTCCTTTTTGAGATGCTTTTAACTATCGTTACCCTGTATTATTTTTTGAAAAACGGAGAAGACTTTGCTGACGGTTTGATAAAGCTTTCACCTCTTGATGACCGCTATGATTACGAGATACTGAATTCCGTGAAGAAAACCATACACTCGGTGCTTCGCGGAGCGCTTGCCATCGCGCTCATTCAAGGAATTCTTGTCGGAACAGGTCTTCATATTTTTCAAGTTCCGAATGCTTCTCTCTGGGGTCTTGTTGCTGCACTCTGCGCTCTTGTTCCGGGGATGGGTACCGCTCTTATTACGATTCCCTCCATTGTCTTTTTATTTTTGTCCGGCAATACCGGAGCCGCTTTGGGTCTCCTTCTTTGGTCGGCGCTTTTGGTCGGAACCATAGATAATTTTCTTGCTCCCTATCTCTATACGAAAGGGATTCAGGTTCATCCGTTGTTTGTTTTTTTCTCGGTTCTCGGCGGTATCGCTTATTTCGGCCCTATGGGATTTTTATTCGGTCCGATTATTTTGAGCGCTTTTCTTTCCCTCCTTCATATTTACCGTCTGTTCATTCTTCGAGAGGGGGGAGAAGTTTCTGACGGCGCATAATTTTATTGCGTAAAATACGCGGAGAGAAAAAATAAATATGGCATTAAAAGTACTTATGTTTGGGTGGGAATTTCCTCCGCACAATAGCGGCGGTTTAGGAACGGCTTGTTTTGGTTTAACGAGGGCGCTTTCTCGCGATACTGAAATCATTTTTGTTCTGCCAAAAAAAGTCCCGGTTAATTCCGGTTTTACTAAAATGGTTTTTGCGGATATCGGAAGCATAAAAATACAACACATTGATTCGCTTTTATATCCCTACGTTGTTGGAGAAAAATACAATGACGAATATCAAACGCATCAAGACAGCGTATATGGGTGTTCTCTTATGGAGGAGGTAAAACGATACGCAAAAAAAGCGGGCGCAATTGCTTTGTCTGAAAATTGCGATGTTATTCATGCGCATGACTGGCTTGCCTATCTCGCCGGAATAGAAGCAAAAAAAGCGACAGGGAAACCCCTTGTTGTCCATGTTCACGCTACTGAATTTGACCGAACGGGAGGAAACGGAGTAAATGAAGAAGTATATGCCATTGAGCGCGCAGGTCTGGCGGCATCTGATGCGGTTATTGCTGTTTCTCAATGGACAAAAGATATTCTTGTCTCAAAATACGGGGTTGTTCCTGAAAAAATTACGGTGGTGCACAACGGTATTGACCTTGAAGACATAAAAAAACTTCCTTCGCGGTTGAAAGAATTAAAGGATGCGGGCAATAAGATTGTTTTGTTTGTCGGGCGCATTACGATGCAAAAAGGTCCGGATTATTTTATTCGTGCCGCAAAAAGGGTTCTTGAATATCGTCCGAAAACCATGTTTGTTGTTTCCGGTTCCGGAGATATGGAATACCAAATGATACGCCAAGCCGCCAGCGAGGGAATAAGCGATAAAATTTTTTTCGCAGGTTTCTTGAGAGGTGATGAACTTAACAGCGTGTATCAATCGGCAGATCTGTACATCATGCCTTCCATTTCAGAACCCTTTGGCATTACCCCTTTGGAATCTTTGGCGAATGGAACTCCTGTCCTTATCTCCAATCAATCCGGAGTTTCAGAGGTATTGAATCACGCTCTAAAAGTCGATTTCTGGGATATTGATGATATCGCGGATAAGATCATTTCAACGCTTGACCACTCTTCGCTCTCTGAGAATCTTCGAATAAACGGATATCAGGAAGTAAAGAAAAATTCATGGTCTGTCGCAGCAGGAAAATGCGCGGCTCTTTATGGAAAACTATGTCATTAAATTTTTTAATGCTCGTTTATACACACTTTTTGAAATCTTTTTTTACATAACGGTGTATACTATATTTATATCTTTTAATTTGTAATTTACGACATGCCAAAATCTCTTACTCTTGGGAATGGAAACATGCTGGTTTGTTTTGACAAGTACGGTCAAGTGACCGACTTGTACTACCCCCATGTTGGAATGGAAAATCATATCGGGAAAGATGCTCTTCATCGCATTGGGGTTTTTGTGGATGGAGGGATGAGTTGGCTTTCTGATCCGAATTGGAATATAGATCTGCGTTGCGTTAAAGAAACGCATGTAAGCCATATTGTTGCAAAAAATAAAGTTCTTGGCGTTACCCTCGTTTTTACCGATGCCGTATACAATGAAAAAAATATATTTCTCCGTCAGGTGATGGTGCGGAATGAAGTTCCGAGAAGAACGGCCATAAAGATTTTTTTCTGTCAGGAGTGGAATATCTACCAATCCGGACGCCAAGATACCGGATATTATGACCCTCTCAGTCACTCCGTAATTCATTATGAAGGAAGAAGAGTTTTTCTCGCGAACGGTTTTACCGAAAAAGGAGGAATAGATGATTATACGACCGGCATATATCGTATGGAAGGCAAAGATGGAAGTTATCGCGACGCGGAGGATGGCGTTCTTTCCAAAAATCCGATAGAACACGGACTGACTGATTCCGTTCTTTCTTTTCATTTGGAGCTGGATTCTCAAGAAGAACAAAACGTTTATTATTGGGTAGCCGTCGGCAAGAACATTCCGGAAGTGTCTGATTTGAATAATTATGTTCTTGAAAAATCTCCTGGACATCTTATTCGTTCCACTACGAACTATTGGACGGCTTGGGTGAATCGCGAGGGTTTCAGTTTTTATGGACTTACGCAAGATATGATAAACCTGTTCAAGAGATCTCTTTTTATTATCCGTTCCCATGTTGATTCCAGTGGCGCCGTTATCGCTTCAGGAGATTCCGATATGCTTCAGTATGGCCGCGATACATACAGCTATATGTGGCCGAGAGACGGGGCTTTTACTATTATGGCGCTTGACCGTTCCGGCGATTCCTACATCGCGAGAAAGTTTTTTTCCTTTTGCAATGACGCGCTTACGAATGATGGATTTTTCATGCACAAATATCGGCCTGACGGTTCGCTGGGAAGTTCTTGGCATCCATGGGTGACCAAAGAAGGGGAAGCGCAGCTTCCGATACAAGAAGACGAAACAGCTCTTGTTCTCTATGCTCTTTGGGATCACTACAAACTTACTAAGGATCTTGAGTTTGTTGAAGAAATTTATAATTCTTTCATCGAGAAAGCGGCGAATTTTATGTCCCTCTATCGGGATAAAGAGACGGGTCTCCCGAAACGAAGTTACGATCTCTGGGAAGAAAAGCTCGGCGTTTCCACTTTTACCTGTGCTTCTGTCTACGGAGCACTTATCTCGGCTGCTAATTTTTCCGGTCTTTTAGGTAAAAAAGAACATGAGAAAAAATATCGCGATATTGCTGAAGAAATAAAGAAGGGGATACTGAAATACCTTTATAATGAAGAAACGGGAACTTTCAGGAAACTCTTTAATCGCGTTTCGGGAAAAAACATCAATGATGATACGCTGGATATTTCCAGCGTCTATGGAATGTTCCGTTTCGGAGTACTTCCTCCTGATGATCCGCGTCTCAGGAAAGCTTTCGGTATTACTGAAGAACGGCTTTTTTGCGCCCGGTATTCGGGAGGAATCGCTCGGTATGAGGGAGATAATTATTATCGTCTCGGTCATGATGTTCCCGGAAATCCATGGTTCGTCACGACTCTTTGGCTGGTACAGTATTATATTGCGACAGCTCGGAACGAAAAAGATTTTGAGCGTGTGAAGCAATGGTTTGATTGGGTTGTTGGGGTGGCTCTTCCGACGGGGGTGCTTTCTGAACAGCTGAATCCGTATACCAAAGCCCAAATTTCTGCCGCTCCGCTTACTTGGAGTCATTCCGAATACGTACTCGCCGTAATCGCTTATCTGGAAAAGATGGAAGAACTCGGTATCTGCAAAGCCTGCAATCTTATTGTTGATAGAAACATAAAGGCAGATACTGAAAAAGAAAACATCTAGCATCTTTTCTTTTTTTGTCGAGTTGTAAAAAGTATGGAAACTCATTGTTTTCATACTTTTCTTATTTTTGCTATAATAAGAAGACTTTTTACTATTTTATTTTTACAAGTATGCAAAACGAATTTGATAAGTTTTTACGACAGATAGAAGGTACGAGACAGTTTTTAGATATTCCTGAAAATATCTATCGGCAAATGTTGTCGGTGAAGCGTTTTTTAGAGGTATCCATTCCTGTTAAAATGGACAATGGTGAAGTGAAAGTTTTCACCGGGTATCGGTCTCAATATAACGATGCGCGCGGGCCGTTTAAAGGAGGAATTCGGTTTCATCAAAACGTTAATATCGGCGAAGTAAAAGCGCTTTCTGCATGGATGGCATTCAAATGCGCGGTGGTGGATATTCCTCTTGGAGGGGGAAAGGGCGGTATCATCGTAAATCCGAAAGAACTTTCTGTCGGAGAACTGGAAAGACTTTCCCGCGGTTATATCCGCGCCGTTTCCGGTATTATCGGCGATCGTGTTGATGTGCCCGCTCCGGATGTCAACACCGACGGAAGGATTATGAGCTGGATGCTGGACGAATATGAAACGATAAGAGGACACCATGAGGCGGGAGTCATTACCGGAAAACCGCTTTCTCTTGGCGGATCAAAAGCCCGTTCTTATTCCACGGCACAAGGAGGTTTTTACGTTATTGATTCTGCGGCAAAAAAACTTGGCATTGAAAAAGGCGCGACGGTTGCCATTCAGGGCTTTGGAAACGCGGGAAGAAACGTCGCAATGATTATGCAGAAGGCAGGATACAAGATTATTTCCGTTTCCGACTCTAAAGGTGTTATAGAAAATAAAGAGGGTTTGGACGTTGACGATGTTGCCAAATACAAAGACGAAAAAGGAATGCTCTCTGGGTATCCGAAAGCGAAAGATATTACTTCCACAGAACAGTTCGCAGAGGAAGTTGACATTTTTATTCCTGCCGCGCTTGAAAACTCTGTTACGGAAAAAGACGCGCAGACTCTCAAAACAAAGCTGGTGGCGGAACTCGCCAATGGGCCGGTAACTCCTGAAGCGGATATCGTGTTTGAAAAAAATAATGTTATGGTTCTTCCTGATATTCTGACGAATGCGGGGGGTGTCGCGGTGTCCTATTTTGAACAGGTGCAAAACGCGTACGGGTATTATTGGGAAGAAAAAGAGGTGCTTCAAAAATTGGAAAAAATCATGAGGACTTCTTTTGATGAAGTGTGGAAAGTCAGTAATGAGAAAAAAACAACCGTAAGGAATTCGGCATATATTATTGCTCTTTCCAGAATATCGGAAGCAATGATTGCGAGAGGAAGGGGATAGTTAATAAAAAATTTCAAATATCTAATTTCAAATTTCCAAACGAACGAAAGAAATGACGTTTTATATCAAATTTGGATTTTTATTGGAAATTTGAAATTGGTAATTGGAAATTTTATAAAAACATGTCTCAAAACACCATAACCATCAAATACAAAGATACTGCGCGTATCTCAGAGGAGGAAGTGTCTTCTGTCGTTCCGCTTCTTTCCAATTATCTCGGGTTTCTCAAAGAAGTCGTTGAAAAAAGAACGTATGACGTTCCTGAATCGTTTTTATTGTTGCCTGACGACAAAAAACTTTTCCAAAAAACGGAAGAAATGGCGGGGAAATTTTTAGGTAACCCGTTAAAATATATTATCGTTGTCGGCATCGGCGGTTCAAATCTCGGGGCGCAGGCGGTGTACGATGCTATCTTTCCGAAATTTGAGATACTGCTTCCTCGGTCTCCTAAAATGCTGTTTTCAGACACGAATAACCCCCGGGAAATGGAAATCCTTAAGAAAGTTATTGAAGAAAACATTCATGACTCAAAAGAAGTTATTTTGAATGTCATTACGAAATCCGGTTCCACGGTGGAAACCATTGCCAATGCTATGGTTTTGTTTGAAACGCTTTCTTCCAAGTTTGGAGAAAAAGAAGCTTTATCTCGCGTCGTGATAACCACGGATGAAAATTCTTTATTTTGGAAACTTGCGCTGGAAAAAGAAATGAATGTTCTTCCCGTGCCGAAAAATGTCGGTGGAAGGTATTCTGTTTTTTCTCCCGTTGGGGTTTTTCCACTCATGTTGGCGGGAGTCAATGTTTCAGAATTTATTGCCGGAGGGCTTTCTTTGAGGGGTGCTTTTCTCTCAGACTCTTTGACGGAAAACCCCGCTCTTACCTCCTCGGTAATAGATTATTTGTCTCATAAAAAAAATCTAAACATCTATAACCATTTCTTTTTTCACACGGAATTGGAGTCTGTCGGAAAATGGGGAAGACAGCTTTTCGCTGAAAGCCTTGGAAAAAAATATGACAAAAAAGGAAATGAAGCGTATGCGGGTATGACCCCTCTAGTGTCTCTCGGGACCGTTGATTTGCACTCTATGGTACAATTGTACTTGGGAGGTCCAAAAGATAAATTCACAAACTTTATTTACTCAACCGATTTTGGAGAAAAATATATTTCCATCCCGCCTTCTTCTCCTTTTGAAACCCTTGTTCCCGATATTGCTTCAAAAGATTTTCAAAAGATTATGGCGTCAATTCTTGGAGGGACAATGGAATCATACAAAGAAAAAGAACTTCCTTTTGTTGAAACGGTTTTGCCGCAAATAAACGAGTATTATCTCGGGCAGTATTTCATGCTAAAAATGATGGAAACGGTATTTTTGGGAAATTTGTGGGGAGTAGATCCGTTTGGACAACCGGAAGTGGAAGGATATAAAAAAGCGGCGAGAGAATTATTAAAAAAGCAATAAGAAACAAGCAATAAGCAAAAAAGGAGTTAAAAGTACGAGAGCTCTTCCTTGTTACTTTTTCCTTTATTCTTTATTCTAAATGTATGTACATACTTTTTGATATCGGAAAAACAAAAACGCGCGTTGCCGGTTCATTGGATCTCGAGTCATTTCTTGAGCCAAAAATCTTTGACACACCGAAAGGGTATGAAGAAACGATTCATCTTGTTGCAAGTACGGCAAAAGAAATTTCAGGCGAAAGCGCTATTGAGTCAGTAGCAGGAGGGATAGGATGTCCGGTAGAAAAAAAGACGCATTCTCTCATTGGCGGAATGAATTTCCCTGCATGGGACGGAAAGCCTTTTCAGGAAGACCTCTCTAAAGCAATGAAAACCACGGTGTTTTTGGAAAATGATTCCGCTCTCGTTGGGCTTGGAGAGGCAACTCATGGCGCAGGAAAAGGTTCCGATATTGTCGCTTACATCACAGTCTCAACCGGCGTCGGCGGTGCGCGTATCATAAAAAATACGATAGACGCTAATGCTTACGGATTTGAACCGGGCTGGCAGGTGCTTTCTCTTGCCGAAGGGCAGAAATATGCGTCTGATATTCTCTCAGGAAAATCTTTGGAAGAATCTACCGGAAGAAAACCGTATGAAGTGATAGATCCCGCTTTTTGGAATGATAAAGCGCGCAAGCTGGCCTATGTGCTGAATAATGTTATCGTCATGTGGTCTCCTGATGTCGTCGTTGTCGGCGGTTCCATGATGAAAGAGATCGGCATTTCTCTCCCCCTGACCGAAAATTATTTGAAAGATATTTTGAAGATATTCCCCGTAATCCCTCCCATCAAAAAAGCGGAACTTCATAGTATCGGCGGAATATGGGGTGCAATGGAATTTCTCAAAACCAAAAATACAAAAACCGCATAACATAGGCCTAAAAAATAACTAAGGTCCGACCTTGGATAATGGATAATAAAATACGCCCCGGATTGCTCCGGGGCGTTGGTTATAAGAGTCTTTTTTTGATAGGCAGAAGCCTTATTCAGAAATCTCTATTGTTTTTTTTGTGTCAAAGTCGTAAACGAATTTTTTGACCTTGTCGTTGAGGGCAGAGACATAACGCAAGTTATCTCTTTTTGCCAGGTCTTTACAGACCACGACAGGTTCTACGTCTATCACTTCGCCGTAAGGATAATCAAAACCGCCGCGCCAGGTCATGGCTTCTGCAACTTCA
The DNA here is from genome assembly GCA_026395595.1 of Candidatus Parcubacteria bacterium. Classification (GTDB taxonomy): domain Bacteria; phylum Patescibacteriota; class Minisyncoccia; order Phycocordibacterales; family CAIJYI01; genus CAIJYI01. Next base: position 33,629 of record JAPLYL010000001.1, on the reverse strand, counting down.
CGAACCGCGAAGACCATTGCCGCTTCTCGGAATGATTTCAAATGATACTCTTCCCGAACTTTGACCAGGTCTTCAAATGCCTGGAACATACGTGTTTTTAACCATTCAGCAACGCGTTCCGCTGTCCATTTTTGATTTTCCAAACCTTGGATTTTTTCAGCTGCCGATACTCGAACACCGCCTCCTGATGCATAGATGTCAGGAATGATTTCCACGCCGCGTTCAGCAAGGATGGCATCCGCTTCTTCTGTGCAAGGGCCATTAGCAAGTTCCACGATGAATTTTGATTTGATCGCGCGAGCCATAGCCGCATCAATCTTATCTTCAAACGCTGCCGGTGCAAAAATATCAGCCGTCAAAGAAAGCAATTCCGCTTCTTCTGAAGTCAGAACGTCTTTATAAGGATACTCAGTGACTTTACGGACTTTTTTACCGTTTTTGTAGCAGAAATTATGCAGGTCGGTATAATCAAAACCATCGGCTTTGTAGATCACACCGCTTCTGTCTGAAACAGAAACGATTTTGTGACCGCCGTGTTTTTCTTCAGACATCAACTTGGCATAAAAATCGCCGGCATTACCAAATCCTTGGATAGAAATACTTAAACCGCCTTTCAGGCCAAGTTGTTTGATCATTGCTTCTGATGCGTATACCGCGCCAAGCGCAGTTGCGTCGCCGCGTCCGAGTGAGCCTCCTAAAACAAGAGGTTTACCCGTGAAAGCGCCGAAGCAGTGTTCTCCCGCGAGTCTTTCTTGCTCATCAAGGAACCATGCCATTTCTTGTCCGCCGGTGTTTACATCAGGCGCAGGGCCATCGCGACGAGGACCGATCCATGGGTGGATAGTTCTGGTATAACCGCGACAGAGACGTTCGCCTTCACCGAGAGAAAGCGGAATTTTGTCTACGCAGATACCGCCCTTGCCACCGCCGTTCAAAATCTGGTCTATCGTATTTTTCATAGTCATCATTGCGGCCAAGAATTTTACTTCTGATTCGCAGACTGCGGGGTCAAAACGGGTACCGCCTTGGGTTGGGCCGCGAGCGTGATTATGCTGGCAACGGAATACGTTGAATTCCTTGAAAGTGCTGTCATCCATTTCTATTTTAACTTTTCCTCGTATGAGCAATGCCGGAATTTTCAGGCGCTCAAGGATACGGGGATCCAAATTCAAAACGGTAGCTGCATTTTCCAATTGAGCTAAGTATTTATCAAACGGTGTACGTTTGGACATGTAAACCTCCTTACTTCATATAGTAAAAAAATCCCTTATCAATGTACAAAAATCCATTATTTTCCTTAGTATTTTGCCGTTTTCTTCTGTGAAAATGACGTAATAATAAGGAACTGCCCTTGGTATACCATATCTTGTTTTCTTTGTAAAGACTTTTTGGGTCAGAAAAACCCGGCCAAAAAAGACCGGGTTTATGGTGGTTTTAGGAGAAGATTCGTTCCAAAAAAGGAAGAACTATCGGGGCCAGTTCTCTTTGTGAAACGTATAAAACGAGAATCCCGAAAAACATCGTTCCAAAGGATTCAAACGCTCCGAGAAGTTGAGGAATATGCTTTTCAACCAGCGGTCTCAATATCTGCTCGCCATCCAAGGCTATCCCAAAAATACGGAGAGGGAGCAACATGGGAAAACCGAAGACGACTCCTGAGATGTTTCCGGCAAAAAAAACGGCTCCGGAAAGCTCGGAGACTTTTCCGGCGGTTCCAATAATGGCAACCGGGCTCGTTACTCCTGTTCCTGAAAAGAAAAGACCATAAACAACAAACAAGAAAAGCGCTACCGGAATACAGGGCGCGACATACGTAAAAAGTATTTTTCCGCCGAATCGCAGAACCATCCCGAGAAAGACAATAGAGCAGAGAGAACTCATCAGGAGAGGAAGATGCGGAAAATACCAGAGTGATATTTCTGGGCGTTCGGCTGTGGCAACGAATCCGGCAAGAACGATAAGGAAGCATCCGAACATGATGCTGACAAAAGGCCCGCTTGCATGAATGCGCGATTGTTGCCAGTAGGGGAGCGAACGGACTTCTCGCCCGTCATATTCTGTGAAGGCTCCGAACGGACAAAGATAATGAATGACAAAAGTCGTACCCGCCCATTTTCCTTTCAAAGAAAAGGAGAGATATGGCCCATAAGGAAGTCCAAGCGCTACTTTTGAGACATGGGCGCCCGCATCGCGGATTGCCGTGGCATGTCCAAAAAATTCATGAGCAAAAACAGTAAGAATAATAAGAACAACACTGATAAAAGTGAACATTTTTCCTCCTTGGAAAAATCAAAGAAATATCTCTTTTGAGAGTATCATTCATTTCTTTTTTGTCAATTTTTTTTACCAACAACGACTGACAGGAGAAGAAGATATTTTCCATGACCATATGTTTGTTCCATCAATGATACAGGGATTAGAACCGCCGTCACGCGTTGGATCAATGAGTGTGGAATTTGATGTGTAAACAATGTCTGGACCATTGTGATCAAGTAATGCGTAATCTGTTCCATTTGAATTATAAAGATAACAGCTAACGCTTCCGGTTCTATTCATTGAAGGATCTGATGGAAAAGTTCCGAGATATGTTGGGGTTAGTCCTGGTATAACATTATTTGCCGCAAACCCTCCATATGAATTGCATTCGGATCTCCATCCTCCTCCCGGATTTGGGTAACCATTGTTGTCGTTGTAGTACATTTCCAATGCTGTTTGAATAGCCTTCATATCTGCCATTCTTTTTGCGTTTCTGGATTTTTGGCGTGCGGCGGAAAGTGATGTCATTACTGTTGTAGACAAAAGAGCAATGATTGCAATTACAACCAAAAGTTCTATAAGAGTGAACCCCTTATTTCTTTTTTTTATCATTTTTTTGGAATTGGTTGATTTATCATTCTTTCTATATCCGTTTTAATAAGAGGCTCTGGCAAGGAACTTTTGGTTGTTCCACCTGTAAAAGCGACGAAGAAAGCGAGAACGAAAATAATAACAGCACCGGTAAACAGAACCAGATTTGCTTGATTTTCGTTTTCAACTTTTCCATGGGAAAATTTAATAATGAGGGACGGTAAAAATGCTCCCTTCTTTTGGTGGGTTGCTATACGGGGTTGTTCTTCAAATTGTACAGTTTCCATTTTTTTATTATATCTTATCGCTGGTTATTTATCAATCTACAGTATAGAATATCTCATATGTCCAATTTTAAGCTTTCTTCAAAATTTGAACCGGCAGGGGATCAGCCGAATGCTATCGCCTCGCTCCTCTCCGGATTGAAAAAGGGTATGCCGGCGCAGACCCTTTTAGGTGTGACCGGTTCGGGAAAAACTTTTACCGTTGCCAATATCATCAATACCGTCCAGAAACCGACACTGGTTATCGCGCATAACAAAACGCTTGCGGCTCAGCTTGCGCAGGAATATCAGGAATTTTTTCCGGAAAACGCCGTTCATTATTTTGTTTCTTATTACGACTATTATCAGCCGGAAGCCTACATGCCGGTCACTGACACTTTTATTGAAAAAGATGCGCAGATCAATGCAGAAATTGACCGGCTTCGCCATGCTTCCACTCAATCGCTTTTGACCAGAAAAGACGTGATCATTGTCGCTTCGGTTTCTTGCATTTACGGTTTAGGGAGTCCGGCGGAATACGAAAAAGAGAATTTGAAATTGGCGGTTGGCGAGAGTTTTGAGCGTCGGGAACTTTTGAATCGCCTTATTTCTATTCACTACGAACGCACCTCCGCCGATCTTAATCCCGGGCAATTTCGCAGTACCGGAGGAAGAGTGGAAGTTATGCCGGTTTCGGAAAGACTCGTTTTTAATATCGGGCTTGAAGACGGGAAAATTTCCGAGATATTGAAAGTGGATCCCGTGTCAGGTGTTGTGTTGGAAGAACCAAAAAACATCTTTCTTTTTCCCACGAAACATTTTCTCACAGAAGAAAGCAAAACAAAAAAAGCGATTGCCGACATCCGCAAAGAGATGGAATCCCAGTTGAAAGTATTTGAGTCGGAAGGAAAACTTCTTGAAGCGGAACGCATCAAACGTCGCACGAATTACGATATGTCCATGATACAAGAAGTCGGTTATTGCAGCGGAATTGAAAATTACTCTCGGCATCTCTCCGGAAAAAAAGAGGGGGAACCGCCTGAAACTTTGCTTTCATATTTTCCTCATAAAGAAGACGGTTCGCCTGATTTTTTGACGATTATAGACGAATCACATGTGACACTTCCTCAGTTGCAGGGAATGTATGCTGGCGATGCTTCTCGTAAAAAAACGCTTGTGGAATACGGGTTTCGTTTACCAAGCGCGAAAGACAACCGACCGCTTAAATATCCTGAATTCAAAGAAAGAATCGGACAGGTTGTTTATACGTCCGCAACGCCGGGGGAAATGGAAAAAGAACAGAGCGAACAAACCGTTGAACAAGTTATTCGTCCGACCGGACTTATTGACCCGGAAATTGAAATCCGCCCAATCTTGACAACCCAACAAGGTACGCCCTTGTCGGAACAAGGGCGTACCTTGTTGGGAGATAACTACCCGGGACAGATCCAAGATTTCATTAAAGAAACGGAAAAAGCCGTAGAAAAAGGAGGACGCGTTATCGCAACGACTCTCACTAAAAAAATGGCGGAAGACTTATCGGTATATTTGAAGGAAAGAGGAATAAAATCCGAGTATTTGCATAGCGATATAAAAACGATTGACCGCATTAAAATTCTGACGGAGTTCCGTCGGGGGAATTTTGATTGTCTGGTCGGAGTAAATCTTTTGCGTGAAGGGTTGGATCTTCCCGAAGTCACCTTTATCGGAATTTTGGACGCGGATAAAGAAGGATTTTTGCGAAGCGAAACTTCTCTTATTCAAACCATCGGACGCGCCGCGCGAAATGTGGAAGGAAAAGTTATCTTATATGCTGACCATATGACCGGTTCTATTGAACGTGCTGTTGGAGAAACGAACCGCCGAAGAAAAATTCAAATCGCATACAACGAAAAACACGGTATTACACCGAAGACCATCATTAAACATATTCATGATATTACTGAACATCTTGAAAGCGCTCACGAAAAAGCCGTAAACGCCAACCTTGTCACCGACCGAGCCGTCTTCGGAAAAGACATGGAAAAACTTTTGAAAGTGAAACATCGACAAATGGCGCAAGCGGTCAAAGAGTTAGATTTTGAAACAGCAGCGATTTTACGGGACGAAATTCATTCATTGGAAAAAAACTAAAAACTATGAAAAATTCTTCATCGATTCATTTTGTTTCGGTAAACATTGAACGGGACAAGCACTATGATACGGTACTTCATTTTTTGAAGGAACAAAATGCGGATGTTGTTTGTTTGCAGGAAGTTTTTGAAAGGGACATTCCTATGTTTGAAAAAGAGCTCGGCATGAAAGGTTTTTTTGCCCAGATGTTCCAATGGCCGGATTCCTTTGATAATCCCACTGAAATTATTTCCATGGGTGTGGCGATGTTTACGAAACTTCCGGTTGAAAAAACGCTTTTGCAATACTATAAAGGAGACGCTAAAGATATCCCCGTATACGTAAAATATGTTGAAGGAGGAGAGGATACCGTGGCATGCGTTTTGCTTTCTCTTGTTGTTAATGTTGATGGAATTTCTTATACGCTTGGCACGACGCATTTTACTTGGACACCGCACGGAAATACAGACGACCGACAGCGTCTGGATTTGAAAAACCTTTTGATAAAAATGGAAGAGTTTAAAGATGGCATCGTTTTTGCCGGAGATTTTAACGCTCCGCGAGGAGAGGAAGTTTTTGACGGGCTCGCAAGACTTTTTAAAGATAACATTCCTGTTGAATATATTACTTCTCTTGATCAAAAATTTCACCGCAATCCTGATGCTGTGAAGGAATTGATGGTTGACGGTCTTTTTTCTACTCCCGAATATGAGGTTTCTGATGTATCGCTCCGATTTGGAATAAGCGACCACGGAGCTATGGTTGCAGATATTTCAAAAAAATAGGAATAACAAGAAAGAAGCATTTTTTATCGGACGCTTTTTCTTTTGGTTAAAATATGGTAAAAATAGAGATATGGAAAAAGAAAAAGTTACGATGGAAAAAGTTGAATCGCTTGCGAAACGGCGGGGGTTTATATATCGCGGTTCTGAAATTTACGGAGGACTTGCCGGTACTTGGGATTACGGGCCTCTCGGCGTCGCTCTTAAAAAGAATATCAAAGATATATGGTGGAAACGTTTCGTGGAAGACCGAAGCGATATGTACGGCGTGGATGCGTCGATACTCATGAATTCAAAAGTCTGGGAAGCGGCCGGACACGTCGCGACTTTTACCGACCCTCTCGTTGAATGCGAGAAATGCAAAAAAAGATTTCGCGCTGACCAAGTGGAAGGAGAGAAATGTCCGGAATGCAAAGGGAAGCTTGGAGAAGAAAGGCAGTTCAATATGATGTTCAAAACTTCGGCCGGAGCCGTAGAAGATTCTTCTTCTGTTGTTTACCTTCGTCCTGAAACGGCACAGGGAATGTTTGTGAATTTCAAAAATATCGTTGACTCATTCCATCCGCGATTGCCATTCGGTATGGGGCAAATAGGAAAAGCCTTTAGAAATGAAATCACTCCCCGTGACTTTGTTTTCCGCACGCGTGAATTTGAACAGATGGAAATTGAATACTTTGTGAAGCCTGATGACTGGAAAGAGCATTTTGAATACTGGCGAGAGCAAATGATTGAATGGATGAAAGATATCGGACTCCGAAAAGAAGACGTGCATGAACTGGAAGTCGCTTCTGAAGACTTGGCTCATTATTCCAAACGCACCATAGATTTTGAATTTGATTTTCCTTTCGGAAGGAAAGAACTCTATGGTATTGCGTACCGAACAGACTTTGACCTCGCGAATCATCAAAAAGAAAGTACGGTTTCTTTGGAGTATATTGATGACGTGAACAGAGAAAAATTCATTCCTCATGTTATAGAACCGACTTTCGGTTTGGATAGAACTATTCTTGCAATTCTCTGTACTTCCTATGATGAAGAAGATGTAGAAGAGGAAGTGCGAAGCGTTTTACGCCTTCCGAAACATATTACTCCGATTAAAGTTGCCATTCTCCCGCTCTCCAAGAAGGAAGAACTTTCTGTTATTGCGAAACCGATATTTGATACGCTTAAAAAAGAATTTGTTTGTCAGTATGACGAAACTCAGTCCATAGGCAAGCGCTATCGCCGGCAAGATGAAATAGGAACGCCGTATTGCGTTACGGTTGATTTTGAGACCATCAATGATAATGCTGTCACGGTTCGCGACCGCGATACGATGAAACAAGACCGAATCACCATAGAGAAACTCCCCGAGTATTTGAGAGAAAAATTGAAATAAAGAAAAAAATCCGCCTTATGGCGGATTTTTTTTCAGATCCAAAAAGTTTGACACAATCATTTTTTCTGTGTATTTTGAGAACAGAATAATCTATTTGAAAGGAGGTCTCAGTGAAAGTTCTCAAGAAAAATCCGCCATCTTCGGAACATTTGAAAAATGGAGAAAAGAGTATTATCGCGTGTTTTGGCACGTTTCGTGATTTTGAAAAAACGGAACCCGATTTGTGTAAAATACTGCTCAGTCCAAGCTTTGACCATGAGAAAAGCGATACTGAAAACGTGGATTACTATGCGAAGCCGACGGAGTGGAAAAATATCAATGCAAAAACCGCAGGCACGGAAACGTATGTTATCTCTTCCATCAATTCTCGTGATAAATTGACCCGATATCTGTATGATTGCACTTCGGTATTCGCTATCGGACGGGAAAAGAAAACAAGAAAAAACATTTCTTTTCTCAGTCATCAGGATCCGACAAAATTTTTGAGAGAAAGATATCGTGAACAGTTTTCGAACGATTTGACTGACAGCTTTACTGAATTAAAAAGTCTTTGTGTAAAGGGAACTATTGATGTCGTTATTTCGGGAGGGATGTTTCTTCCGGATCTTCCTGATGCCGAGTGGTGTTGGGACGATGCAAGGAGGGTGCGAAAGATGTACCAGCAATCCATTTCTCTTCTGTCTGAAATCATTCAGGAAGCGCTCGGTTTTGAACCGGTTGTTATTTGCGGGCCGAAGAAAGTGGAAAGAAGTGATTCTGTTTTTTGCGTCAATAAAACTCGCCATATGTATATTGCGAGACCTCAGGTAGGAAAAACCATGACGGAAAGTTATCTCCCGAGTCATTTTGATGTCCAGGAACAAAAGTGGTAAAAGAAAAACCCCGCAAAGTCGCTGTAGCGACCGCGGGGTTATTTTTATAGGGTTACTGTCAGGCTGTGTGTTCCTGTTTTGTTCGGATCTTTGTTTGTTACAAATTTGTTCCAATAACAAACGGGAGCATGTTTTACATTCCCGAAAATTATTACTTCCGCGATTATTTTTTTTGCGGGAGTTTTTTTGCCGAGCATCTCTTTTGCCCGAAATAACGCCTCTTCAAAAGTCAGGTTGGTAAATTCTTCATGGACCTCATCTTGCGTTTCGTTCGTTGCATTCAGTCTCCAAAGATAATTTCCCGGTTTGTTTTGTGCGGCTTTAACGTGTTCAGGTAGTAAAAACCCTTTTTTTAATTGCAGTTTCAAAATTTCCTCTCTTTCTTCTCTCAAATTACTCTGAGAGAAGAATACACCACTCTATTGTGTTTGTCAAACTGAAATAATGATTTGTTCGCCATCTTTTTCATCTTTGATAGAATAGCCGTGTCCAAAAATTTCATTTCGGATTTCATCGCTTCTTTTCCAGTTTTTTTCTTGGCGCGCTTTTTTTCTTTCTCCCAAAAGTTTTTTTATTTCTTCGGGAACATCACCCACTCCAAGAGTTTTCTCCAGTTTAATACCGAGTGATGAGAGTTTTTCTTTACTGAAACCGAAACCGAGTCCGAGAATCTTTTCGTACTCAAGCATTGTCGCTTTTTTGTCTGCGGGAGAAATACGCTCGTCTTTTACCAGATCCCAAAGCGAGGCGATGGCTTCGGCGGTTTCCAGATCGTCATCAAGAAATGACGTAAATTTTGCGAGATATTCTTCATCCGGTTTTCCTTCTTTGTTTCCGTAATTCAGGAAAATTTCATGAAGTTTGGTCAGCGCAGTTTGCGCGCCTTCCACTGTTTCCCATGTGAAGTTTATTGTTTTCCGATAATGCGCGGTCAAAAGCCAGTAGCGGTAGGCGAGCGGGGAAATGCCTTTTTCTTCCAGTGTTGCCATGCGTACAAAATTACCGGCCGACTTTGCCATTTTTCCGCCTTCAATGTTGACGAATCCGGAATGCATCCAGTAATTCACGAACTTTTTTCCGGTGGCGCATTCCGCTTGAGCGATCTCATTCGTGTGATGAACTGGGATATGATCAATGCCTCCAGTATGAATATCAAATGTTTCGCCGAGGTACTTCATTGCCATCGCGGAACATTCTATGTGCCAACCGGGAAAACCGATACCCCACGGGGACGGCCATTCTTGCTGGCGCTTTTCCCCCGGTTTGGAAAACTTCCAAAGAGCGAAGTCTGCAGGATTGCGTTTCTCTTCATTTTCTTCCACTCTTGCTCCGGAACGCAATCCTTCAATATCCAAGAGGGCGAGTTTCCCATAGTCAGGAAATTTTTCGGTATCAAAATAAATTCCGTCGCTGGTCGCATAGGTAAAACCTTTTTCTTCCAGTTTTTGAATAAGCGCGATTTGCTCGGGAATATGTTCGGTTGCTTTGGTATATCTGGTTGCTGGTTGGATGTTTAATTTCGTGAGGTCTTCATAAAAAGATTTGGTATAAAATTCGGCAATCTCTTGAGCGGTTTTGCCTTCGCGGGCGGCGCCTTTTTCCATTTTATCCTCGCCTTCGTCTTCGTCGGAAACGAGATGTCCGACATCGGTAATGTTGACGATCTGCGTTACTTTATACCTATGATATTCCAAGGTCTTTCGCAGGATATCGGCAAAAACATAGGCGCGGAGGTTTCCGATATGCGCATAATTGTAGACCGTTGGCCCGCAATTATACATACCAACCGCTCCTTCTCGGAGCGGAATGAATATATCTTTTTCTCGCGTGAGCGTATTGTAGAATTGTATTACAGCCATTTTTTATAGAAGAAAAACGAAACGATAATCGTTGCCGTCCCGAACATTATACCGAGGACTTGCCAAAAATCAAACACACCCCCGATGATTGGCATATGTTGCGCATTCATGCCGAAGATGCCGGCAATGAGCATTGGCGGGAACGTCGCGAAGCTGACAAAAGTAAGGCGCTTCATGATGATGCTCGTTTTGGTGGTAAGAAGAGAGTCGTTCGTTTCGCGGAGATCTACGAGCATTTCTTTATGACTTTCCAGAATGTTTGTGACTTTGGAATATTCCCCGAATATGGAACGGACATAGAATGAAAATTCCTCGCCGAAGAATTTTGATGCGGAGGTTTCAAACGTTTTGAGTATTTCCGCGTGCGGACGGACGGCTTGTTTGAAATCCAAAAGGTCGCGATTTATTCGGGAAAGAACGACGACCATTTCGTCCTCTTTTCCTTTGAAGATCATGGATTCTGCGGCACCGAGACGCGCTTCCAGACTTTCCAATTCGTGTTCAAGCGAATGATAGAGTTTTTTGACGATATAGAAAAAGAGGAATCCAGCGTGGTCGCCGATATCATGTTTATCCAAAAGGGAAGTTACTTCAAACTCTTTTGCGAATTTATGCAAGGCGTCTATCGTATCGTAGTGAACGGTAATAAGAAAACCGGTTCCTATGATAAAATCAACTTCTTGGAGTGCGTCTTTTCCGTGAGAGTGCCGGAACGCGGGAAAATGAAGAATAAGATAAAGAGACTCTTTGTGTGTATCTATTTTTGGCCGAACGGAAGGGTAGAGAAGTTCTCCTTCCTGCGCCGGAAGAATATGAAATTCTTGAGCGAGAGAAGCAATTTCTTCTTTGGTCGGCGATTCAACGTCAACCCACGTAAGATCTTTGTGATGGTATCTGTTTATCATTTCACTATTATACATCACAGAAAAATGCCCCGCAATTGCGGGGCATGGAATTCTATTTTTTATTCCGTTTTTCTCGGGCATTCACCTTCTTTAAAAGTTCGGCTTTTTGGAAATTCCGGTTTTAGAGGTTTTCCTTGTCTTACGTCCTCTCCTTCGCGGTCAATGGCTTCCACTTCTTTTTTAAATTGGAGACGTTCTCTTTCTATTTGCGCTTTTATCCATTCAGGAACGGAATATCCTTTTTGTGTTTTGTAAATAATCGCTGTTTCCGTGTATTTGAAGTATGAGAGAAGGTAAACGATTCTTTCGGCAAGTTCCTCATTCATACATTTAAGTGAACCCTCTTTTTAACCCCCAGTTTTATCTCATGGAGAGCGTTTCCGCCTTCGTCAAAAAAGATAATTTGCTCTTCTTGCCAATCGGGACGGATTTTCCAAAAAGGAGCGATGTTCACTAATCTTGGGGAATAGCCAAGAAGTGCCGGCTCAATTTTGGAAACATACACTTGTTTTATCGGAGCATCTTTTAAGTAATGGCGAACAAGCGGAAATTCCTCCAAAAAAGCATCAATCTTTGTCTGTGGCATTGTCGCTGTTCCGTGACCATGATGCTGTTGTTCTTGCATAATATCTAGCTGTGTTTTCATTGGTGTTATCCCTCGGCGTCACGCCGTATTGAAAGATGAAAAGCGTCACGCTTTCCACCCGTGGATTTCAAAGAGCCATGGAATATGGCTGTTCAAACAGCATCACGTGAATTTATTTCTGTCCAGTTTTTTGACGGTAACTGCTCATACCACTTATTTTTTAACCGGAAAAAACGCAATAACTCGTTCGTCGTCATTCTGATGAAAATCAGAATCCACGTCGTTTAGCCGTGGATTGCGGGTCAAGCCCGCAATGACGATATTGGTGTGAGCAGTTGCTTTTGACGGAAAGTTATCCCTGAAGTTCGGTTGACCGGAAACGATATTTTTGAGATAATTTACTGCAATGACACGCAAAACAAAAATAATTTTTTCGCTTTCGGCGCTTCTTACTGTCGGAGCGTCGGTTTTTCTGGGGATTTTTATCGGACTTCATCTTGGCCCTTCTGCAGGAAAAGTAGCAGAGGTGTCTAATAAAGATCCGAAAAATTTGGTACTTGCGGATTTTTCCACTTTTTGGCAGGCATGGGATATTTTGAACGAGAAATATATATATTCCGCCTCAACCACCAATCAACAAAAAGTTTACGGCGCTATTCAAGGACTCGCTGCTTCCTATGACGACCCTTATACTTTTTTCATGCCGCCGAGTGAAGCTTCTGTCTTTGCCGGAGATATCGCGGGAAGCTTTGAAGGAGTTGGAATGGAGATTGGCACGCGCCAAAAAGTCTTAACGGTTGTTTCTCCTTTAAAGGGTTCTCCAGCTAAAAAAGCGGGCATTCTCCCCGGGGATAAGATATTAAAAATAGACGACAAAGTCTCGGCAGAAATGAGTCCTGAAGAAGCGGTAAAACTTATCCGAGGAAAGGGAGGGTCTACGGTAAAATTAACACTGCTTCGCGAAGACGCAAAAGAACCGATTGTCGTTTCTGTTGTTCGCGGGAACATTGAAGTTCCGACCATTGAAACCGAAGAGAGAGATGACGGTATCTTTGTCATACGACTTTTTAGCTTCACGGAGACTTCCCCGACGCTTTTCCGTAATGCTTTGCGTGAATTTGTCGCTTTTGCTGATAATAATCCCAATCACAATAAACTCTTGCTGGATCTTCGTGGAAATCCCGGCGGTTATTTGGATGCCGCTGTTGATATGGCGAGTTGGTTTCTCCCTGCGGGTTCTTTGATTGTGAAAGAAGATTATGGCGATAAAGGGCCCGGATTGGCTCACCGTAGCCGCGGATATGACATATTTACCGATAATCTGCGCTTTGTCATTCTCGTAGACGGAGGATCCGCTTCTGCTTCGGAGATATTTGCCGGGGCGCTTTCCGAACACGGAAAAGCAAAACTGGTGGGAAGTAAAACTTTTGGCAAGGGGTGTGTACAAGAATTAGTCCCGCTTCCCGGAAATACCTTTTTGAAAGTTACGGTAGCGCAGTGGCTTACACCGAACGGCAATTCCATTTCCGATAAAGGAATTATGCCTCAATATGAAGTGAAGGTGACGCAGGAAGATATCAACAACAAGAAAGATCGTCAACTGGAAAAGGCGGTTTCCATCCTTAACGCTTGGAAGTAATTTCTTTGCTTTTTAAGAGGTTTTGTGTAGAATGAAACGACATTAAGAAATAATCAAAAAACACTATGAAAGTTCTCTTTCTCAAAGATGTCCCGAAAATGGGCAAAAAATACGATGTCAAAGAAGTTTCCGACGGATATGCGCAGAACTTCCTGTTTCCGAAGAAACTTGCCGAAGTAGCCGGTAAAAATACGGAAAAAATGGTTGAAAAGTTTAAGACCACAGAAGCCGAAATGAAAAAGGTAGATCAGGCTCTTCTTCACAAAAGCATGAAAACACTTAGCGAAACGGTTATTACTATAAAAGGCAAAGCAAACGAAGAAGGAAAGCTCTTTGCCGCTATTCATAAAGAAGAAATTTCCGAGAAATTAAGAGAACAAGCTGGCATTGAAATGCCCGCCGAATACCTTGATATTGAAAAGCCGGTCAAAGAAATCGGCGAACATGGAATTCCTGTGATAGTCGGAGACATGAAAGGGAAGTTTACATTGGTGGTTGAGGCAGGGGAATAAGACGAAGAGGGAAAGCAACAAGAAAAAAGAAAAAAGCATGAAAAAACACCCGCTCGGGTGTTTTTTAAGATTACTTTGTTTTCACTGTCTTTTTGACTGGAGTTTTCTTTGCTGTCTTTGCTACCTTCTCTTCTTTCAGAGTAACATGAGCGATTTTCTTGACGGCTACTTTTCCGTTGAAATTCGTTTTTCTTTTTGAACCGAAACTCACTACTCCTGCTTTGAGAGCGTAAAGAGTGTGGTCTCTTCCGAGTCCGACATTTTTTCCCGGCATGATGACCGTTCCTCTTTGTCTAACGATAATGGAACCAGCCTGCGCTTTCTGTCCGGCGTAGAGCTTCGTTCCGAGGTACTTTGGTTTTGAATCCGTAAGGTTCTTTGCGGATCCGCCTGCTTTCTTATGTGCCATGGTATTGTATTATAATGGATTATTAGTGGTATAAAGGCATGGAAACGCCATCAAAAACGTGTTACCATACAGTGACTATGAGTATAGAAGAAATACGGGAAAAAATCAAGGGGTATTTGGACTTTGATGGACTTTTGGAAAAAAACACGTTTTTGACGATTCTTGTGATTTTAACGGCTCTTATCTCTTTTGGACTGGGAAGACTATCAGGTCTGGAAACCGTAAACAAAAATATAGACATAGAATTTCCAAAAGGACAGGAAGCGAGCGCCTTTTTGGGGATTTTTGCAACCACAACACCGAAAGCCTTACCCGTCAAAACTTCAGGAACCTATGTCGCCTCAAAAAATGGTACAAAATACTATCTCCCGACCTGTTCCTCCTCAAACCGTATTTCCAAACAAAACCGAATTTGGTTTGATACCAAAGTAGAGGCTGAAAACTCAGGGTACTCACCTGCTGCGAACTGCAAAGGACTTTAGATTTAGCTGAAGCAAAAAGCAATAAGAAAAAAGCAAAAAGGATGACTTCATTTTGCTTGTTGCTTTTTTCTTAATTCTTTTTTGTTAATAAGATAAAATTAAAAGGCCCGAAATAATCGGGCCTTTGTTTGTTTGTTAATGAAAAGGGTTAAAAGTTTTTGTTTTACTTAAATTTAGAACTATTCAGATGATTATTTCTTCAAGTTCAGCGAGGAACTTGAGATATTTCAAATTTCCGAGATCCTTTTCGCAGGCTTCTCTTGCGGCCTTTTTTGCTGCTTCCAAAGAGGTTATCCAATAAACGATATCGTTGGACACAATCATTTGTATTTGCGAGCGGGTTTCTGTGTCTTTTCCGCTTGGATTGAACGCTTGACGTTCGAGATATTTTGCATTTTTTCTTTCTGCTTTATCAGCTATCGCCATTTTATGCATTATTGCGACGCTATAGAGCAATTTTGCTTTGTCTATTTTTACTTTTGGTTGTGGAGACGGCAGGTGAGTCAATAGCAACACCCCCGTTGGATTATCGTATATTCCGGTTTCTCCCCTCATGTGCAATTCCTTTTCAAAATAATGTTGTAAAGATACAAAGTGTATTACTGTGTATATCTTATAACAATTAACAGTTTTTGTCAAGTTTCTAGACTGTGAATCTGAAAACTACCCGTCGTCATACCGGGCTTGACCCGGTATCCACGTCGTTAACACCTCTTACGTGGATCCCGTGTCCCTGCACGGGATGACGAACTGGGTTTTGTGCGGAAAAATTGGGTTTTCGGATTCAGGTTCTAGAATTATCAATGTAAAAAAGCCCGCTCTGCGAAAATGCAGAACGGGCTCGTGTCTCCTACAAGACTAAATCAGGGAATTCGGCGGCAAGCGCATTTACATAATTATTGTGGATGATTTCGTAATGATCCGCTTCTTGTGTTTTCGTTAAGACATGAATTCCAACTAACAGATCATTTAATATCGCAATTATAAGTGTTGACACTATCTTATCAACGGCATTTGTTTTTTCTTTGTTGACAAGGTGTGCAATTCTGAGTTTTTCATTTAGATAATGAATGGTTTCTTTTGTTGCCTTTTCGTTTGAAAGGCGAAGTTTTTTGTTTACTACTGACATGATGTCTCTCTTTTGTTGGGGTTGTAAAAAATCAAATCTGGTTGTATACTATCACGGTAATACTAAAATGTCAACCTTAACGGAACAGATCAAGAAATTACCCGATACACCTGGCGTGTATTTTTTTAAGGATACCCGCGGGACTATTCTGTATATCGGAAAAGCAACGTCTCTGCGCGACCGCGTTCGGAGCTATTTCAGCAAGGATATTTTGACGACTCGCGGACCTATTATCGCACAAATGCTGGATTTGGCAGTAAAAGTGGATTATGAACAAACTGATTCCGTTTTGGAAGCGCTTATTCTGGAAGCGGAACTTATCAGAAAATACCAGCCGAAGCACAATACCGACCTCAAAGACGATAAAACTTGGAATTATGTGGTTATTACTAAAGAAGAATACCCGAGGGTTCTTCTCGTAAGAGAAAGAGTGTTGGAACCTGAAAAGTACGCCTACTTTTTCGGGCCGTTTATTCACGGCGGGCAGTTAAAAGAAGCGATGAAAATCGTGCGAAAGATTTTCTCTTTTCGTGATACTTGTACCCCGAATTCTGGAAAACCTTGTTTTAATGCGCAAATCGGACTGTGTCCAGGCGTTTGTTCCGGCGCCGTATCTAAAAAAGAGTACGCGAAAAATATAAAAAACATCGCGCTTTTTTTCCAAGGCAAGAAAAAAAGCCTTATCGGAAAACTGGAAAGAGAAATGAAAACTTTTGCCGTTAAAGAAGAATTTGAAAAAGCAAACGAAGTGAAAAAAACGATCTTCGCTCTTTCTCATATTCAAGATGTTTCTTTATTAAAACGCAATAATCACTTGACGGTGAAACCGCCAAGTGAAATAAGGATAGAATGTTATGATGTGGCTCATATAAGCGGGGCTTTTATGGTGGGAGTGATGACGGTTGTGGAAAATGGCGAACCGAAGAAAAGCGAATACCGGAAATTCAAAATAAAAGGAGAAGGAGTAAATGACACTAAAAATCTTGGCGAAATGTTATCTCGCCGTCTTGAACACTCTGAATGGCCTTTTCCGAAAATGATCATCGTTGACGGCGGTTTGGCACAGAAAAATGTGGCGGATCGGTTGCTTGAAAAGTATGGCTATACCATCCCGGTTCTCGGCGTGGTCAAAGACGAACATCATCGGCCGCGTAACATTATCGGAGACCAGAAACTCGCGCGTTTGCACGAAAAAGAAATACTCCTCGGCAACAGCGAAGCCCATCGGTTCGCGATTGCGTATCACAAAAAATTAAGAGGGAAGATGTAGGTTTCAACATTTACTCGATCCGCCGCCGGGGTCAGAGCACTATAGGAGTATTTTCATTTTAATAGTCGCTTCGCTTCTTTTACCACAAGAGCATTTCCAATTTTATATTCCCTTCGGTCATTAAAATTTAGGTCAAAATTAGGTCACCCACGTCTGGCGGAGAATACACAGGACTACCCTGTGTACACAGGGTAGTCCTGTGTATTCTCCGGCAAGCTTTCCACAGTATTCTTGGCGTGGAGTTTGCATCTTTGCTATACTGTATTTATGATGCTCAATCCTGAAGAAACGATAAAACCTCTCTTGTTGCTTGATGACTCTCTCGTTGCCGATTTTGGCGCGGGATCAGGCGTTTTTACCGTTGCGGCGACAAAATATGTTCACAGTGGAAAAGTTTATGCCGTGGAAATACAAAGAGAATTGCTTCCTTTGATTATAAAAAAAGTAGATGCGGAGCACCTCAAAAACGTTGAGATTCTTTGGGGAAACATTGAAGAGATTGGCGGGTCAAAAATAAAAGAGGCTTCGCTTGATGCGGTTATCTTTGCCAATACGCTTTTTCAAACGGAAGATAAACACACGGCTGTTCTGGAAATAAAGCGCGTTTTGAAGAATGGCGGAAAACTTTTGCTTGTTGATTGGGCGGGAAGTTTCGGTAATGTCGGCCCGAAAGAAGAAACCGTCGTTTCTCAAGATATTGCTCGCGCCATGTTTGAAGAACAAGGTTTTGTTTTCCTTCAGGAAGCTCCCGCAGGAGAATATCATTACGGTATGATTCTTATTTGTCACAAAACATAATTATTTACAAGGGCGTACCTTGTAAAAGGGTACGCCCTTGTAAAAACTTTTTATACTATGAAAAATATCCAGCTCATCATCACTATTGTATTTGGAGCCCTGGCTGTTCTCGGTTTGTTTTCCTTCGCGGGAATCATTCCGAAACCAGGAGCATCAAGCACGGCAAAAATTACCGGAAATTTGACGATGTGGGGAACCGTGCCGAAAGCGAACATGGATAAGTTTCTGCAACAGTATTTTTCACCGGATTATTCGGACATTCACATTACCTATGTCCCCAAAAATTCAGCCACTTTTGCCAGCAACATCATTGAGGCGTTGGCGGCAGGGAAGGGGCCGGATATGGTTATTCTTCCGAATGATCTGATTGTTCGTTTTTCCGACAAAATAGAACTTTTTACTCCGGCGATGTATACCGAAAGAACCTTCCGCGATACGTTTATACAGGCAGGGGAGATATTTATTCAACCGGGCGAGGGAATTCTTGCTTTGCCTTTTTCTGTTGATCCGATGGTTATGTATTGGAATAGAGACATATTTACGAGTGGCGGTATTGTTGAACCTCCGAAATACTGGGATCAGTTTCTTACGTTGAGTCCCGTCTTAACCAAAAAGAGCGAGTCAAAAGAGATTTCGCAGAGTGCGGTGGCCTTTGGAGAATTTCGCAACGTAACGCATGCAAAAGATATTCTCGCTATGCTTATGCTCCAGACCGGCAACCCGATGGTTGTACGCAGAACGGGAAACGTCTTCCTTCCCGTATTCATGGGTTCAAACGAACAAAGGATTCCGCCAGTAAGCGAAGTTTTTCGTTTTTATACTGATTTTGCAGACCCTCTCAATATGGCGTATTCATGGAATCGTTCATTACCGGAATCAAAGAATTTATTTATAGCGGGGAAGCTGGCGATATATTTCGGTTACGCGAGCGAAATTTCTTCCATTCAGGCAAAAAACCCGAATTTGAATTTTGATGTTGCTTTGGTTCCTCAAGTGCGCGATTCCGCCAATAGGTCTGCTTTTGGAAGAGTGAGCGGATTGGCAACCATGAAGACCTCGCCGAACAAATCGTTGGCTCTGTATACGGCGCAAATCTTTTCTTCTTCAAAATACAGCGAGTATATTTCTTCTACCTTGGCAACCCCATCCCCTAATCGCTCTGTTTTAGCAAAAGGAACCGCTAATCCTTTTATGAAAGTCTTTTATGATTCCGCTCTGATAAGCAAAACGTGGTTTGATCTTCGTCCGGAACTCACTGATGGACTCTTTCAACAAACCGTTGAATCCATTTCCTCAGGAAAATCAACGGTCGTTGATGCGGTAGGGAAACTGCAAGCCGATTTTAGCGTTTTAACGCAATAAACTATGTATGAGAAAGTTTTTTTACATCACCGCGCTTTATTTGTTACCCCTCGTATCTTTTGCACAAGGAGTAACCAAACTTACCTCTCCGACGCCTGCAGTGGGGACGCTGTTTGAATTCGTAACCGCGATGTTGAATATCGTGATACGAATCAGCATCCCCGTTATTACGCTCGCCTTTATTTGGACCGGATATCTGTTTGTATCCGCAAGCGGCGACCCTGGGAAGTTAAAAATAGCGAGAGGGTGGCTCGTCGGAAGCTTTATCGGAGCCATAGTCATATTGTCCGCCATCATTGTAGCAACGATTGTTAAAAACACTATCGGTCAGCTTGGTGGGTAAATGCAATAGGGAAATATAAAAAGACCACAATTTTTCAATTGTGGTCACAGCTTAACTATCTAGTCGTCATCTTGTTCTTTTGCGTTTTCCCAGCCCTCGTCGTATGATTCTTCATTGCCTTGGGGTTTGTATCCGCAATCATTATTATAATCATACTGACCTCTGGCATAAGACCACCCCGCATCGTAATCTTCTTTGTAGTCAAAGTCAAAATCAAAGTTTTTCATTGGGGGGATCGTAGCTACAAGGCCCTTCTACCCCATCTTGTTCGCCTTTGTTGTGGTAGTATTCTGAATTAATCATTGTATGCCTCTTGTGAATTTTCACTTTGTAGAGTTAAAATTTCTAATGAAATTTATCGTTTTATTAAAAAAACTTCAAAGAAACCATTCTTTTTTTTGAGATAACCCCAAAAACAAACTTAACATAAGTTAACATATAACTTATGTTAAGTCAAGTATTCGTTTGCTACATTCAACAAGTACGTGCAACTCTGTGGATAAACTTCGTCGAAATTTTTATTGATATGATATAATTAAATCAATATATAAACACCTTAAAAGTTTTTCAAAATACGATTGGGTCGATGGGGGGGTAATAAAATTTCAAATTTCCAATGAAAAACGAAATGACAAATGAAAAGAGAGCCATCGCTCGTCGCCGGACGGGGGTTGTACCCCCGTCCGGAACATTTGGAGTTGGTGCTTTTGTTGTTTTGTTACTTTCTACTGGCGTATCAGTTTTTGCCGATTCTCCTCCAAAAATAAACTTGGCGGCTGAACCGATTACTCCGAATATTCACTCTTTACCCGAATTTATTCAGAGTGTTCTTCGTATTCTTTTGCAAATAGGCGTTCCTGTTGCCACGTTCTTTATTCTTTATTCCGGATTTCTTTTTCTCACCGCGCAAGGAAATGAAACGAAACTCACCTCTGCAAAAAATGCTTTTCTGTGGGCGGTTATCGGAACGGCGGTTCTTTTCGGTTCGTGGCTTTTGGCGAATGCCATTGTCGGGACGATCGCGCAGATAGGAGGGCCCACCGGTTAAATACTACTTTTATTATCTAAACTAAACTATATGGCACCGACCAATTTTCAAGACATTATGAATCTTTTTATCGGGCTTATCGCCAAGGCTATGGGGTTGCTCTTTGCCGCCGCCTTTGCCGCGTTTTTCTATGGAATCGTTGTTTTTATCTTCAACACTAGTGATGATGATAAAAGGACGAAAGGAAAGGCATGGATGATGTGGAGCATTGTTGCAATTTTTGTGATGTTCACTTTGTGGGGGATCGTCGGAGTTTTGGTGAACACATTTAATCTTTCTCCTCTTCTTATTCCGCAACTGCCATCAAGTTCATAAACGTTTTTCTTTGCTTATCCACACGTTTATTTGCCCTCATTCCGTTATCTGATACAATTAAAGAGAATAGAATGTGTATTCATTCTTTTTATTTATTAAAATTATAAGGTATAACATTTTTCATATGAAAAAAATACTCATAGTACTCGGTGCGTTTGCTGCGCCATTTATCGCTTCCGCTCAAAATACAGCGGGAAATTTGCAGGGTCTTGTCGGATTGGTGGGAACTATCGTCAATATGCTTGTTCCGATTGTTTCCACTCTCGTCGTTGTATTCTTCTTCTGGGGATTGGCCATGTACGTTTTGGCAGCCGGAGATGAAGACAAAGCCAAGGAAGGAAAAAGCATCATGATCTGGGGCGTTCTCGCTTTGTTTGTTATGGTAACCATTTGGGGAATTATCGGTTTTATGCAGAACACTATTGGAAATGTCGGAGGACCGACCGGAACACAGACTCTTACTCTTCCTGACGTTACCCCGAGCAATACCACCGGTGGCGGACTCATTAATATCACTATCTAAGAGACTGAAATTACCGTTTTATGAACATTGATCAGCTTCTTTTGAAGATAAACACCTATATCCTCAATCCTTTTATTGGGTTCTTGTTCGTTCTCGCGACTATTTTGTTCCTTTATGGAATGACAAGATATTATATCGCCGGCAGTCCTGCCGATCGTGCCATAGGACAGAGGCATATGGTGTGGGGTCTTTTGGGAATGTTTATCATGATCAGTGTTTTTGGGATCATGAGACTCATTATTGGAACTTTTGGCATTACGTTACCAGAAGGAGTCTCTATCCCCTCAAATTAGTAAAAATTTAGAAAAAAACAAACTGTCATTATGGCGGTTTGTTTTTTTATTGAACCGTTGTTATAATTAACCTATGAAAAAAAACATGCTTTTATTTTTTATAGGCAGTCTCTCTTTTGTTCCTTTTGCTGTCTCTGGTTTTACTACTCTTGGAACGACTCTTGATATGTTTTTATCGGTAACATTATCCCTCATAAATATCTTCGGAACTCTTGCTTTTGTTGCCTTCTTTTACGGATTAGCTTTATTTCTCCTTAATCAAGAGGATAAAAACGCCAACGAAAAAGGAAAAAATATCATGGTATGGGGGGTGGTCGCTTTGTTTGTTCTCATTACTATTTGGGGAATTATCGGTTTTATGCAAAATACTCTCGGAAATTATGACGGACCACAGGGGGTAAATATCGTTTACCCTCGAGTGTAAGACTCTGTGGATAAGTTTTTGTTTTTTTTGTTTGTTACAAAAAAAATAGATGTTATACTATGATTAACAAAAAAGTAACAGATATTATTTACTACTAAAACAAAAAATACTTTATTCTATGAATAAAAAACTATTTGCCATTACGATTATTGCAATCATGTCGTTGTTCGGATCGATTTCCGTCCTTGCTATACCATATACTCCGCCGACAGCTGTGCCGGTAATCTCTATCGGGACGACTGGAGCAACGACGATGAGAGGAACGCTTAAAACGGCTATCTCCAATGCTGATACTGCTTTTACCATTACTTCGTGGGCTAAGGATTATACCATTGATTTTTCTGTATTAAAAAAAGGGAGTATCGCTATTGACGGGTATACGCAAGTTGCCGGTGATACCGTAATCTCATTGCTACAAAAATTCAATGCAGGAGATATGATCGGTCTTACCGGGACCATGAACTCTTCCGGTGTCGTTAAGACAAACTATGTACATGATTGGACTATTGAAAAAACCGCAACCTTGGATTCCGTGATTATTGATGGGGTGATGACGGGTATTGTAAAGAATGCAAGCAATCAGCCTAATGGTTTTACTCTTACCGGAAGTGTCGTGGCTATTGGCAATACAGTGGTTTCAAATTCTCCTGTCAAGACCTATACTGTGTCGGTAGTCAACTGCGCTTTGACAGATTCCGGTTGCATCCCGACTCTTTTTATGGATTATGAACGCAACACAAAATCCACCTACAGCGCTCTTTGGGCGGAAAACGACAAAGTAAGAATTCAAGCTAACCTTTTGACGGGAACGACGGATCCAAGAGCTCTCGTGGTGAGAAACTTGAACATTAAAGGAGGAGTACATACTCCATAGAGTTTTTATTTCGTTTGTATAAATTAAAAAACTGTTTCAGATTTAAACTGAAACGGTTTTTTGTGTGGATAAGTCACATCTTTTTTCTTTACTCCTGTGATATAATTAAAAGAATCACAGATACTTTTTGATGTCGGCGAGGATGTTAACTATTTTTAAAAAATAAAAAAGTCTATGCGTATATTTTATTCGCAACTCAAAAAAAGTTTTTCTTTTGTTGTTCTGCTTTTCATCTTTTTTTGCGGAGCATATTTGGCACTCTTACTTGCCACAATTCCGCAGGTGTCAACGCTAGCGCGTCTGTCACAGTGACCGTTGTTCCGAATCCAACCGTTACTCTTACAGCTACACCGACTTCTGTCATTTCCGGAAACAGCACGGTGCTTACATGGTCGTCAACCAATACGACCGGTGCCTGCACTTCTTCTGGGTCAACCGACTGGAATAGCACCAGCCGGAGCCGCTCTAATAGTACTGGGGTCAGTTTGGTTGTTAATGCGAACAAAACGTACACCCTTACTTGTTCCAACTCTGTTGGTGTTTCCGCTAGCGGTTCGGTGATCGTAACCGCTCTTATCCCGGTAAACGGCGTTTGCGGTACGGCTCACAACAAAACGTATGCTTCTACGATTACCTCTTATGGTGTTGATACGGCTTGTTCTTCTGGAACTGGTTCTCTACCAACTTTTCCCGCCGCAGGTTCCACTGCTACTTGGTCGTGTAATGGCATAAATACTGGAACGAATGCTTCTTGTACTGTTTCAAGAGACCCATACGTCTGTGGAGGAACGGTCCCAACAAATGGAACTGCTTACACCGGCACTAATCTCACCGGACTTATAGTCGCCACTAATTACTCTTACGCTGATCCTAATACCGTCGCGAAATGTGAATTCTCCTGCAATACTGGATATGCATGGGATGGAAGCGCTTGCGTCGCGCCGCCAACCGTGAGTCTTACGGCAACACCATCTTCTATCTCTCCGAATGGAAGCACTCTCCTTACTTGGGATACTACCAATGTCTCTGATAACACAAGCTGTACCGCATCAGGCGGAACGTGGAGCGGAACAAAGATAAAATCAAATCTGACAACAGGGAATTCTGTCACCGGTATCACTACAACCACCACCTACACCCTTACGTGTCATAATTCAGCCGGCGTTACTGCCAGCGCTTCCGCAACAGTTACCGTTGTTCCGAATCCAACCGTTACTCTTACGGCTGCGCCGACTTCTGTTGTTACAGGGAATAGTACTTTGCTTACTTGGTCGTCTACTGGTGGTGTTTATCCTTGTACTTCTACTGGCGGCTGGACAGGAAATACTCGCAATCTCAATAACGCTACCGGAGTTAGTTCTGTCGTTACTGCAGATACTACCTACACCCTTACTTGTTCCAATTCTGTTGGTGTTTCCGCTAGCGACTCAGTAACAGTAACCGCTCTTATCCCGGTCAACGGTGCTTGTGGAACGGCTAACAACAAAGCATATGCTTCAAGCGTTACTTCTTTTGGTATTGATACCGCTTGTTCAGCAGGAACTGGTTTTCTCCCAACATTCCCGACTGCTGGTTCTAGCGCTACATGGACTTGTACTGGCGTAAACACTGGCAACACTGCTTCTTGCAGCGCATCAAGAGACCCATACGTCTGTGGAGGAACGGTCCCAACAAATGGAACTGCTTACACCGGCACTAATCTCACCGGACTTATAGTCGCCACTAACTACTCTTACGCTGATCCTAATACCGTCGCGAAATGTGAATTCTCCTGCAATACTGGATATGCATGGGATGGAAGCGCTTGCGTCGCGCCGCCAACCGTGAGTCTTACGGCAACACCATCTTCTATCGCAACGGGAACGAACACCATTCTCAAGTGGTCCACTCTTACTTGCCACAATTCCGCAGGTGTCAACGCTAGCGCGTCTGTCACAGTGACCGTTGTTCCGAATCCAACCGTTACTCTTACAGCTACACCGACTTCTGTCATTTCCGGAAACAGCACGGTGCTTACATGGTCGTCTACTAACTCTGAATATCCATGCGTTTCTTCGGGTGATACTGAATGGAATAGTACGACAAGAAATCGGAGTAATTCCACCGGAATTACTCCCGGAGGTATAACCACTAGTACCACTTACACTATGACCTGTTCAAATTCGATTGGTGTTTCCGTTAGTGACTCAGTAACAGTAACCATACTTCCTAACACTGCTCAGCCTCCGATTATTACCAACCTTTCAGGAAATGGTTCGCCTATTACGGTGAGTAAAGGGCAATCAGTTGGTTTTTATGTTCATTCTGCCCCTGATACAGAAGGAAATAACGTATACTACCAATTTGATTGGAATGACGATGGAGTATCCGATGGAATTATTCCAGTATCAGGATATGTTACTCCTGCAACCATACAAGAAACGGCTCATACTTGGGCCACTTCGGGTGCCTATACTTTTAAAGTAAGAACAAAAGATAACAGCGTAACAGATCCTGCCACCTCTGAGTGGGTGCCTTTTACGGTAAATGTGGCAACATTTGTTATTTGTCCATTCACGACCACTGTTGCTGTAGGAGAGACGGGAATACAGGCTATTGGATGGTATGGAGTTGGCGCTAAATGCTCTTCTCATCCGGGGGCAATCGATGTAACCATGTCTTCAAATTGGACAAGTAGCGCCGCTGGGGTCGCTACGGTTACGAATACGATTACAGATAAGGGGTGGATTGTTGGAAAAAGCGCGAATACGGCTACGGTTACGGCTACTTATCTCGGGCAAACAGATACAATTGCAGTAACTTCGCTTGTTAACGGGCTATGCAATACTTCCGTTAATAATACTTGCGTAAGAGGAACATTCTTTGACACCACCGACTCAATGGCAAACTATGTTTGGATGTGTAACGGTTCCGGCGGTTAAAAAGAGGAGATATCCTTACTACGATAAATAAAATATTTTTTAAAAAATAAACCCATGCATACTTTCTTCAAAAGCTTTGCGTCAATCTTTCTTCTTCTTGGAGCGCCTTTTGCGTTTGCACAAGGAGATCCTTCTTCTTTGACGCCGCTGCCCGAAAAAGTGATTGTTGTTGCTACGGTCAATGTTCAAGATATAAAACTTTTGAAACAAGACGGTAATGTCTTTTCTCTCTCGTTCAATATCTCCAACAGAGAAGGTGTTCAGCCGAAAGTCATCTATGCGGTAGACCTTTTTCAAAAACAAAGCGATGGAGTTTTTCTGATCGATCAGAAAATTTATGATAACGATATTCTGAGTCTGGGGAATAATGTTACTCTAAAAAAAGAGATTATTTATACTGCCCCGTCTTTTTTGAGCGGAGATTATTTTATCGTTGTTGAAGCGAGAAATCCGGATGGACTTTCTTTTGGAATGGTTCAAATAAAAGATCCAATCGTTCTTAAGGGGACGAATGATAAAATAGCAATTGATTTCAAAGAATGTTTCTTGACAGTAGAAGGGGAGGAGGGAGACAAACATTATAATCTTTCTCAGGGTGTTGATATTTCTGCGAAAGAAACTCTTATCGCTCATTGCCTTATTACCAATACGTTCAAAACAAAGAAAACTTTTGTTCCAAATTTTCAGACGAGGTATCGTTCTCCGTTTGGAAAGGTTGTTAGTATAGTTGATCAAAATGCCATTACTCTTGAGCCCGGTCAATCTTTTGATTTTACTGCCAAGATTCCCAAAATGACAGAGCCTCAAGCTTATGATTCAATTCTGACTTTCAATAACGATAAAAAAGATTTGTTTTCAGAATTAACGGGAAGAACCCTGTCTTCTTCAGTAATTTTTCATTATGTTTTGCGCGGAGAAAGCGCTACCATTCAAAACTTAACGATAGATAAAGACTATTACGCAAAAGGGGATATTGCCAAAGCAGCATTTTTCTGGAGCGGATCAGCAGATAATTTTCCGGAATCTCGTTTTGGACAAGCAGAAACTAACAAAGAAGTTTCCGTTATTTTCTCTGTCGCGGATGAATGGGGTAAAATTTGCGCTGAACCTATTACAAAAACATTGAACGACAAGACTACCGGCGGTATGGAAGAATTTTCTCTTTCCATAATAAATGATTGCAAAAATCCCGCAATCACGGCAAAAATCGTTGACAATGCCGGAAAAGTTTTAGCGAATAACTCTTACGACATTGTGTCTAAAAGTGTACAGCAAAATACAGTAAGAAATATATTGATTATTCTTTTTATTTTGTTGGTTGCCGGTTTTGTTTTTTATTTTTTGAGAAAAAATAAACGTGGAGGCCTGTTCATTTTATTTGGATTGATGATTGGAACAGGATTATTTGGATCTGCACCGGAAGCAAAGGCTGACACTTTTTGGCTTGGCGGATCTTTGTTTACGGTGAGTTTGGATAAAAGCGCCTACAACTCAGGCGAAACCATTACTGCGAGCGGAAGTATTATTTACTATTGGTGCAGTAATGGGTTGGGAGCCACGCTTCTTAAGGTGAACATGGAGGGAGTAGAACAGGAAATTACCAGATTCTATGGGGGAGGAGGTCATAATTATAATCTTACCAGTGCTGGTACGGTTAGTGTTACTGCTCCGACTGTTACCTATCCTGAAACTCATACGGCTTTGTTTTCAGGATATCTTTCTGGGAATGGTGGGTGGGAAGCGGGATATTGGAATTACGCCAACATCTCTTATATGATTATCCCCGTTTGCGTGCCGACCGCCACCATGTCTCCCGACGTTTCTACACAATGCAACGGCGTATCTTTTACTCAAACTGATGGATGTAGTGCCACTCAAACGGCAGTGGGGACAAAAACGGATGGAATATGCGGTCCGCCACTCGCCATTTCTTTAGTGAGAACGCCAAGCGGTAATGGTGATTATTCTCCTGGCGCTGCAGGGGCGGGTGGATACGCCAGTTCTTTGACAAGCGCGATAGGCAATCCTTTTGATTATACGTGGGGCTCTACTAACGCAGTAAGCTGTACGTTGCAGACTGATGATAATCCCCCTGTGCCATTTACTTTATCTGGTACGTATACCGGGTCTTTTTCTCCCGGTAAACTCACAGCTACTTTTACATGCTACAACTACTTTGGTGTAGCTTCTGTTCCCTCAGTGGTAACTTTGACGGGAAGTTCTCTTGTTAAAGTTGACGGCAAATGCGGTCAGACCGGTACGGTAAACTACGCTTTCGATGAAGCGGATTTTGTTGGTGCTTCTCATCTGAATTTTAGATTTTGCGAGAACAGTCTTTCCTCATACGTTAAGCCTGCATTCCCTGAACCTGGGAGAACGGTAACTTGGCAATGCGGCGGAATTTATTATGGAAATACTTCCCCCGTTTGCTCTGCCCACAGAGATTGTCCTCCCGGAGTAGAATGTACTCCCCCCACGGTTACTCTCACTGCTAATCCGACAACGGTATATTCAGGAAAATCATCATTCCTTTCTTGGACATCTCAAAATACCACCGCCTGTGCCGTCACGTCAAAAACTGATTCAGCCGACTATATTCCATGGGCGGCAATACCTCTTTCTGGTGATAGGGTGGAAGCTGTTAATCTTATCGAAAATACCACGTGGATGGTTTACTGTTCCGGTCCAGGAGGAGATGCTTCCGCTTCGGTGACAGTTACAGTTTCTCCTAATACTGTCCAATTGCCGATAGTTACTGACCTTGCGGGTCATTCTTCCGGAATATCCGTTAGTCCTGGTACATCGGTTGGTTTTTATATTAAATCAAATGCTGACACGGAAGGACATAAGGTACGGTATTTAGTTGATTGGAATGGTGATGGAACTGCTGACGGCATAGTTCCTTCTTCCGGATATGCCACTTCCTCTATTATCCAAGAAACCGCACATACATGGAGCACGGCGACTTCTACCACCTTTAAAGTGAAAACGCAAGATGAAAGCGGTTTAACTCCTGATACTTCCGCGTGGGTATCATATTCGGTAAATGTTGTTTCTGCTCCGACCGTCACACTCACGGTTGTTGAAGATCCAAATTCTGTCGCATTCGGCGCTAGGCCCCATCTTAATTGGACTTCCACGAACGAATCCACTTGTTCCAAAACTATTACCGTGGGTGATGCGGATACCGTATGGACAACCACGGCCGCTACGGATAACACTTCTGCCACCGGTCTTGCGGTAGGTGCCATAACCAAAATCACGACTTATAAATTTACTTGTACTAACGCTGCCGGCGTTTCATCAAGCGCGACCGCAACGGTATACATCAATCCGATCGTCTCTCTTACGGCAACCCCAACCTCTGTTGTTTCAGGGGGAAGTACTAAACTTACATGGACGGCGAGTAATGTTGTTGATTACGATTGCACGGCATCAGGCGGAACATGGAGTGGAGACAAGGTTGCCTCAAATACGACAACCGGAAATACCATTACCGGTATCACAGCGAATACGACTTACTCCCTCACTTGTTACAATGCTGTTAGTATGGCAGGAAGCGCTTCAACGAGCGTGTCGGTAATCGCCAACACGGTTCAATCGCCAATTATTACGGATGTTGACGGAAATACTTCCGGCGTTTCTATCGCCCCGGGGACATCAATCGGATTTAAAATTCATTCAAATGCTGACACAGAAGGAGATCTTGTCCGCTATCAGGTTGACTGGAATAATGACGGCGTTTCTGACGGTACGACACCGGCCCCGGTTTCTGGTGTCCCCGTGTATGATAAGGCAAACATTATACAAGAAACCGCTCATACATGGCTGGCATCAGGTGGAACAGGTACAAAAACATTTCAAGTCAGAACGCAAGATGACAGCGGAAGGACTCCGAACGTTTCTTCATGGGTATCATTTAGTGTGAACGTTCTCCCGAATCCAACGGTTACTCTTACCGCCACGCCGGCTTCCGTTACTACCGGAGGACACACCGTTCTTACTTGGTCAGCCTCTAACGCCGTTTATCCTTGCACTTCTTCGGGTGGAGGTTTTGGAAGCGTGACAAGGGGGACGAGTAATTCCGTCGGCATAAATCCGGGAAACATTATTACGGATACTGTTTACACCATGGAGTGTTCCAATACTGCGGGAGTAACCACAAGCGATTCTGTGACGGTCACCGTATTACCAAACACCGTTCAACTTCCTATCATTACTGACACTTCAGGAACAATTTCTTGCGCTTCAGGTTTTTCTACTCCACCAAGCAATTCAGCTGGATTTAAAATTCATTCAAATGCTGACACAGAAGGAGACCTTGTCCGTTATCAGATTGACTGGGACGGAGATGAAGTTGTTGACGGTACGACTCCTTCATCAGGATATGTTACTCCTGCAACCATACAAGAAACGGCTCATACTTGGTGGTTGAGCGGTGGACTTGGAGTAAAGACCTTTAAAGTGAGAACAAGAGATGATAGCGGAAGAACTCCTTCTTCTTCGGCTTGGGTTCCTTGTATTATGAACGTTGTCACCCCTGTTGACGGGTTATGTGGTACTACTAAAAATTCTTGCGTAAAAGGGACACTTTTAGATATTACCGATTCTCCAACGAATTTTCTTTGGACGTGTAATGGGTTATATAATGGGGACAGCCCGACCTGCTCGTTGTCTAATGGGCTGATGGGGGGGGCTGATGCTACCTGTCAACTACCGAAATCAGGCGAACCGATTTGTGATCTTGATACGCTTAATACCTGTTTAAGCGGCACGTTTACCAATCTTGCTGATACCGCCACTTTGCATAAATGGAAGTGTACCGGTTTTGGAGGAAATACGACCGTCCTTACTTGTACTTTACCGAAAGAAATAAATGGTACCTGCGGCACGGCAAACGGACATGTTTTTTTGAATAGCGCGACCTCATATGGAACGTACACCCAATGCGGTCTTGGAAATGGAGTTGCTTCTGTTACTACTTTTCCGTCATCAAGGAACACTTTATCGTGGTCATGGACATGCGAAGGATCCAGTGGAGGAGAAGTTTCTTCCCTCTGTATTTCTACTCGCGCCCTCAATACCATTCAACCGCCAATCGTTACAGACCTTTCCGGACACGTTTCTCCTGTAACGGTAAGTCCCGGTTTGATTGGTTTCAAAATTCATTCTAATACCGATATGGAAGGAGACGATGTTCATTACCAAGTTGACTGGAATAATGACAGGATTATTGACGGCACGACTCCATATCCTGATTTCATTCCTCCCGCCACAATACAAGAAACCGCTCATACCTGGAGCACCCCCGGACAATATATTTTTAATGTCAGAACAAAAGATGATAGCAATACTGCTTCAACAACGTCTGCATGGGTACCTTTCACGGTAAATGTTTCTTCATTTATTATCTGCCCCGAGACCGTGTCGCTCTCTGTCGGAGGTACCGGTATGCAGGCTGTCGGGTACTACAAAGCCGGATCGACCATCACTTGTAACGCTCATTCAGGCGCAACGGATGTTACTATGTCTGCTGTTTGGGTGAGCAACGCGACTTCTATTGCCACGGTTACAAACACTTCTACTGATAAAGGTTGGGTTATCGGAAGATCTGGGGGAAGCGCTACTATTACTGGTACCTATCTTGGAATGTCCGATACTGTTTCTGTGACGGTTACCGGAGTTCCTAATCCGACCGTTTCCATTACTGCAAAAGATACTTCTGTCGCTTCCAGTACGAAACCTCATCTCAATTGGGATTCAACGAATGCAACCTCTTGTACCGGAACTATCACTGTACCTTCTACTGCAAATGATACCCTCTTTGAGGGAACAAGAGCTCTGGATAATCTTAGTTCAGGCGGACTTGCTGTCGGGGCCATTACGGTGCCGACCACGTACAAAATGACTTGTATAAATTCCATTGGTGTATCAGTCAGCGATACCGTTATCGTCTATGTTGATCCTGCTGTCATCCTTACTGCTACTCCTGTCGCCATTGATTCCGGCAGTCACACCATGCTGACTTGGACCTCAACGAACACGACAGGGAACTGTTCTTCTTCTGGTGGATGGACGGGAAGCAGAGCTCTTAATAATACGGCGGGGTTAAATCCGGGAACTACCACTGCGAATACTATTTACACTCTCGCTTGTTTCAATACTATCGGAGTATCGGCAAGTGATTCTGTGACCGTTACTATTAAAGAAGATGGAGAATGTGGAACAGCCAATACGAAGATATATTCTTCCACATCAACAGCGTATGCCCCTTGGACGCAATGCAAAACAGGAAGTCCTGACAATGCATTCTTCCCAAACCCCGGAGACACAGCCGTGTGGACATGTGTTTCGTTGTCGGGAGGATTAGGATCGCCTTTGTGTTCTGCCACTCGTATATTGGATGGAGTTTGCGGAAGCGCGAATAATGTTCCATCTCTTCTCCAACCTTCCGGCCCCACTAATCTTTGTCGTATGGGTACGCCTTCTACCGTAATAAGGAATGATGCTCAGGGCAGATGGGAATGGAGTTGTCTCGGTTCCGAACTTCCTGCTGGTACTGACGCATCATGTTCCTCAAAGAAAAGTCAAATTACCATTTTCCCGTTCTAAAAGAAGTAAAAAGCGTTCCGAATACCGGAACGCTTTTTTTTGTGGATAAGTCGCACCGCGTTTTTTTTAGTATGATATACTTAAAGTAATTACTATTCTCTTGTATCTAAAAATAAAAAATATGCGCTCTTTTATCTCGTTTTTTTTTACTTTACTGTCTGTTGCTATTGGCTTTGGAATAACGAATATGAAGGTTATTGAAGCAAAGAATATTGGAACGAATGTGCCTTGGAATACCGTAATTTCAAGCAACCTTGCTTATTGTTATAACCAGGGCAGTGGTCAGGACTGTTTTGGTTGGGCATTGGGATTGTCAAATATAAACGTTACTATCTCTCGCAACGCTTTGGCTTACAAAAATGGGGTAGCAATTACGGATAATTCAAACGTTTCTGTTGGTGATGTTATTTCATTCGGCGCCATCGTTGCGGATAGCGACATTTATTGGTTTGGCGTCGGATACTCTGATGACTCTCCTTATGGACACTGGGTTGCGGACTCGGCTGCTCCTTCAAACATTGATATATCGAACGATTTTGTTGGTGTTGTCAGAGGAGCTTCTTCTCCCGGGGAACTCAATGTATATGTTCCTTTATCTGTTTCACCATCTTCTATCACCTATACCCATACAGGAAGTACGGCAGAGCTTGATTGCGATGGTGACGGAAAGACCGATGGGGTTCCTGTCGGTTCATCCTGTAAAGTTATGTCGCCAGGAATTGTATATACACAAGTAAATTACAGTGCAACCTCAGGGAAATTTTATTATGCATACTCGGGAGGATCTTTTGGTTTGGCATACAACAAGGTTGCTATGAGCGATGGTCTTAAGGGTAAATGCTTTACTACTTACGGTGCTGGTCCGCAGTGTTTTGATACTGACAGTTACCTTGTAACAGCTGGTATTGAGAACTGGGTAGAACCAGATCCCTACCTCCTCTCCGTCCCCGCCCAGCAAATAGACTTCACTCTCACCGCCCTCGCTCCCGTCCCCGCCAACAACAAGCCGACTATAGATTTCACTAAAAACTTAAACAACGACTACCTCGTCAACAACAATCAATCATTCAC
>JAPLYL010000007.1 GCA_026395595.1 Candidatus Parcubacteria bacterium | reverse complement strand
ACTGGAATTGGAGCTGTAACAGTATTTCTGTTCCGCCAGGGGAGGGTGTTGACTGTTCGGCGAGGAAGACGACGTTGGAGGTTATTCCGTTTTAGGTTGTTATTGAAACAAAAAAAGCACTTACGGTGCTTTTTTTGTGTTTTTAAATTTGATGGCTTCTTGGTTTGCTTTCTCTCATTCCGGCATCGGTGATGCGGACGAACTCTGCTTTTTGAGAAAATTCTTTCAAATTCTTTGCTCCGGTGTAGCTCATTCCCGACTGAAGGCCGTCTACCAACCCAGCGAGGATTTTTCGGACTTCTCCTTTGAAGGTTACTTTGTATCCGATACCTTCCGGTGTGCGGTTTTGTTTTTCTGTATCTCCGCCTCCTCGGATTGCCATATCGGCGGAAGCATCACGGGAAGCGAGACCCCGGTAAATTTTGAAGGCTTCTCCTCCCTCAATGTAATACTCTCCCGGCGATTCTTTACAACCGGAAAAAAGATTGCCTATCATTGCCGATCCTGCGCCGGTGGCAATGGCTTTTGCCAGGTCTCCGGAATTTTTTATTCCTCCGTCCGCAATGATAGGCACTTTGAATTTTTGAGCGACGGCAACACTTTCCATAACGGCGGTAAGTTGAGGGACTCCCGCCCCCGCGACAATTCTGGTAGAGCATGCCGCTCCAGGGCCGATACCGACCTTTACCGCATCCGCGCCCGCTTTTATTAAAGCAAGCGTTCCTTCTGCCGTAGCAACATTTCCCGCAATAATATCAACGGAAGGGAATTTCTTTTTGAGTTTTTTTACCAAGTCTATGCACGTACTGTGATGTCCGTGAGCGATGTCTATGATAAGCGCATCCGCTCCCGCTTTCACTAAGAGTTCCGCTCTTTCCATCCCGTCTCTTACTCCGATGGCGGCACCGACCAAGAGTCGTCCGTTTTTGTCTTTTGAGGCTCGTGGGTGTTCTTTTGTTTTTTTGTAATCCGTCGCCGTGATAAGACCGCAGAGTTTTCCTTTTGCGTCAACGAGAGGCAGTTTTTCAATTTTGTTTTTATCAAGAATTTTGAGAGCTTCTTCGCTTGAGATATTTTGTTTGGCTATGATAATCTTTTCCTTCGGCGTCATAAGATTTTTGATGGAAGCATTGAGATCTGTTTTGAAACGAATATCTCTCGCAGTGAGGATCCCTTCAATACTTCGGTCAGCTGAAATAACAATAACTCCGGTTACATGATTCCTCTCCATAAGAGTGATCGCTTCACGAAGGGTGGCTTCTCTTCTTATAGTAATTGGATCGGGTATAAAGATATTTTCCGAACGCTTCACAAGGCGGACTTCATTCGCTTCTTCTTCGGCGCTTTGAAAACGATGGATAATTCCCATTCCTCCCTGACGAGCCATATGAATGGCCATTTCCGCTCCCGTTACCGTGTCCATATTGGCGCTGATGATGGGAATGTTCAGATGTATTCTTTTGGAGAACAAGGTTGTGAGGTCTATCTGCTTACGGGAGGGGATATCAGAATAATGCGGTACGAGAAGGACATCATCATAAGAGAGCGCCAGACGAAACGGTTCATTTTTTTCTGTTTTCATGGGTGAATTATACCGAATACGGGAGAATGGAGCAATAAAAAATCCGGCGAGCAATTCGCCGGATTTGACTTTGTTTGACCTACTTCAGTGATCGAGGATATTGCCCGATCAAAAGATAATTTCCGCCTTCATCTTTTTTCCATATCCTGAAATGCAGGAACTTGATTCTGGCGTGGATTTTTAATTCCAAAACGACATTCGGAGATGCGCCCCATACACTTTCGCTTCCTTCGCTCAGATGAGGAATCGGTTTCGTATCTTCACCCGCTTGAGAAAGTTTTTCCTCTAAAAGAGAGATGGTTCTTTTATGGTACGTGGTTATGCGATAGAGCGAATTTCGTTTAGAGTGGGAGAATGGGACTATTTCTTTTTTATCCTCATGCTTTTTTTGCTCTGCTCTTGGGATTGCAAAAGAGGGTTCTTTTTTGTTGGTAATTTTTGTTGACAGAACAGCTTTTAATTGAACCGGCCCGAGACCTTCTCTTTTTTTATGTTTTTTTCCATTCTCTGCGCGCATGGCGCTTGTGGAAGCAAAACAGAATCTGGGGAAAGTATCGTCGCGGTTTTTGACATAGACAAAAAAGTTTACGCCGAAGTCTGTTCCTTCTGAGTTGAGTCCATTGATGGACGTTTCTTCCATGAGAGACTGAACGGTTTTTCTATCGGCTTCTCTCAATTGATATCCGTTTTCCTCCGGGCATCCGGTTGTTTCTGTTGATCTTACTGATTTGGCATTCTTGAGAAGCCGATAAATCTTTTCGCTTGACATGGGGTCAAGCGGCTGGATATACCACTTTCTTTGTCTTAAAAGAACACGGTCGGAAAGGGTTATGGTCATTTTTATTGCCTCGCAAAAAAACAGTATTTTGTGAAAAATGTAGAAGAACTCTTTACACGGAATAATATATCACACTTTTAATGATTTGGCAAGAAACCCCATAAAGCGCATTACGCTTTATGGGGTTTGGACTGGCGATTTATAAAATAGAATAAATTTGAACGACAACAGGTGCTATCATTATTCCAATGAAGAACAGGGATGCGTAAACTAAAAACGCATAAAAGGAGGCTTTTTTAAAATCTTTTTGGTATTTGGTGATATTGCTTTTAAAGGCTGAACAAACGGCAAGCAAAAGCAAACTGATAAATATAATAACTTCAGACATTTTTGGTACTCCTCTGTTAAAAAACGTTCTGAACGGATAATATCATGACCTGGTCAATCTTCATAGCAGGGTTTTTATTGGTAAAAAAAAGTAAAATGTTGTATTTTATATAGTACATATATGGAATTTATTAAAACAAAAAACGAAACCATGCATCAAATACTTCCGGAGAGTCTCATTGCAAAGCTTTTTCCGAATGAGCTTCCTCTCGCGGAAGATTGGGGGAAAAAATACCCCCCGCGCGAATTGCCGGAGGAGGCGATGGTGACACGTCTTGGACCGAGTCCCACCGGTCTTATGCATCTGGGCGGAGTATATGCCTCGCTCATTTCAGAACGATTTGCTCATCAGACAAACGGAGTTTTTTATCTTCGTATTGAAGATACCGATGAAGCTCGTTCTCGGCCGGAAACAACCGAAGTTATTGTGAGGTCTCTTGATTTCTTTAACATTCCCGTTGACGAAGGCATGACAATCTCGGGAGAAGAAAAAGGAAATTACGGACCGTATATTCAAAGCGCACGAGCCAAATTGTATCAAACTTTTGTCAAGCAGTTGGTAGAGCGGGGGAAGGCTTATCCTTGTTTTTGCACAAGCGAAGAAACCAATGCTCTCGGAGAACAACAAATGAAAGAAGGCATCCGGCCCGGTTATTACGGAAAATGGGCGAAGTGGCGGGATGCTTCGCCCGAAGAAGTGGAAACGGAATTGTCCAAGGGAACGCCGTATGTTATTCGATTGCGTTCAAATGGAAATTTTGAAAATAAGATCAAGGTTCACGATCTCTTGAAAGGAGATTTGGAATTGTCGGAAAACGATATTGATAAGAAAATTTTTGTTCCCGCAACCGGCCTTCCTCGTTACCATCTCGCTCATGTTATTGACGACCATTTTATGGGGACGACGCATGTGCTCCGCGGAGACGAATGGCTTTCTTCTGTTCCGTTGCATCTTGAACTGTTTGAAGCGCTCGGATGGAAACCTCCTCAATATGGACACCTTGCTCCGATACAAAAAATGGAAGATGATTCCAAAAAAAGAAAATTAAGTAAAAGAAAAGACCCTGAAGCGAATGCGATGCTGTATCAAGAGGAGGGATTTCCCCCTGAAGCGGTCGTGGAATATCTTTTGAATCTCGCCAATTCAGATTTTGAAGACTGGAGAAAAGAAAATCCGGGAAAAGATAACCGTGAATTTCATTTGACGTTTGAACGCCTTGCTCGTTCCAATGGGCCATTGCTTGATTTTGTAAAATTGAATGATGTCAGCAAGGAAATCATTTCGCGCATGTCGGCTTCTGAAATATATGATCGCGGACTTGCGTGGGCAAAACAATATAATCAAAAACTTGCGGAGGAAATGGAAAGAAATCCCGACTATACAAAAGATGCGCTTAATATAGAAAGGGAGGGGGCTCCTCGTCCGAGAAAAGATATCGGGACGTGGTCGGATTTATATGTTGAAACGGGCTATTTCTTTGATGCCATTTTTCAAGAGAAAGAACCAATTTCTGATGAAATTTTTGGTGTCGCAAAAGACGATTGTAAGTCAATAATAAATTCCTTTCTTGAAACGTATGAAGAAAATGACACGAAGGACGAATGGTTTGAAAAGGTAAAAGATATTGGGAGAAAACTCGGATACGCCGACGGAGCAAAAGCCTATAAGCTTGAACCGGAAAAATACAAAGGACAGGTGGGTGATGTGGCAAAAATTTTTCGTGTTCTTCTAACAGGAAAAACCAATACTCCCGATTTGTATTCTCTTATGAAGGTCATGGGAAAAGAAAGAGTAACGCAAAGATTGAAAATGGTATAACTTATGCGTTTGTCATGCTATCATAGAAGAAATAATTCTTCATAAAATAACAAAACAATTTTCATGAATTTTGATGCTGTTTTTAATCCGAAGTCCATTGCCGTTATTGGAGCGTCGCGACGAGAGACGCATGTCGGTTACGGCGTTTTAAAAAATCTTATCGAACAAGGATACCAAGGAGAAATTTTTCCGGTGAACCCGAAAGCTGATATTATCCTCGGCCGCGTATGCTACCCGACCGTATCAGCAATAGGAAAACCGATTGATCTTGGTGTATTCGTCGTCCACCCCCTCGATGTTATGATCTCCTTGAAAGAGGCGAAGAAACAGGGGGTAAAGGCGGCTATTGTTATTACGGCAGGATATAAAGAAACGGGAGATGTGCAGTCTGAAAATGAACTTGCTTCGTTTTGTAATGAACACGGTATAACTCTTGTCGGTCCGAATTGTCTCGGTGTTATTAACCCCGGTATACGCATGAATGCTTCTTTTGCTCGTCTTATGCCGAAAGCCGGTTCTGTCGGATTTTTCTCTCAGAGCGGCGCTTTGTGTGTTGCTGTTTTAGATTATGCTGAGAAGCTTGGCATAGGATTTTCCAAATTTGTCAGCATTGGAAATAAAGCTCAGGTGAGTGAAAGGGAAATGATTGAATTTCTTTTGAATGATTCCGAAACGGCCGTTATCGCTATGTATTTGGAAGACTTAACCCATCCTCACGAAATTATTGAAATTATACAAAAAGCCCGACGTGAAGGAAAAAGAAAACCGATTATCGCGCTGAAAGCGGGGAGAACCAACGCCGGTGCGGGAGCGAGCGCTTCTCATACGGGAGCCTTGGCTGGAGCAGAGGAATCTTATAAAGCGTTCTTTTTGCAGGCGGGGATTATTCGTGCGGATAAAGTTTCAGAATTGTTTGACTACGTAAAAGCATTTTCCCGAAATCCGATTCCAAAAGGAAAAAGAATCGGTATTGTCACTAATGCCGGCGGTCCCGGTGTTCTCGCTACCGATGAAGCCGCTCTTCGCGGGCTTATTGTCGGAGAATTTTCAAAAGAAACGAGAAGAGCGCTTGCTGAATTTCTCCCCAAAACAGCCGGTGTTGGAAATCCGGTAGACGTCGTCGGAGATGCTGATGCTGCGCGATATCAAAAATCTCTTGATACGGTTATGTCGGATCCTGATATAGATATGGCGCTTGCCATTTTGACGCATCAAACCATGACCGAAGTGGAAGAAACGGCACAGGCTATCGTACAAGCAAAAAAACAAACCGGTAAGCCTATTATCGCTTGTTTTATGGGCGGGAGTTCTGTTGAAAAAGGGATTGAAGTTTTGCGCGATGGCGGAGTGGCTACGGTTGAGTATCCGGAGGAATCAGCAAATGCGCTATCCAAACTCGCCCTTTATTCTGATTATTTTAACAGAGAAGAGCCGAAACGATTCTTTTTTGAAAACATAGACCGCGATGCGGTGTTCATGATTTTAAAAAAGGCTCGCGAGAAAGGAAGGAAATGGCTTTTTGAATATGAAGCTCTGCAGGTTTTTTCCGCCTATGGTTTTCCTGTTTTTGCTACTGAATTCGCAAGAGATAGGGAAGATGCCATCTTGAAAGCCAAAAAGATTGGGAAGACTCTTGTCATGAAAATCGCTTCCGAAGATATTTTACACAAAAGCGAGGCGGGAGGAGTTCGCATCAACGTTTCTCCTGACGATGCGGGAAAAGAATACGATCGTATTATCTATGATGTTCTTGAAAAGTTTCCGAATGCGAAGATTGAAGGAGTCCTTATGGAAGAAATGGCGGAGAGACGCGGGTTTGAAATTATTTTGGGAGCCAAACGAGATCCTGCTCTGGGAGAAACGGTCATGGTCGGATTCGGCGGAATATATGTGGAAGTTTTGCAGGATGTTGCTTTTGGATTGGCGCCCATCACTGAAGATGATGCGTGGAGAATGGTTCGTTCTCTTAAAGCGCAAAAGATATTTGACGGAGTTCGCGGACAAGATCCCCTTGATGTGGATACTCTTGTTGAAATGCTTGGAAGACTTTCTTTTCTTGTTATTGATTTCCCTGAGATTGCGGAAGTGGATATCAACCCGCTTAAAGTTTTCTCTCAAGGAAATGGAGCTTGTGTACTGGATGCGAGAATCATTCTTACTTAATATAAAAAAACAATCCCCGAAGGTCCGACCTTCGGGGATTTTGTTTACTTTTCAGTAAACTGGAGTACTTTGCTTTCAAAATTTTCCATTTTTTCTTTCGGATAAGAAAAAAATTTTTCAAATCCATTTTTCCCCGAAGTTCGAAAAACAGTAAAATGTATCAACGGATTTTTTCGCGCGTATTGCCAGAGACGGAAAAGAGCATCCCCGTTCATTTCCCAAACTTGCTCAAAATTTTCGTCCGACAGCTTTCCTCCTTCACGAACCGACTGAGTATTGAATCCGAAATCGGATAATGCTTTTCGGATGTGTCTAATAGTAAACTCTTCAGAACCGCTTTTTTGAGGAGAAACAGCGTATGTTTTCCAATCAACTTTTACTTCGGTTGATTCTTTTTTTGTCGTTAACCTCAGTCTTATTTTTGGAAGTAAGAACAGTTTTGCTTTTTTGAGACGCGGTATTCTTGTCAATCGTTCTGCGTTTTTACGGGCGAGCTCTGGATTTTGTGGGAAAGTTTTTTTCTGTTTTTCTGACGGTAAAGAAACAACTTTTGTTTTTTTAAACATCGGTTTGGTGTCTTTTACCAAAGTAAGCGTTGCTTTTTCAGGGCGTTTTGCTTCCAGATTTCGCTTTGTTATTTCAAGACTTTTTCTCATAGCGAAACGGGGAAGAGTTTCTTCTCTTTTTCTTACAAAAACGTTGAAAGAGGCATACGTAATACCCATAAAAACTTCTACGTCTTTCCATTCCACTCGATAGAGTGAATGAGTAGAACGAACCGGTGAACCGACCGCTTCTTCACATGAACGAGTTATCGTTTTTTTCGGAAGCGCTGTTCTTATCAGGTTGTTGGTTTTTTGGTCGGCGGGTTGAACGTAATAATATGTTCGTTGCCGCGAACTTGTTTTTTTGTTGTTCATGGCACCCTCCTGTTAAATGGGCTTAAAATGAATATGAAAATGTAAAGAACTTTGATGTTATTTATATCACAAAATATATAATTTGGCAAGTGGATTTCTTCTTTCTCTTTTTGCCAATGCTTTGATATAATAAAAACATGAAAATAACTATAAAAACAACGAACCTTGATATAACTCCCGCGATACAGGAGTATACCGAAAAAAGAGCGAAAATTCTTGAAAAATTCTTTCGCGTAAATAGTGATACGGCTTTAGTCGCCATAGAACTTGCTTTGACTACCGCACATCACAAATCGGGTGAAATCTTCCGAGCAGAGCTTAATTTATCAAATACGGCAACTGGCGAGCAGCTTTATGCCGAAGCTGAAGCGAAAGACCTTTACACCGCCATTGATGATATGAAAGATAAAGCCGAAAGAGAATGTCTTTCATTGAAAAACAAAAGGGTAGGCATGGTAAAAAGAGGAGCGGCTCGTCTTAAAAAAATGCTGCGTTATCGCGGTTAATTTCCTGTTTTTTCATGGATTCAAACAACACAAGCGAGGAGGTTAGCGGAGTTATTTTTGAGACAGGAAAATCTCTTTCTGAAAAAATAAAAAAGCCGACTTCTTTACCGAAAGAAGGAAGTAATCTTTTTGAATACAATTTTCCGACTTTTAAAAAGCGTGTGTCTCTTAATAAGATCTATTGGGGAGTCTTTTTGTTCACTATTTTATTTTTTGCTTTTAAATTGCTTTCCTTTATTCGCGCTTTTTCACAAGAAACATCCGCGTATCAAGATCAGTTGATTTCTGAAATGAAAGACCGTTAAGAATTTCTTCGAAGAAATTCTTCATACGTCATTTCGTTTTGCCCTTCGGGTAATACTTTTTTTATGGTGAGTTTTCCGTCTTTGAATTTCGCATCTGTAATGATGGTTCGTATCTTTTTTCCGCAGGATTCGTGAAAAAAATGTGCGCGCGGCCAGATATCAAATGCTTGGATTTTCCGGAAATTTTTCTCGGCATCGTCGGAAAGATTCAGTAAGCCGTCCTCTTTTTCTATTTTTTTCGTATAGGTCGCTTTTTTATGTTCTTGCTCTTTTGGAGTAATTTCTCCCTCTATATATTTCGGAAGTATTTCAGACAACATTCGTCCTCCTTCTTTTGAAAGCGCATTTTGCAGAACGCTTGCTTTTGGTGGCCATGAAAGGCCAAAAAATTCTTCTTGAGCGACAATCGGGCCATGATCCATTTCTTCATCAATGAGCATTATGGTTACGCCGGTTTTGTCTTCGGTAAGAATGGAACTTTGTATCGGAGAGGCTCCGCGCAATTTTGGGAGAAGCGAAGGATGCACATTAAGCGTTCCATGTTTTGGCATTTCCAAAATGCTTTTTGGAATGAGCTTCCCGTACGCGGTAACAATGAAAAGTTCCGAGTTTTCTGCTTTGAGTTTCACCATTGCTTCTTGGTCTAATTTCTGCGGTTGAAAAACGGGAATTCCTCGCTCCTCTGCCCAGACTTTTACCGGCGGAGGCGTAACGACAAGCTTTCTTCCTCTCGGCTTGTCCGGAGCCGTAACGACAAGAGACGGAAGAAAATCATGCTTTTGAAGTTCGTCCAAAACTCCGACCGCAAATTCCGGCGTTCCAAAAAACACAAAAGAAACAGAGTCATTTTTCATCTCTTTATGATAATATATTTACAGCTAAAGCGCCAAATTTCCATCAGCTTGCATCTCTTGTATTTTTTCGGAATCGGAAGAAAGAATGCTTTTCGGGTTGTGGAGCGCACGGAGATATCCAGCGACGGCGATCATGAGGGCATTGTCGGTGGAGCAGTCTTTTTCCGGAATGGAAATTTCGGCATCGGGAAAATTCTCTTGGAAAGTTTTTTTGAAAATTTCTTGAAGGTAAGAATTCGCAGAGACTCCGCCGCCCATGAGAATGGTTTTTGGGTTATATTTTTCTGCCGCGCGCAATGTTTTGGATATAAGAGTTTCAGCCACCGCTTCTTCAAATTCATAACAAATTTCTTCACGGATATCTTCGGTCATTTCTTCTATTTTTTTCACCATGTAGAGTACGGCGGTTTTAATTCCGGAAAAAGAAAAATCAAAATCATCTGAGTGCAGCATCGGACGGGGGAGCTTGTATTGTCCGCTTGCTGTTTTTTTGTTCATTCGGAAATTATTTGCGCGTTTGGAAATCTCCGGACCTCCCGGGTAGGGAAGACCGAGAATTCTTGCCGCTTTATCAAACGCTTCACCGACAGCGTCGTCGCGAGTGGTTCCGACCACTTCATACTGGAAAAGATCTTTCATAAGAATGATTTCCGTATGTCCGCCGGAAATGAGCAACGCCAATGTTGGAAGTTTCGGGTTTTGTATTTCTTGCGGGACATTTTCTTTTCCGTTTACCAGAGAAGAAAAAAGATGCCCCTCCATGTGGTTGATGGGAATAAGCGGTTTATCCCAGAGAAGAGCGATTGCGCGGGCGAAGTTGAGTCCGACCCAGAGTGCGGGGGGAAGACCCGGGCCTTGAGTGAAAGCTATGCAGTCAATGTTTGGAATTTCCGTTACCGGAATAAAATCCGAAAGAGCAGACAATAATTCAGGTTCGCGTTCAAGAAGGGAAGCAAGCTCGTTTTGTTTTTCTTCGGAGATGTTCTCTTTGTTTTTTTTTCGGAGCATTTCCGCTTTTTTCAGCGCTTGCGCGAGTACGGGAACAAGATTTTTTGCATGCTCTCTTTTTGCCAGTGCAGGAAAAACACCTCCATAGGGTTTATGGATTTCTATCTGAGAGATAACGACATTCGCGAGAATAGTTACCGATTTTTTTTCAGAATTTTCTTCCGTGGCAATAATGCTTATCGCGGTTTCGTCGCACGAAGTTTCTATGGCAAGTATGTTCATACAGACGATTATATGGTGTTTTGCGGATAAGTAAAGGAAAAAAATAGCTCGTATCTCAAAGAGAGATACGAGCTTGAATTTGTTGTTATTCGTCGTCGGAGAGAACCAACCCTTTCCAACGGAATAATCCGGCTAAAACAATAATTGCGGAAATAAGAACAACGATAAATGCAATGATTTGAGCTACCATGACAAACCTCCCTTAGGCTATATGAATAATAACGAATCACCGAATGTAAGCATACTATAAACGATACAAATGTCAAGTGTTTGACAAAATATGGATTAGT
This sequence comes from Candidatus Parcubacteria bacterium, assembly GCA_026395595.1. GTDB lineage: Bacteria > Patescibacteriota > Minisyncoccia > Phycocordibacterales > CAIJYI01 > CAIJYI01. The sequence continues at coordinate 18,943 of JAPLYL010000007.1, read as the reverse complement.
GAGTAATTTAAGGCTAGCTCTGTACGGAGAAGAAAGCTATGAAAAAAGAGAAGATACACCACGAAGAAGAAAGGCAAAAACCCCGCGTTCCAAAAGAAGGAAGAGAAAGAATGTGCGGAGGCGGTGCTCATAAAGATAAGAAAAAATATGATCGCAAACGCGACAAAAAGAAAAGCGAAAAAGAGGTCATGGAATGACCTCTTCTTTTTTTTGTGATACGATAAGATACATGTTTGATATCATTTCTCTTATAAAAACCGCAGGGTATTTTGGTGTATCCGCGATTGTTTTTGCCGAGTCGGGACTGCTTGTCGGTTTTTTTCTTCCCGGAGACAGTCTTCTTTTTACAGCCGGAGTTCTTGCTTCAGCCGGTTTTTTGAATATCTGGATATTGGTTCCTCTGGTTTTTGTCTCGGCTGTTCTCGGTGATAATGTCGGATATTTTTTCGGAAAAAAAGCCGGAGAAAAACTTTTTCAAAAAGAAGACTCTTTTTTCTTTAAAAGATCAAATGTGGAAAAAGCGGCGCGTTTTTTTGAAAAGCACGGAAAACGTTCTATTATCTTGGCTCGTTTTGTGCCTGTTGTTCGTACATTTGTACCGATACTTGCCGGTGTGGGGCATATGGAGTATCGCAGATTTTATCTTTCAAACCTTATCGGAGGATTTTTGTGGGCTTGCGGACTTCCAATCTTGGGATATTTTCTGGGTAAGACCATTCCCGATATAGATAAATATCTTTTGCCTATCATTGGGGTGATTATTCTCGTATCGGTTTTTCCCGTTTTCAAAATGTGGCTTTCCGGATTGGCAAAAAAGAATGTCGGAAAGGAAGGAGTTATCAAAATTCTCAAAGAGGGAGGAATCGGCGTTCTTCCGACAGATACGATTTATGGCTTGGTCGGAAAAGCGCTTTCTGAAGAAACCGTCAAGAGAATGTATGAAGTAAGAAAGAGGAATCCTGAAAAACCGTTTATCGTGCTTATTGGGAGTATTGCTGATCTGGGACTTTTTGGTATTTCTGAAAATAACGAAGAAATCAAGCTTGCGAAAAATTCATGGCCGGGAAAAGTAAGCATTATTTTGTCTTGCAACAATCCGAAATTTGAATATCTCCATCGTGGAACAAAAACACTGGCGTTTCGTTTGCCTGATTACCCTGAGCTGTTGGAAATCTTGAAAGAAACCGGTCCTCTCGTTGCCCCGTCCGCGAATCATGAAGGGGGATTGCCTGCAACCACTATAAAAGAAGCAAAAAAATACTTTGAAAATGAGATTGATTTTTATGAAGACGGCGGAACGATGGAATCTGAACCGTCTACTCTGCTTAAAATAACCGGTGGCGAAATAATTATTATTCGTGAAGGAGCGAAATTTTGACTTTACTCACTATATATGATATAGCTTTATTGCCATTGCAATTCAGCGGTGGAGTAATCCGCACAATGCCTTTTCCTGATTGGAGGAGGTGTGCATAGAGAGGAGTGCAAAAATGTTTAGCGGTACTTTTATATCAAAAGATTCAAATAAACCAGAACATGGTACAAAGGTTGTTATTTTTGTTGACAGCGCAAATAACCCCACCGGCGTATGGGAAGGTGTTATTCATGGCACGGATGATTTTTCCTGCGATAAGCACGGAGATATTTATACGCGCAAGTGTTCCGCAAAGATAACCGATCCGCGTGTTCATGAAAAATGGCTCAATCAATTTCCTTCAGTAAATTATGATGTATTGCCGGTTGATGAAGCTGTGTCGAGAGTATTCGCTCGTATGGACGAGCAGAGAAAGGAAATCAATGGTCTGCAAAGAAAAATAAAAGGGGAACGCGAAGTCTTTCACGGGCTTTTCAAAGCTCTTGTTTCGCCGGAAGCAATGGCAAAACTTGAAGAACTCATCGGATTGCTCCTCAAAAAATAAAAAGGTTTGAGTACAACCGCCGCAGAAATGCGGTGGTTTTTTTACAGCGAGTCTTTTTTTGAATTTTAGTATATAATGGTTATGTAAACAGATTATTCGTTTTTTTTATTTTTTTATGAACATGGAATCCCTTAGTAACGGAACTCCCTCGGAGGAATTAAAGCCTCAAAACCAAACAGAAGAAGGAAAAGAAAAGAATCCCGCGCTTAAAGAAGCAAAAAGACTTATGTTTGATATGATGGACGGTCTCAATCTTCTTAATGGGGTTATTCGTTATGACTTAACCCCGCAAATGGAAGAAAAGAGGCACACTCTTTCCCATCTCGCTTCAGAACTGATAGACGGCTTTTTTATGAGAGGAAAAACAAGCCCGGAAGATATCAAAAAAGCGCACGATCTGTATAGTCAATATAACAGTTACTGTAATGAAGCTAAAAAACTCGGACCGCGTATGGTGAACGAACGAGAATATGAAGCTTTTCACCAAAATAAAGGGGTTGCAGCTATTCCGGAAGCATCGGACGCTACCCGTAATTCCACCGAGGGGAATGATATGTCTGTTGAGGAAATAGTGCAAAGCGTTGATCAGATCAAAGCAGAAGGCGGCCTTACGTTGCCTTATGATAACAAAGAAGACCTCGTTGATGACCTTATTGAGTCGCACCATCTTGCGGTTAATGACGGGCAAAAGAAGATGATGAAGAAATATTTTGAAGCAAGATTCACGATAAAACAGGAGGAAGAATGGTATAAACAATTCAAATCTCAGCATCCTTTTTTGGCGCCAATCATGAAGGTTATTAATGCATTCGCTATTTCCCCGGAGATAATATCAGCCCGTTATTATGGCAGCAAACTGCAGAAAATGGTAAACCGCGGGGAATTTACCGCGGAACAAGCTGAAAAATTAAATTTGCTTAGTCGAGAAATAAAAAATGCGGAAAGAATAGATGATGAAGATCAGCAACAAAAAAATCGTTCTATATTAGAAAAATCTTTTGGGGAACAGGAAAAAGGAAATACCGACAGTGGGGAGAAAAGGCAAGGAATACTCGAGTCGTTTTCTTCCAGTGTTGGAGAAAATGACCCTAAAGAGCCGGGCCGTATAAACGAAGATCAGGTTCTTGATCGTGGAGATAAAGGAGTATATGCGGTATTTGATGGGGTTGGCGGTCAGGAACAAGGCGATGTTGCTTCATATGTCGCAAAATATGCTTTGTCAAAAGAGTGCGACAACATGCCTGAAAATATGTCGTTGGAAGAAACCGAGAGATTTATTCAGAATACCATTACAAAGATTAGCAATAATATCTTTGAAAATAATCAAATACAAAAAGAAAAAGGCTTGCCGGGGGCTATGGCCAGCACTATAACATTGGCTGTGGTATGGAAAGATGCAAAAGGAGAGAAAAAGTTGGTAATCGGTAATCTCGGCGACAGTCGCGCATATCTTCGCAAGCAAGGAAAATTGGAACAAATGACCACTGATGATAATTATCTTCGAGATCACGCAAAAGATGATGTTCGCGCGAGGAAACTCCAGTCTATTCTCAATAATATAAACAGCGAGGAGGAAATTAACAAGCTTTCGGGTATTGATGAAAAAGACAGCTTGCTTTTGTTGGAAAGTTTTAGAAATAGAAACATCATAATGAAATGCCTTGGAATGAAGGAAAATACCACTCCGGAAATAACCGTCCATGATTTTCCTTCCGGTTCCGAATTATTGCTTGCCACAGATGGATTGACTGATAATCTTACAGATAAAGAAATAGAACAAAATTTTGGAAAAGAACTTGCGAATATGGCAATCAAAAGAAGTCAGGAAGGAAAAGGAAGGGCAAAACCTGATGATACGACTTTTATCACAGTAAAGAACTAAAAATGGAAGACACTGTTATTCAAAACATTATTGATTCTCTTGAAGAATTTTTCTTTCAACTTGGTCTTCCTGTTGAAAAAGCGCAAGAGGCAACCTCAGATATTCTTGATCTTGCTCTTCAGAATTGCGCTCTTATGATTCTTCCGAAACTTTCTGATGAAAATGCGGAGGTTTTTGACGGCATACTTAAATCATCGGAAAGTCTAAAAAATAAATCATTGCTTTTTTGGGAAAAAGCAGTTGGCGTACTCGGTAAAGAAACGATTTCTCTTGCTTTTGAAAATTCTCTTAAAGAAATTCTTTCGGACTATATGAATAGTATGGAGAACAGTATCCCTGAAAAGCAGAAACGTTTGATAGATGATTTTAAGATACGGATAATCCAAGAAAATTTGAAAAAAACAACGGAAGAGAAACAGTATTAATTATTGAGAAAAAATCAGTTTTCGGCTATAATCGGTTTTATGCAATCATATGAAATACGACAGCGGTTTTTAACTTTTTTTGAGAAACGCGGGCATACTATCATCCCAAGCGCTTCGCTGATTCCCGAAAATGACCCTTCGGTGCTTTTTAATACCGCAGGCATGCAGCCTTTGGTGCCGTATCTTTTGGGTGCATCGCATCCAAGCGGGGCGACCCGATTGGCAAATTCTCAGAAATGCGTCCGAACGGTTGATATTGATGAGATAGGAGATAATACCCATGCGACATTTTTTGAAATGCTCGGCAACTGGTCGCTTGGAGACTATTTTAAAGAAGACGCCATTAAATGGAGTTTTGAATTTTTGACCGACAAAGAAGAAGGTTTGGGTCTTGATGTAAATCGTTTGTATGTAACGGTTTTTGATGGTGATGAAAATGCGGATCGTGATTATGAAGCATATGAAATTTGGAGAAAATATATTCCCAAAAATCACATTTATTATATGGGTGCGGAGACGAACTGGTGGAGCCCCGGAGACAATGGCCCGTGTGGACCCGACTCTGAAATGTTTTACGATGTCACCGAAAATGGTTTGGGTGATATGACAAAAGAAGAATATCTGAAAGCTGATGATGAACAGAAAGTCGTGGAAATTTGGAATGACGTGTTTATGCAGTACGAGAAGAAAGATGGAAAGGTAATAGGGAAGCTCGCAAAGAAAAATGTAGACACGGGATCGGGACTGGAACGAGTAACGATGGTTGTTCAAGGGGTGGATAATATCTATGATACGGATTTATTGAAACCGATAGTAAACGAGGTAAAAAGAAAAAAGAAAAAAGAAAAAAGTGACGACGAACAAGCAGGACGGATTATCTCTGATCATGTGCGTACTTCCGTGTTCATGATTGCTGATGGTGTCGTACCATCAAATACCGACCGCGGATATATTTTACGCCGGCTTTTGCGTCGTGCGGTGAGATTGGCTCATTCTCTTGAAATGGAAAGCGGGTTGGAAGAACTCGTTGGAACGGTTGTTCAGATTTATAAAAATGCCTATCCGAATTTAATTGCTGATGTCGTACGAATTAGAGAGGAAATAAAAAAAGAAGAAGAGAAATTCCGACTTACGCTTGAACGGGGAATGAAAGAATTTGAAAAAATTTCCGAAGGAAAAACTCAGATTTCTGGAGCGGAAGCTTTTGGCTTGTTTTCTTCATATGGCTTTCCAATAGAAATAACTAAAGAATTGGCGGGTGAACGAGGAATCACTGTAGATGAAACAGGTTTTCAAGAGGAATTCAGAAAACATAAAGAAATTTCTGCGGTTGGTTCCGAACAAAAATTCAAAGGCGGGCTTGCGGATACTTCGGAAATTTCCACTCGATATCATACGGCGACGCATCTTCTGCAAAAAGCATTACGAACAGTTCTTGGAGAACTGGTGTTTCAGAAGGGAAGCAATATCACCGCGGAGCGCATGCGGTTTGATTTTTCTTACGGCGAAAAAATGACGGATGAACAAAAGAAAAAAGTGGAAGATCTGGTGAATGAAAAAATACAAGAAGCTTTGCCTGTCAATTACGAAGATCTTCCCATTGAAGAGGCGAGAAAGCGTAACCCCATCGGTTTATTTGGCGATAAATATGGCGATATCGTCAGAGTGTATACTATCGGCGAAGGCGATAAAAAATGGAGCATAGAGCTTTGTGGAGGCCCGCACGTGAAGAATACTTCGGAGTTGGGACATTTTAAAATTATCAAAGAGGAAGCTGTTTCTGCAGGAGTGAGAAGAATTAAAGCCGTTCTAGAATAAAAAATTTACTCACGCCAGTCCCCAGACTGGCCCCTACGCCATAGCGACCCGCGGGAGCGATCAATCAAATTGTTCTTGAATAAAAATTTACTGAGGGTAGTCCTCAGGAAACGCAAAGAAAAAGTCCCGACTATTTGTCGGGACTTTGAATTTTTATTCTACTGCGGGAACCCAGCCTTTGGGGGCGACTTTTAAACAAGCCTTGCGGTCTTCGTGCAGGATTCTGCCGACGGTAGCGATATCCACCGCGTTAAGCGTCGTGCCGGTCGCAAGTTTTGCCCAAATGGACGGAGCGGCGATGCGTATCGCGTGCCCTCCCATTTTTATTTCCGTAAGCAGATCGCCGTCGCCTTGAGGAACGAATACGTCGCAAATGTTGTCGGTGCCAATCCAAAGCGGAATTTTCATTTTTATTAATTCCAGCATCCGTGCGATGGAATTGTGTAGCGGTCCTTCAATGGAGTGAAGCTGTCTCATGGAGATAGCCGCGGTCGGACAAATAATGATACCGACGTGATGTTCTATCAGTTGCGCGATAAAGCGTGAAAATTTATCTTCTTCGTATGCGGAAGGGGATATGGCATGAATAATTTTTACGCTCGGTCCCGTTTCTGGAATTTTTGGCTGATCCAGCCATTTTAATCCCTGGAGCAAAGTAAGAGTGCCGTTTTCCATGGGAACGTTCGCTTGGTCAAGATGCAGTTGAACTTCTTTTTCCAGTTCACAAGCAAGCTCAAGCCCTTTTTTAATGTGAAGACGGAATTTCGGATCACTTTCATCCCCGTCTTTTTCAGGAAGAAGAGAGAGGAAGTCGCATATTTTTGCCGCTTCTTTGAATGTTTCCCATCTTTTGGTTCCTTCTTTGAAACCGAAGATCGGATTGGGCGCGATACGGATGGTTATTTGGTCTTTGAATTTTTCTTTGAGTTCAAGAGCGATTCGCACCGCAATAAGTCCGTCTTCTGCGAGGTCAGGGGTCGCGTCTATACAGGTATCCAAACGGGTCGTACCAAAAGCTACCTGCCTTTGTATGGCGTAAGACATCCTTTCTCGAAGATTTTCTTCGGTATACGCTAACCCGGTATGAAGATCGCCGACCAAGTTTTGTTTAACGGAAAGCGGGTAATTACTGGCTTCAATAGAAGTGGTTCCTATATGACTGAGATACTGGTCGCCCAAAGTATAGGCGCGGTCAATATGAGCATGAGCGTTGTAAAACCCGCCGCGTTCGTGTACTGGGATCAGCACCATTTTGTCGTATTCAGAGATAAATTCCCAATTATGGGCGCTGTAGAATTTTGAAAGAACATCATTTGTTGGATTTTCCATTGGAGTACTCCATAAAGAAAAGAAACTAAACTTTCGTAAGGATAGCAGAAGCCGGTAATTTTTCAAGTCAGATAATAATTTGAACTTTATACACAGCCCTATTTTTGCATTTCGTGATATAATAAACAAGCAGAGGAATGTTCGCATTTCTTTTTATGATGAGTATTTTTTCTTCAAAAAAACCGGCAATAGCGATTATCTTTGATATCGGAAATTCAAGCGTCGGAGGCGCGGCGGTTTTGTTGCATCCGAAAAATAAACCGAAGTTGCTTCATACGGTTCGCAAGGATATGGCCTCTCAGGAAAAATTTGATGTTGACCGTTTCGTTTCTTCCATGATTGAGACTCTGGAAAAAGTGGCGCAGGATATTTCCGCGGTTCATCTTCCTCCTCATTCAGAAAAAGTTTTCTCCTGTTTTTTGTCATCCCCGTGGTATGTTTCTCAGACTCGCATGATACAGAAAAATTTTGAAACGCCAGTAAAAATAAGTTCAAGAATGTTAGAAGAAATACAACGTAAAGAAATCGGAGATTTCAAAGCTTTGGAAATTAAAGAAATGGGCGCCGATGCAATCGTTCTTGAAACAAAAATAATCCAGACCAAATTAAACGGTTACGAAACAAGCGACCCTGAAGGGAAAGAAGCGACTGATTTTCAGATGGCAATGTATGTCAGTATTTCTCCTGAAAAAATAGTGGAGAGTATTACCGAAAAGATTAAAAAGATTTTTCACGCCCATTCTTTGCATTTTCATTCTTTTCCGTTTTCTTCTTTTGTTGTCATTCGTGATTTGTTTCATGAAAAAAACTTTTTATTCATGGACATTTCCGGTGAAGTGACCGATCTTACTCTTGTTCGCGACAACACTCTTCGGGAGACTGTCGCATTTCCTTTGGGGAAGAACTTTCTTATGAGAAAAATCGCGAACGATACCGGTTCAACCCTTCAAGAATCCGCTTCTCAATTTCGTATGTCAAAAAACGGAGAACTGGGAGAAAAATCCGTCGGTGAAGTGAAAACAGCGCTTGAAACAGCAAGCAAAGAATGGATAGATGGATTCCAAAACAGCTTATCGGCCGTTTTGGGAAAAGGAGAACTTTTTTTCCGGGATATTTTTATCACTTCAGATAATGACGTTTCAAAATGGTTTATTGAAAATTTACAGGATGTTGAGACGAATCAACTTTCTGTCACCGGCAATGCTTTTACGGTCAGACATTTGAATTCAGTATTTCTTTCCCCATTCTGTGAATCTGAAAATACAGTGGAGAGAGATTCATTTTTAATGATTGAAAGTATTTTTGTGAATCGTTTCGTATAAAAGCAAATCAATTAAATTTACATTATAAGCAAAATCTTCATTCCTATGGTCAAAAAGGTAATACAAGACATCATTTCCCCGAAAAAAGGCGAAGCGCATGCTCACCGTCACGTTGAACATGTCAAGAAACATATCGCTTCGGCTCATGATTCTTCTCGCCGAAATGCCAAGGATAAAGAAAGCGAAGAAATAGAAGATGTTTTACCGAAAAGGCTATCGGCAAAAGAAAAGAAGAAAGAAACCGTAATGGAACAATCTCCGATATTTGAAAAAATGAAACAAAGACATGAAGAAAGAGAAAGTTTTTCTCAAGAATACAGCTCAGGAAGAAAAGGACGGTTCGGTCGGCACATGAAAGCCGGAGCAATCGGTCTGGCTGCTTTTATCGTTGCTTGTACTGCGGTCTACGGGTTCTTGTTCTATTCATCAACGGTAACCGTTCATTTGAAACATGCAGACATTAGCCTTGATAACAAAGAATTTCAAGCGAAACAGCAATCTTCGGACGCAGTACCTTTTCAGATAATGTCTTTGTCGGCCGAGGAAACAGTCAAATTGACTCCGACAGGAGAGAAAAAAGTAACCACAAAAGCCTCAGGAAAGATTGTCGTTTATAATGCCTATAGCAATCAATTCCAAACCCTTATAAAGAATACCAGATTTCAAGCGACGGACGGAAAGATTTTTCGTACGGGAAGTCTTGTTGTTGTCCCTGGAATGAAAAAAGTCAACGGAAAAGACGTCCCCGGTTCTTTGGAAGTTGAAGTCTTTGCTAATGAAGCCGGTCCGGAGTATAATATCGGACTGGTTGATTTCACTATTCCGGGATTCAAAGGCTCGCCTCGTTTTACGAAATTTTACGCACGTTCAAAAACAGTTATGGCTGGCGGGGCGAATGGTCTCGTTAAAATCATTTCAGATGAAGATATGAAAAAGGCGAAAGATTCCATGACTGCTTCTCTCAGACAAAAACTTATTGCTGACGCGTCTGCTCAGAAACCGAAAGGAACCGTTTTGTATCCTGATGCGATGTTTTTCACTTTTACCGATACGGTTAACACCAGTGCCACCTCTGGAGAAAAAGAAGTTCCTCTGACCCTCAAAGGAACCGTTGATTCTATTATTTTTGATGAAGTGGAACTCGGCCGTCGTATCGTGCAAACATCTGTTTCTCTGAATCCCGACGAGCAGATTAAAATAGACAATATAGAAAAACTGGGTTTTGCATGGAAAACACCGAGAGGAAATGCTCCGGAAAAGACTGAAACGTTGGAATTTTTACTTTCCGGTACAGCCAACGCCGTTTGGGGTATAGATGAAAACGCTCTGAAAAACAAGCTTTCCGGAAGAAAAAAAGGGGAATTTACGTCTATCATTTCTCAGTTCACCGGGGTTGAAAAGTCAAAGCCTACTTTTAATGTATTTTGGAGGAGTTCTTTCCCCAAAAACACAGAAAAGATACATATAGAGACGCTTATTGATTAAACATTAACAAAACGCTTGACTATTCTAGTTAAAACATGCTAGCATATTGAGCACTTACGCAAATGAATTTAAACGAGAAAGAAGACAGCGTATACGGTACAATAATAGAGGCTTTGCCTAATACTTTGTTTCGAGTGGTCTTAGACTCCACGAAAGAAGAAAAGCTTGCTTATTTGTCCGGAAAGATGCGAATACATAGGATTAAAGTCCTTGTTGGTGATCGTGTTTTTGTGACCCTTGACCCTTATGGAGGAAAAGGACGCATTACTAAACGTCTCTAATGAGAAAAAAGTAAAAAGTTGAAAGGAAAAAGCCTGTTAACGTCCGTCGTCACTTTTAACTTTTTTCTTTCAACTTTTTATTTAAAACCAATTATTATTTTTTTATTACACATATGCGAGTAAGAGCTGCAGTTAAAAAGATTTGTCCGAAATGCAAGACGGTCCGACGCGAAGGTCGGGTATTTGTCATATGCGCGAATGCTCGTCATAAACAAAGACAAGGATAAAATACTAATTTATAACAGAAATAAACCACTATGCGCATCTTAGGAATCACCATACCGGATAATAAACGCCTTGAAATCGGACTTACCTCTCTCTATGGGATAGGAAGAACAACGGCAAAAAAAATTCTCGCTGAAACGAAAGTTGAATTTGGAGCTCATCCGAATGATCTTTCTGCAGAACAAGAAGCTGAAATCAGAAAAGAAATTGAATCCCGAAAAGTAGAAGGAGATCTTAAGCGTTTGGTCGCAGGAAACGTAAAACGATTAAAAGACATTAAAAGCTATCGCGGAACAAGACACGCAAGAAGGTTACCCTCCCGCGGACAAAGAACAAAAACGAATTCACGAACGGTGCGAGGAAACGTCCGAAAGACCATGGGTTCGGGAAGAAGAAAGGTTGAAAAGACATAAACCGTCAATAATATAAATATAATAAAATGGGAAAGAAACGAATAGTTAAAAAAGGAGGAGAAGGAGCATCGGGAAAACCCCGTTCTTTAAGCCGTGTGCCGAAGAAAAAAGTTTCCACAGGAATCTTGCATGTTGAATCAACCTACAACAACACCAAAGCGTTGCTTACCGATACGGCAGGAAATGCTCTCGTTTGGTCTTCATCAGGAATGCTTGGATTCAGAGGGGCAAAGAAAGGAACACCATTCGCTGCTGCGAAAGTCGGAGAACTTCTTGGAGAAAAAGCTCAGACCATGGGAATGAAAGATGCCGGAGTGGTTATTAAGGGAGTCGGATCAGGAAGAGAAGCTACTGTCAGAGGGTTTAACTCCAAAGGCATTGAAATTATTTCAATAAAAGATACGACACCGGTTCCTCATAACGGCCCGAAACCGAAGAAACCGAGAAGAGTTTAGTATTTAATCAAACATACTTCCGCAAAAGCAGGAGAAAGGGAAAGTATGAAAACCTCAGGTTTTCATCCGTCAGTCCCCAGACTGACTCCTACGCCATAGCGACCCGCGGGAGCGATCAATCAAATGGACAAAAAATGTAAAATTTGCAGACGCGCCGGTGAAAAACTTTTCCTCAAAGGAGAAAGGTGTTTTACGCCTAAATGCGCTTTCGGAAGAAAGGCTTACCCGCCGGGGAAAAGAGATTCTGAGAGAAAGCATAGAAGCACGGTTACGGAGTATGGTATTCAGCTTCGCGAAAAGCAGAAAGTCCGAAATGTCTACGGTTTGTCTGAAAAGCAGTTTTCAAATTACGTCAAAAGAGTTTCCAGCAGAGAAGGAGACCCTTCAGAAAAATTGTATGAAGAATTGGAGACAAGATTAGATAACACTGTCTATCGCCTCGGTCTCGCAAAATCACGTTCTGAAGCTCGTCAATTCGTGTCTCACGGACACATCATGGTCAATGGTAAAAGACTTACCGTCGCATCATATCAAGTAAAAGTAGGGGACATTTTGAAAATTCGTCCCGGAAGTATGGTAAAGATTCCGTTCATGGGTCTCGCAGAAAGACCTTCAAAGGGATCAGTACCGGCATGGCTTTCATTTGACCAAAGGAAAGCCGAAGCAGTTGTTCTCGGTAAACCGATTCTCGACAAAGGAGCCTCTGAATTCAAGCTCACCTCTGTTATTGAGTATTACAGCAGATAGTAACTCTTTACAAATCTGTGTTAATAGTGTATATTTTTAACAACTATAAAAAACATGCTCGAAACAGACATTTTATTGCCAACAAAACCGAGGGTAGTAGAGGAAAATGAGTTTTCCGGCGTCTTTGAGATAGACGGACTCTACCCAGGATATGGCCATACGCTTGGTAATTCGCTTAGGCGGATTATTTTGTCGTCTCTTCCCGGCGCTGCGATCACCTCAGTGAAAATTGACGGTGTCAGCCACGAATTTAGCACCATTGAAGGTGTGAAAGAAGACGTGGTAATGATTCTTCTCAATCTCAAAAAAGTCAGATTGAAGGTTACCGGCGACGAACCGCAAGAAATTTCTCTTTCTATCAAAGGGCAAAAAGTTGTTACCGCAAAAGATATAAAAACACCGGGACAAGTTGAAATCCTGAATGATGACCAGTACATCGCAGAAGTTACCGGTCATAATACGACTTTGAATATCAGTATGACCGTCCAAAAAGGACTTGGTTATGCTACTCGCGAAGAGCTCCAAAAAGAAAAAGTTGAAGTCGGCTCAATTTTGCTTGACTCTATTTTTGCTCCGATTCGCCGAGTAAACTACGAAGTGGAAGATATGCGCGTCGGCGACCGTACCGACCACAATCGTCTTCGTATTTTTATTGAAACAGACGGTTCCCTTACGGCGAGAGAAGCTCTTGAAAGATCAATCAATATCATGATCCAACAGCTTACCGCTATTGTCGGCTTCAAGGAGGAAGTTCCTGAAGAAGAAATCGCAGCAATGGAAGCTATTAAAGAAAAATCCAAAAAAGAAAGAGAAGAAGTTGATCCTGAGCTCTTGAAGACTCGCATTGAAACGATGAACATGAGCACCAGAACGCAGAATGCTTTGAATGCAGCCAACATCCGAACGCTTGGAGGGCTTGTCCGTAAAAAAGAAGAAGACCTTCTTGACGTAGACGGACTCGGAGAAAAAGGCATTCAGGAGATCAAGAAAGTTTTATACGATCTCGGCATGTCGCTTCGCCAATAATTAACAGAAACGCGCGGTAGCGCATTAGATTACAATCATGAGACATCACGACGCAAACAGAAAATTCGGAAGGGAAAAGAAGGTGCGCACCGCGCTCTTCCGTTCTTTGGCCGTGTCCCTTATTCGGGACGGAAAAATAAAAACGACCGAAGCGAAAGCGAAAGAACTTCGCCCGTACATGGAAAAGCTGGTCACGAAAGGAAGGATTGCCACTCTTGCGGCGAGACGCGTTCTTATTGAAAAGATCGGAGGACCGAAATCTGTCAAAAAATTGATAGAAGAAATCGCTCCGCGCTATGAAAATAGAACCGGCGGATACACGAGAATTACGAAAATCGCTCCGAGGGCCGGCGACGCGAGTAAGATGGCTATAATTGAATTTGTATAATAATACCATGACGAATACCACAATCTACACTATTGACGCGGAAGGAAAAAAATTGGGAAGGATTGCCACTGAGGCTGCAAAGCATTTGATCGGCAAAGACACCCCTGCTTTTCAACGAAACGCGATGAACGGCGAGAAAGTACGCATTATCAATGCGTCCAAAATTTCTATTGATCCGAAAAAACTTACCGACAAACTTTATAGAAGATATTCAGGATATCCGGGAGGACTTCACGAACGCCGAATGGAAGAAGTTATTGCCATCAAGGGTTTCAAAGAGATTTTTATAAAAGCGATATACGGCATGGTTCCATCCAACCGATTGCGCGCCAAAGTTATGAAGAATCTTGAAATTGCCGATTAACTTAAATTATTATGCCAACAAAGACAGAAACAAAGAACGAAAAGTTCAATAAAGGTATCGGACGAAGAAAAACTTCTACAGCATCCGTCAGGATTGTTCCGGCTACCAAAAATGTTATTACCATTAACGGTAAAGATTCTTCCGAATATTTTCCTACCGATGAAATGAGAGGGATTGTTTTTGAAGCGTTTACCGCAGCAAAGCTTCCGACCAATTTCGCCGTGTCGGTTAAAGTAAGCGGAGGGGGGATTCATTCCCAATCCGAAGCCGTACGACATGGAATTGCCCGCGCTCTCATCGGATACGATACCGCTCCGGCCACACGAGTTAAATTAAAAAAAGAAGGATTCTTAAAAAGAGACCCTCGCGCGAAAGAAAGAAGAAAATTCGGCTTAAAGAAAGCTCGCAAAGCCGCACAGTGGGCAAAACGTTAGACAAAATACCACATCAAAAAAGCTCCAATTTACTTTGGGGCTTTTTTTGATACAATAGACACATGGAAAAACAAAGATTTAACGATGGAAAAGAGGATCATCCTTTTGTCAGATTGAAAGAATCTGACATCAGAGGAGATTCTTCTGAGTTCTATAATATCCCCGGAAAGTCGGACGTTGTGGTGAGAAAATCTTTCGTTAACGTTCACGGGGAGGGGTCTGCGGAGCAGACGATAAAAGAACGGGTAGATTATCTCAGAAATCAGGCAAATGAATTTAGGAAAATTACCGATCGGCTCGGTATTCGCGTGGCTAAGACCGATTATGTCATCGGAAGAGATCCGGAACTGGATCAGCCGGCAATCTTCGCCGTTACGGAACGGATAGAAGGGGAATCATTGGACAATCTGATTTTTATTGATAAGGAAATGGCGGAAAAGATAGACGATCTTTATGCGAAGATCATTTCGGGCTGCATTGATTCATATTTTGAAAACGGGTATTGGTGGATTGATCCGAAAAATTCGCAGTTTGTGTATGGAAAAGCGCCGGGTGATGAAAGGGAAGATATCTATTTGGTGGATGTTGATCCGAATGTGTTTAGTTGGGATGATCCGAAGATATATAAAAACTCTGTTTTTTGGCACGAAATGATGTGGATAGAATCCGAGATTTTTGATATGGAAAGAGAAGTTGATGAACAAAATTTCAAACTTGTCAAATCTCGAGAAATGCTTGAACGGGCAAGAAATGAAGTGCCGCAATTAAATAATATGGAATACGATGGATTCATTTGAACAATACGAACAAAAACCGGACAAGGCGCCGTTTAAGGAATGGAAGGATTCCGATTTGCAGGGATTCTCTTCTGAGCTTTTCAGCTTGCCTGACCACCCTGAACTGGTCATACGAAATTCTGTTACTCTGCCCGACAAAGGAAATATAATGGATATGGTTGATTTTTGGTCGGGCAGAGCGAAAGATTTTAGAAATTTCGCCGAAAAATATGGTATAAAAATGGCGAAAACGAGCTATTTTGTCGGAAGTGATCCAAAATTCAAAACCAATATACCGAAAGAAGCGAGCCCTATGTTTATGGCGGCGACCGAACGTATTGACGGAAAAAATCTTAGCGCTTTGAACGAGATAAATGAAAAAGCGGAAAAGGAGATTGATGCTCTGTTTTCAGGTCTTTTTTCTGCTTTGTATGATGCTTCTAAGGAAAACGGATATTCGTGGGAAGATTACGGGAATGGACAAGTCATGTATGGCACGGCTCCGGGAGAAAAAGAACAGCATGTTTATATTGTGGATGTTGATCCGCTTATGACAAATTGGGAGACTATTCCACGGGAAAGAAAAGATTTCTTTTTTTGGACCAACATGAACTGGATATTCAAAGAAATGGAAGAGTTAGAAAAAAGAGTAGTTAATAAAAGTAAAAAGTTTCAATCGGCGCACGAAATTCTTTCAAAGATTATTTCCGAAATGCCGGAACCGGCGGATGACAAAGCGAAGGAGTTGCGTTTTGAGATAATCAATTCTAAAAAATAATACATATGAATGAAGACGAAAAAGACGACGTCACTTTTGAACCGGAGGAAGACAATGAAGAAGAAGCTCCTTTGGCGAAAATAAAAAAGCTCAAAGACGAACTTAAAACGACAAGGAAAGAACGCGATGAATATCTTACCGGCTGGCAGAGAGCCAAAGCCGATTTTATCAATGCGCGAATGGAAGAAGAAAAGTCTCGGGCTGAATTTCTCAAATCCGCCAACAAAGAACTGATATTGGATATTCTCTCCTCTGCGGACAGTTTTGATATGGCGTTCGCCAATAAAGAAGCATGGGAAAAAGTGGACAAAAATTGGCGTACCGGCGTGGAATATATTTATAATCAGCTTTTGAATACGCTTGAACAGTATGGTTTGAAACAGCTTAATCCCATAGGAGAAACTTTTGATCCGAATATCCACACCAGTGTAGAAAGCATACCAGTAGAAAAAGAAGAAGACGACCACAAAATTCTGGAGGTGGTGCAAAAAGGGTACACGTTAAATGGCTCTCTTATTCGGTCTCCTAAAGTAAAAGTCGGAATAAAAAGCTAAACGCTCGACTCTTTTTTTTGTCGCCGGTTCGGGGTTGTACCCCGAACCGAAATGTTTGTGTCTGTCAAAAAACTTCGCTATAGTACCATTTATGTCCATTAAAAAAATTTCCAAAGACTTAAATTCCTCTATCTTTTTTCTCACATTTACCATCAAAAATTGGTATTATCTTTTTGATCGGCATAACCGATGGAACATTATTTCTGAATCGCTTCATTATTGCCAAAAAAATAAAAATCTTAAACTTTACGGTTTTGTTTTTATGATTAACCATATTCATCTTATTGTGGAATCTCCCAATGTCTCTGGTTTTGTTCGAGATTTTAAAAGGCATACCTCTCGTGAAATACATAAAAATATCGTTGTAGCAGAACCAAACATCGAAAAATTATTTATTGAAACTGACGGAACCTATTCTATTTGGCAAGACACGAATATGCCGATTATTCTTGAATCTGAAAAAGTTTTTCAACAAAAAATGAATTATATTTTAGAAAATCCTGTCCGGAAGAATTATGTTTCGGATGCTTCTTTTTGGTATTGGTCATCGGCAAACGAAAAATGTGAGCTACAGGCTGATGATGTGAATGAATAATATCTTATATCGCCGGGCCGAGGTTGTACCTCGGCCCGAAATGTTTGTGTGGCAAAAGAAACTTCAATTTTTAAACTGAAATTACTCATGTTATCCAAACGTTTCGGTTCGGGGTACAACCCCGAACCGGCGGAGTACGGGCTTTCTTTTTCAAAATTTTCTGGTATACTGGTCACATTGCGTCGGTGGTAGAGTGGTCTAATACACGAGACTGTAAATCTCGCGGCTTTACGCCTTCGTTGGTTCGAATCCAACCCGGCGCACAACGGAAAAATCGGCTTTGGCCGATTTTTTGTGCAATCGGTAAAAAAATTGTAAAATAATATCAATGAGATTAAAACGAATTGAGATTACGGGGTTTAAATCGTTTGCGAAGAAAACAATGCTGGACTTCAGTGCTCCTATTACTGCTATTGTTGGGCCGAACGGTTCGGGAAAATCCAACGTTGCGGAAGCGATGCGTTTTGTACTGGGTGAACAATCTATAAAATCAATGCGTGGCAAACGGGGAGAAGACCTTATTTGGAATGGATCCAAAGCGCTGGGACGCACAAATCAAGCAACCGTCGTTATCGCTTTTGATAACAAAGACCGGATTTTTGATATTGATTACTACGAAGTAACCATCGGACGGCAAGTCTTTCGTGACGGTACGAATGAATACTCAATAAATGGCACGACAGTGCGTTTGAAAGATGTGGTTGAGCTTCTCTCTGTCGCACATATCGGTTCTTCCGCCCATCATATTATTTCGCAAGGCGAAACCGACCGATTTCTTTTTGCTTCCATTAAAGAGCGTCGCATCATGATAGAAGACGCGCTCGGTTTGCGTATCTACCAATACAAGATTAGTGAGAGCGAAAGGAAACTCAAAAAGACGGAAGAAAATGTCCGAGAAATTTCACTTTTGCGCAAAGAATTGGCGCCTCGCATTTCCTTTTTGAAAAAACAAGTGGAGAGAATTGAACGCGTTAAGAAACTGCGAAATGAACTCGCCGGAATATATGCCGAATACTTAAAAAGGGAGGAATTGTATTTGGATCATCAGAAAAAAACGAACGAAGAAGAAATGAAAGGCCCGAAAGAAGAGTTGCGTATTCTGGATGAACAAATACAAAAAGCGAGAGAGACTATTTCTGCGGACGGAAAAGAAAGCCAATTCTCCGGGGAGATTTTGAAACTGGAAGCCGATATTCGTTCAGTACGAAACAGAAAAGACGAATTTTCTCGTGCCTTGGGGAGACTGGAAGGAATGATAGAATCGGAGGTTCGTCGCATTGCGAGAGAAAAAGAACGGAAAAATAACGCAGAAATAAAAGATATTCCCGTGTCGCTTTCTCGTGTTCGCGAGATGGTGCAGATGGCGAACGAAATGATTGAGAACGCGTATTCTCTGGACGATGTCGGTAAAATGAAAGAACTGCTCGGCGGTATTAAAAATTTGCTTCGCGGATTTATAGACCAGTCCGCATCAAAAGAAGAACACCTTGTTGTTGAAGACGATGGACTCAAAGAAAGCGAAGCGGAGCTTTTGAAACGTCGCGAAGAAAAAGAAGGAGTAGAGAGAGAAATGCACGCGCTTCATGAAGAAGAACGGCGGGTTCATTCGTTGTATTCGTCTATGAAAGCTTCTGCCGAAAAAGAAAAAGACGCGACCCGCGATATTGAACGCGAACTTTTCAGTATGATGTCTAAAAGAAGCGAAGCGGCTTTAAAAGTAAATTCTT
>JAPLYL010000005.1 GCA_026395595.1 Candidatus Parcubacteria bacterium | reverse complement strand
CGCAAGGAGAGTTGAGGAAGAAGTCAGGTCAATCGGGGTTGCCCATGAGTTGTCGCCTCTCCAGAAGGTGAGAGAAGAAGCGTTGGTTCCGGAGTTAAGATTGGTGACGGGGAGATTTCCGGTGACTTGAGAAGCGAGGTCAACGAGGCCGGTGGTGATATAGCCGCCGATTGATTTTAAGACACCGGCGAGAGAACCGATCTTGAGAGAACCGGTATCTATCGCATTGGTAAACGTGGTAGTGGCGGAAGTGAAGGTATTCGCCGTATACGTCTTCGGTATAGTAGAAGAAGCGTGGATGTATGAATTTACCAGAGCGTCAGACCATTGTGAGATGGTATTCGTCAGAGTGGAGCCGTCAAAGGAAAGACCTGCTCCGATGAGAGCTTGCTTGACCCCGCTGGTGGTATTCCCTGCCAAGATTCCTGAACCGATAGTGGTGGTTCCCGTTCCGCCGTAGTTGACGCCGATTGCGGTACCGTTCCATGTGTTACCGAGTCCAAAAGTGCCAAAGACGTTGGTTCCGCTCCACGTATTGTTGTTCGCAAGGAGAGTTGAGGAAGCGGCGGTGACGGTAATCGGTGCAGACCCATCAAAATTAATTCCGTTGATGGCTCTGGCGGTGAAGAGCTTGGTTGCCGTATCGGCATTGCCCGTCAAACTTCCCGTCAGAGTACTCAAGAAAGAAGCTGCTCCCGAGAAGGTATTGTTGTTGGATACGCAAGGAGAGTTGAGGAAGAAGTCAGGTCAATCGGGGTTGCCCATGAGTTGTCGCCTCTCCAGAAGGTGAGAGAAGAAGCGTTGGTTCCGGAGTTAAGATTGGTGACGGGGAGATTTCCGGTGACTTGAGAAGCGAGGTCGACGAGGCCGGTGGAAACGTAACCCGAAACGGCCTGAAGAACGCCGGTAAGAGAACCTATTTTTCCGGAAGTGAAATCAATCGCGTTTGAGAATGTTGTGGTCGCCCCGCTGAAAAGGTTAAGACCTGAAAACAGATTGTTGTTGACTAAAAGAGTGGAGCTGGCTGAGGTGATAGTAATAGGGGCGGTGCCGTCAAAACCCACCCCGTTGATGGTTCTTGCTGTCTGTAATTTGTCTGCCGAGTCGGCCTTTCCTGTCAGAGTTCCGGTAAGAGAACTTAAGAAAGTATTTGCACCACTCCACGTATTGTTGTTGGCGAGTAATGTGGTGGAAGCTGAGGTATCAATGACCGTATTAACGAGCGTCGTTCCGTCAAAGGAAAGTCCTGTGCCAATAAGTGCCTGTTTGAGTCCGCTTCCGTTTGCACCAGCCAAGATTCCTGTTCCGATAGTGGTTGTTCCGGTGCCACCGTTAGAAACACCGAGTAGTCCTGTTATTTCTGAAGCCAAATCAGTAAGTCCTACAGTCAGGTATCCGGCGGTCGCTCTGAGTACGCCACTGAGAGAACTTGAAAAGCGGGTCGTACCGCCAATTGTGAGGTTTCCTGCAAGAGTAGAAGTGGAAGTGGTTTCGCCACGGATGACCGTGCCTGCTGAACTTCCGACCGCGAGAGAATCTGATGCGGAGAACATCGTTGATGAGGCCTTGTCAAAAGTGGCCAGTCCGAGAACATCAAGAGTGGAGAAAAACTTGGAGATACCGCTGACTTGGAGTGTGGAAGAAGCGGAAATGCCTCCGGTTGAATTTATGGAGAGAACATTGGTTCCTGTGTTGTCTTGAATCTGGAAGAGGTTGGCAAGCTGGCTTAAAATTCCACGAATGGAAAGGGGTGTTGAATCAGTGCTCGTGGCTTGAATGGAAACAACGGAAGTGCCGAACGGCGCGGTTGTTCCAAAAGATGACGGATGATCGGAACCGCTGACTGCTCCGCTCAATTGAGCAAAAGGAACCGATCCTATTTTTTGTCTCGGGGAAAGCGTTTGGAAAGTGATGTTGTCGGAAGAAACTTCAACCTGCAAATAGACTCCGCTAACCGAGCTGAAATCATAATCAAGCGCTTGCGCAAAGCCGGCGGTCGTATCGCCGATGTTCGCAGTAAAGACCCCTTGCCTGACAGAAAGAGGAACGGAAGTCGGCGCGACATTTGGCCATTGGCGATTGCCGGTATTTACGGTCGCGCTATCCCAAATGGAAAATTTGAAATAATAATTTGTACCCGTACCGCCGAGGAGGTTACCACTGGAATCGGAAAGTCTTCCTTGATAGCCGACGAGCGAAGGAGTACCGGCAGCTTCCGCAAAAACACACGGAAAAGACGCGAGAATCATCGCGAGCAGAGAGGAAAAACAGAAATTTAAAATACGGGAATTTTTTTGAAAAATCATCTGGGCAGACTACTAAACTAGTATACCAAATCAAATGAGAATTTCACATTGAGTTATCCACAGTTTTGAGCAAAAAAAGCCTTTAAAATAGCCGTAAAAAAAGACAAACTCCGAAGGTGGAAATTTGTCTTTTTTTCTTCGCTGTGTTTTTATTTCATCTCAGTTCATCGACTTTTTTAAACATCATGAACGGGGTTACAAACCCCGTCCGACGACGCGTTATCTCAATCGTGAATAAGGTGAGTTACTCATTCCCTTTTAGTTGAGAGAGTACAACAAAGTGAAATAGCCCCAAGGGCAGTCCTTTCACCACAAGAGTACTTCCAATTTTATACTTCCTCTGGTCGTTAAAATTTAGGTCGCCCCGTCGTTCCACTCCTCCTTAAGGACTGCCCTTGCAATACGAAACTAACGTCATCCCGGGCCGAGACCCGGGAACCACGTCACTAACACACAGATACAGTGGATTCCCTTTTTCAAGGGAATGACTGCGGGCAGGGAAGGTTAGTTAATGTTTTCAATTTCTTTTTCTATTTTTTTCTCTATGTGTTCAATATCATGACTCGTTTCTGTGAGTATTTTGACATCAGTATCAGGAGAAGTGTCGTGCAAATGTTCCATGATGTCTTTTTGCAAAGAATCAAGAGATTCATGCACGGCATCTTTCGCTTCTTCCACTTCTTTTTCAATGATTATGTGTTTTTCCCTGTCTTTCCTAAAATGGAAATTCAAATAGAGCATTAAAATGGAAATAAAAAGGAAGATAAGGAAAAAGAGCGTCTTTACCTGCCAACTCATATCAGAAAATGGGTTGCCGACGGTAAGAGCGACCGCATTTGAGTCTTTGCTATTCAATCCGTCTTTTTGGATTACCCGCGCCATTACGGTGTAATCGCCTCGCCTGAGAGAATGAGGCACGACAAAGGTAAACGTTCCATCTTCCTCGGTATTGCCCATGATGAAGATTTTTGAGCCGTCAGTGGCCACAAAAGTCATGAGGACCTGTATCTTTGAATACTCGGATGACCCCGTTATGGCATCTTCGCCATATTTTGCTCCGAGCATAATTTCCGGAGAATTGAGGGTCGGCGCAAGCTGTTGAACTTCCGGCGCAGAAACAGGTTCAACAGGAACAGGAGTAGTAATCAAAGGCGGAGTAATAATAAGTTCCGGAGTAACTACCGGTTTCGGTTTGGCTTCCACAATCGTATACTTCGCGCCGACCATGTCGCCGGTAATGTTGGTTCCTTCGCCGTCATTCGCCAAAATCTGCCCCGAAAGGAACGACACCGTACCGGATCCGGGACTGTTGCCGTGCATGGTTACCGCGACCACCATTCCCGTGGTTTCTTTGATTCCGCCCGGAGTAACTCCTTCAAGTTTAAGGGTTCCTTCGCTTTTTGAGATGCTTGGTTCTTTTACCCAAAAAGAGAGTAGTGATCCTGTTTTTGAAACGGAGTCCAAAGTAAAAACAGAAGGAGGGAACAAAAGGGAAAGCGAGACCGCATTAAAAGGGGCGTCGCTGGATACCAGCACACGAACCGTGAATTTTTCTCCGACGCCATGACTGCCTGTTTCGGGACTAAGATTAAGTGTTGCCGAAAAAGCGGAAATCGGACCGAAAAAGAGCAGAATCGCGCAAATTAAGGTAAGATATTTTTTTTCCATATTTTTTTACGAAAAACGAAGAGGATTGCCAACAAAAGCACGATGGACACGAACGCAAATTGCTTGGTTTTTGTCCAATGTTGCGCCGGCAACTCTGCTATCCGTGCATTTCCGGATTTATCAACCGCTCTGACGAAAATTTTTGCATCAAGGCGCTGATTTTTGAGAAGATACGGACTTTTTGCCATTAAAAAGGAAGGGCTTCCCTCTTCACGCACTTCGTAATAATCAATTCCCGACCCTTTATCTTGTGTGGCAAACGAAAGAAAGAACTTTCCGTCAAAAGTGTTCGGATCCGTTGAAATAATTGGAGTAAAATATTCCGGAGGTTCACCATCTTTTATCGGTTCAATCCCCGTTCCTTCCGGAGCAGTTTTCCCCGAGATAAAAAATGAAAAAACACCCGCTTTCGTCATGGCTTCCGTGCCCGTTCCGTTATTCCTCAAAAGACGCAAGCTATTTGACCGAACACTTCCCTCTCCGCTTTTTTTTGCGCGAAAGACTACGGAAAAAAGAAATCCTTTAGTTCCGACAAACCCTCCCGGAGTAATACCGGAAAAAACGATGATCCCCGGTTGTTTCAAACTGGGTCTTTCCACCCAAAAATTAACTAAAGAATTGCCGTCCCGAATTTCTTTTTCTTCCAAGAGTTCCGACGGAAAAACCAACTTCCCTTCAAAGGCATTGAGAGACTCCCCTTCCGTATTCAGAAAAACCGAAACTAAAAATTCTTGATTTTTGTCAAAAGACGACTGGTCGGACACAAAAGAAACCGTAGCCGAAAAAACCGGCGTGGCAAAAAGAAAGAAAAGTAAAAAATAGGTCGTTTTTTTGAAAAAATTCATGGATGTAAAAAGATTTATGACTACCCTGTCCAGTAATAGGCCATGATACTGAAGTCTATGAGGTCTATTTTTCCGTCTCCGTTCAGATGAGTTAACTCGATTTTACCAAATGAGGCATTAAGCGGTTGTTTGTACCAATAGGCGGCGATGGAAAAGTCTACGAGATTTACCTTGCAGTCGTTGTTGAGATCGCCTTTCGCGGGGCATTTTTTCACCCCTGCGGATACCGTTTTGGTGCTCACTTTAAAACCGACGGGGTCGCTGAATTGACTAATCTCTCCATCTACCGCGGCTTTTGATTTCGCCGAGTGACTGCCGAGCTCCAACACAGAACTGTCAAAATTCAAAAGATAAATACCGCTTTTATCGGATTGTTTCTTTACAAAAATGTTTGATTCGGAATTAACGTTGATGGTAATTTCAGCCTGCGGAGTACTCTGACCAAAGATAGCAATGTTGTCGCCTTTTTTCACTTCGCTTTTATCTACGGAAATAGTCGGCGCGATAAAGATTCCGCCGATTTTTGTAGTGGCGCCCGTCGTAATAAAAACAGGGAACGAAAACAAACTGGAACGAAGACCGTTTTTGTCTTCACCGTACAACGAAAAATTATAATCCCCTCCCTCAGACACTCCAAGATCGGCAAAGAAATTACTGTCGGGGCCGGCAATGGTCGTTAAAACAATCTGTCCATCCTCCAAGATATTGACCTTGCTCATCGGATAGGCTCTCCCTGAAAATTGCACATTGGCAATAACAGAAGGTCGAGGACCACCACCTCCACCCCCTCCTCCGCCACCACTGCCACCGGGAGGGTTTACCACAGGAATGATGGAGGCAACAGGAGCAGAAGAAACCTGTGTTGAAGTCGCAACGATATTGCCAAAAATATCTTTTACCAAAACAATAAAGTAATAGGTCGTGCCGTTAGCAAGACTCGACATAACGGCAGAGGTCACATTTCCGAACGAAGTAAATGAATAGGGACCGCCGGAAGCCGTTGATTTTCCGACATTATACCCCGACGGCGTCCACCCCAAATACCCCTGTGATGCCGTCCAAGAAAGAGACACTTGCGAATCTCCCGCCGTGGTTGAAACCGCAGGAGAAGAAGCAATCGGGTATCTTAAAAAACCGGCACCGACCTGAAATGAAACAGAGTTGCTCGCGCCCTCACCGACTTCGCCGACGGTACTCCATAACTGGAAATTGTTGGAAGTTGAAAAATTTGCAGGAACAATAACCGGTTCAAGAACGCGGTAAGAAGTAGAAATATATTCATCTGCCACCGCAAAAAAGCTCGGTGTTACCAGTGCGAGAAAAAATACGGATATTTTCCACAGACGTATTCGGCTTTTCCCGTGGATTGGCATTGTTTTTTTTATAATCGGTAAAAATTGAAAATGAATACCCAAAGACTGATGGAATCTTTTTACAGACTCCTCTTAAAAGAATACCAAATAAAGCCCGTCCCCGCACGGTGGATAACTTAATTTCACAAAAGTCCGACCTTCATTGTAACGAAGATCGGATCTTTGTGGAGTGTTGGTTATTCTTTTGTTCTCTTTTTCCACTCTTCTATCTTTTTGTGGTCGCCGGAGAGGAGGACTTCGGGGACTTTGTATTTCTTTTTTTGATAGACAAACACTTCCGGACGAGTGTAGACTTCATGGCTGGAAATGCGATTTTCTTCCAATGAAGCGAACCTTCCCAAGACGCCTTCTATCTGACGGGAAACGGCGTCCATAAAAACCATTGCCGGCAATTCCCCGCCGGTCAAAACATATTCGCCGATGGACACATCTTCCGCTTTCAGAATTTTCTTCACGCGCGCATCAATGCCCTCGTACCGTCCGCAGATAAGAATAATATCGGTATATTTTTTATCAATACAGCCTTTCGCATACGTATTCGTAAAATTCGTTCCGCCCGGGGAGAAAATGATGATTTTGAACTTACGTTTTGCGTTCGCTCGGCCTTTCGCTTTCGCCACCGCGCGAAGCACCGGGCCAGGAAGCAAGACCATTCCCGGCCCTCCGCTGTACGGCCGACCGTCCACTTTTTTCCGCCAGCCATTCTCTCCGACGATTTCGGCGTAGTCGCGAGGAGTATATGTTTTTATCTTAATGAATTTCTTGTCTTGCGCCCGCGACAAAATAGACTCACTAATGTACGAGGTGAGAGATTCGGGGAATAAAGTGATGATGTGAAAGGTTAACATAAAAAAATAAAAAATAGTAAAATAGTAAAATAGTAAAATAGAAAGATTACGCCGTTGGCTATTATTTTTCTATTTTACTATTTTTTCATTTTTCTATACGGTAACTCCTCACATGTCCGTCATTCCCTTGAAGAAGGGAATCCAGAGTACGAGCGTTAAACTCTGGATCCCCGCATTCGCGAGGATGACGACGAGAGAAAAAATAGAGCTATAATAATAAATTTTTAAATAGGAGTGAGGAGATATCTGATGTTGTTGACGTTTCTATATAAAAATACTATTATTCACACGGGTTATTTTACTTTGAACCTTGATAAATACACCTGAAGGAGGTGTGGAATGAATGATAAGCCTGTCACAATAAAACATCGCAGATGATCATATTTTTTGTTATAATTTCATGATGAATATCTACACCTATATTTCATTTCTGGATGAAGCAACAACGCATACAATTCAGAAGATACAGGAAAAATTAAACAAAGAGTTTGGCTATTCCAAATATACTGACGAATGGCCCCCTCATTTGACCGTTTGTTTTGGTAATATGCTTTCCAAAGAAGAGGTCGCAGAAGTCATCAAAGAATGCGAAATAGTAAGCCCCCGACATAAACCAATTCAAATACAGTTTGAACATGTGGCAATCACAAAAAGGGAAATCCAGGGAGAGATTTTTTACTCACTACGATTAAAAATCAAGCAAAACAAAGACTTGGAAAGATTGTCAGATGACGTTTCATTTATCGCGGAAAAATATCAAATCCCTTTTGATGCTTTTACTAATGATCATTATCATGTCGGTCTCGGAAGATATTCAACTCAAGATCTTGACGAACAAAAAGTCTCAGAAATAATCGATCTTCGACGGATTATTGGAACTGTAATTACAAGCTTTTCGCTATTTTATTCAATAGTGAATGAACCAAAGCCAGAGAAAGCGATTGAAGTGGCACGGTTTTTGTTTAAAGAGAGACCCTAATCAGACACGCCACTTCACGGCGTGTTTTTTGATGTTCGGTAAAAAATTGACGTTTTACTAAAACAATGCTACTATCCACACAGGTTTTTTACTTTGAACCTTGATACTTTTCACCTTAGGGAGGTGTAAAATGAACGTAAAATCAGTTGGATATGTCACGCATGAAATTGCGATGATGGGCCTCGGTCCAAACGGGGTTGAATTGCCTCAGATGTATTTGTACAGCGGAGGGTTGGGAACGCTTGCGGGAGCTATGGCTCGCGCAGCGCGGAAACTCAACGTCCCTCTTACGGTCTTTTCTATTCTTGCTCGGTATGGATATTACGACCAAAGCATTTATGAAAAAGATGGAACGCAGCATATGGGTGTGGAATTTATTCGTCGGGATTATTCTGAAATTTTGGAAGATACCGGTGTTGTGGTTCCCGTTGATATATGCGGAAAAACAAATTATGTCAAAGCTTGGAAAATTCCCGGCAAAGCATATGGAACCGTGGATGTGTATTTGCTGGATACTGATCTTGAGATAAATGACGAACTCGGTCGTATGAATACCCGTTATTTGTATAGCGGCCCGACTTGCGTCGGAGGTAATTTTGAACGGCAAATCGCTCAGGATATTATCCTTGGCGTCGGCTCGGTAAAGGTTGCTGAACGGCTTGGTCTCAAAATAGACCTGTGGCATATGAATGAAAGCCACACCGCACCGACAGGTTTATACCTACTTGAAAAAGAATTGCCAACGCCTATTGTTTTATGCTCTCATCCGAAGGATGAGCAGGATAGATTGATAGACAACGCCATTGCTCATGTAAAGGAACATGCTTTGTATACCAATCATACCCCTGACCCGGCGGGTAATGCTCGTTACGGTTTGGATATGTTTGCAAAAATGTATCGCGGATTGCCATATGATGTCCTCGCAAGACTTGGCGATGACTCTCGCTCTCCCCCCGGGTTTAATATGGGTGCCGCAAGTTTGCGTCTTTCAAAACGTGCGAACGCCGTGTCTAAAAAACATTTGGAAGTAACTCAAGCCATGTTCGCGTCCATTACCGATGGATCTCCGATTGTTTCCATTACGAACGGAAGTCTTCTTCATGACTTTTTTCAGGCTCCGATGTTTACACATGCCCGTACAGGAAAAGAACTTGAGCGCGCTAAAATGCTCGGAAAGAAAATGTTGAATGAGTATTTGCGCGGACAAGGAAAATCAATCGATATTCATCTTCCTGTTGTGGTATGGGCTCGTCGATTTGCGCAGTATAAACGTCCTGATATGCTTTTGAAGTATTCTCGCGATTGGCTGAAAGAAAGGCTGGGAAACAAACGATTCCAGTTTGTTATTGCCGGCAAACCTCATCCCGATGATCACGAAATGATTTCTGCATGGACGAATTTGCTCCGTTTGAGCAAAGAATATCCGAACCTTATCATGGTTCCAAACTATGATATGCGTATCAGTAAAATACTCAAAATCGGCGCTGATGTGTGGCTTAATACTCCAAGGGTCGGTATGGAAGCATGCGGTACATCAGGACAAAGCGCGGCAGCGAATGGCGCTATCAATATGTCTACCATTGACGGGTGGATGTGCGAAGAGGATCTGAATAATTTCTTCTCATTCGGTACTCAGTTTCCGACATCAAATATGGATATGTATGATACGAACGATGAAAAGAACGGTCTTGTCGTTACTATGGATCGGGCTCTTGATCTGTATTATGGAAATCAAGAAGCTTGGTATAAAATGGCTCTTCGCGGAAAACTTGATGCGGAGCAGAAATGGAACGCGGAAAGGATGATGCAAGAGTATAAAGAGAAAATGTATTCGTAAGTTTTAGTAAACACAAAGGGTGGCTTCTGCCACCCTTTTTTATAAAGAAAAAATCGTTCCGACAGAGCCGGAACGATTTAAACAGCGAGTATGGTTAAGATCAAAAGATAAGTAATCAAGAGACTGTTTGTGAGCGTATGATAGGTTGTGGTGACAAAAACCGCTTCTTTAACCGCTTCCTTTTTTTCTACTGAAAGAAGAAGCTTTAGATAGGTTCGCTGATACTTGTGAGCATAAAATAATCCCGGAATGATGAGAGCGATGGCTACCGCTAACGATATACCGGCTATCAAGTGCACGATCCCGAAATAAATCGAATGCTGTATCATTTTCCCCCAAGTATAATACCCCTTTCTGAAAATTCTTTCTTCAAAGTTTGCCATAAAAGGAACAGCGAGAAGGAGAGCAAAAAGAAATATCGGTGGAAGTATCCGGACGGCAAGGTATGGGGATTGAGTTCCTACTACTACCGGTGCAATGATGATGTTGCCGCCGTTCTTGAGAATAATGTTTAGCCATCCATAATGAAGATAGGGAACATTTTGACTCAAGAAGACCGCAGTGGTAATCATTACCACAATAAGGACCAGTACTTGCAGAAACATTCCTAAACGGAAACGTCTCCATATATTCCAGATAAAGCTCAGATTTTCTTTGTTGCGGTATAATTCGGAGAAGACCGTATATACCGCGAATCCCGCAGCAAGAAGCTGAAAGACGATATAAACGGTGTTCATTTGGTACCTCCAAATTTCTAGGGTTAAAAGTTTATTTCAAATCTGTTTCTATTATACAGTTTCTAAATAAGTTTGTCAAGAATATCGTTTTGACGAAGTGTCAAAAAAACGCCCGGCTGTTTCCAGCCGGGCGGGGTTCTTTTTTATCATTTTTTCAGTCCTCCTTCTTGGAGAATCTTGATGGCGGCGGACAGTTGTTCATCTCCGGTGCAGGATTCGTTGGTTCCTTCTTGTACAACGATATCCGGCGATATACCGACTTTATGAATAGCGGTTTTGTTCGGCGTGAAAGTATACGCTATGGTTAAAATAAGCTGAGATTTATCTTTCAGAAACAAAGTTGTTTGCATGACTCCTTTTCCGTAGGTGGTCGTCCCCACAATAGTCGCTCTGCCAAAATCTTTCATCGCTCCGGAAAATAACTCTGATGCCGAAGCGGAATCCTCGTTCGTCAAAACAACGATATGTTTTCCAGGAATGATATCTCTGCTTCCGTCGGGTATCTGCCAAGGAATATATTTTTCGTCTTGATTTTTTTCATACAGCGCATCGCCTTTTTCCACAAAGAGACCGACGAATTTTACAGACTGCATCACGCTTCCGCCCGGATTATCGCGAAGGTCAATAATGAGTCCTTTGATATTGTTATGACCAATCATTGCTTGCACGAGGGAGGAACGGACTCTTTCCGCCGGGTTTCCCGTGAAGTCCGCGATGTGAACATACGCGTAACGTTCGTCAATGAGCGTTACTTTTCCAGAGTTTATATCATTGATCTTTTCTCTTTTTAGGGAAATAATCCGTGTTTTTTCAGAACAGCCTTGCTTAACGGCAAGTTTGACCATTGTTCCGGCATTTCCTTTGATAAGTTCAGTGGACTCTTTTTGTGTTTTATTTGCGGTTGATATTCCGTTGATGCTGATGATTTTATCTCCTCTTTTAATCCCTGCGCGATAGGCTGGTGCGCCTTCTATCGCGCGACGCACAATGAGGGGCGATGGGAAATTTTCGCTTTTATCGGTAACCAGTCCGACGCCGGAATAGCGTGAGAAGTGCGGGTCGGTGCCTCCCAAAGGAATGTATCTTGAATAAGGGTCTGTCGCGCTGATTTCTTTGACGACCCCTTGAATGAACATTTCCGTGAGTTTGGCATCGGGTATCCGTTTGCTTCCGCGATTTTGTATCGTGTCATAGGCGTCGCATAACTTTTGTGTATGAGGCGCACAAACGAAAGATGCGGGGCGGATATCTTTTATCAGAGTTTCGCCGAGTTCTTTTGAAACTCCTTTTATAAACAGGGTGGTCAGTTCGTCATCGGGAATCCGTCTGATATATCTGTTTTGGATGGTGCTGTAGGCTCCGCAAAGTTTTTGCAGAGAGTTTGGACAGGCATAGGATATATTATTCGGATTGGATACGATAACCTTTGTCGAGGTCACTTGAGTCGCAGGAAATAATCCTTGCGAAATTTCCGGATCTATTTTTGTCGTTAATCCAAAACAAGAAGCGAGTAATAAAGAAAAAAAAATAATGAGTATTTTGGTTTTGTATTTTTCAAAGTGCGTGTTCATGAGGAAGTTCCTCCTTTTGCGGCGTGGTTTGTGTGACAGGAAAAAAGAAGAAATTCTCTTTGATCCGCTTCTCGTGGAATTATATCACGTTTGAGGAAAGCGCAATATATTAAAAAACCGACGCCTTTAAAGTGTCGGTTTTTTGAAAATTAAAGCGATGACCATTTTTTACCTGCTTTTCCTGAGAAGAGTATTTTCTCGGTCATTCCAATAGAGGAGATGGCAAAGTCGGGCGTTGTGATGTATCGTCGCATATCCTCTTCATTGTGAGCATCCGGACCGCCCGATTCCAAGCCCCCATATTTTTTGAGAAGGTTTCGTATTTCAATTTTTTCCTCCGCGAGTTCGGGTTCATCATTTTTCCCGACATGCCATAAACCATATATGGTTTCCATTCCGTCTATTCTTTTTTCCGCGAGGAGTTTTTCAATAAAAGAGAAAGACATTTTTTTCTTTACGGTAAAGTAGTGAGCAATCATCGCGATACCTCCTGCATTTCGTATAAGGGAGACCGTCTCATCCAAGTCAGGTGCATAAGAAACATCAACATAAGCGGGGTGATAGGCTTCGTGAGAAAGAAAAAGAGAATAGGGATATTGGTGAGGTCCGCCATTCATCATTCCTTCATACTTAATCTTTGTTTCTTCATTCACAAGAGCATTTTCTCTCATTTCTTCGATAAGTTTTTTTATGACCTCTTCATTTTCGGGATGAGAATGTATCGCTTCAACAATATGAGGACGGCCAACGGTTTCTCCTCCTGACGCGTGCAAGCAATCTTCCTCAGAAAGGACAAAACCAAGGTCGTGAAGGTTGGAAACGATTTTTTGCATGCGGACAATACGTGCCGTTTGTGCTTTTTGACAATGATCTTTCAGCGCTTGATTTTTCGGGTCAACAAAAAGTCCGATGATATGAAGACCGCCTTTTCCCAGTCCTTCAATTTCTTTCGGCGGAGCGGAACTTATTTCAATACCTGAGATCCATTTCGTTTCCGAAGAACGGATGCTTTCCAAGTAAGAGAGCGCTTCATCGTTTAAGGCGGCATCATGGTCGGTAAAAGCCACAACAGCAACACCGAGCGATTCCGCCAGTTCAAACATTTCTTTGTGTGAAAGCTTCCCGTCAGAAAGGGTAGTATGGGTGTGGAGTGATTCGATTTTGGTGGTCATGATCTTTAAAATAAAATATCTTCATTTAACCGCGAGTGAGGAGCATCTCACTCGCTTGGGGCTGGAGTGCTATAATTTCGTTCGTCGTCCACTTTTTTCTTTTTGCTTTTTTCTTTTTTTCTCTTTCTCGTCCCCCCAGTAGGAATCGAACCTACATTTTAAGTTCCGGAAACTTATGTCTTATCCATTGAACGATGGAGGGGGTAAATTAAAGAATATTTTTTGATCGTAATTCCTTATATTCATCTTCAGTTTCTAATAATAAGCTTTACAATACGCAAAGTAAATAGCGCAGAATGTTATCGTTTGACTTTACCTGTCCCTTTTGACTATAATAGTTCCATAGTGTTTTTGGCGATAAAGAAGGTAGATTTCATCCAGCGTTGCGCTCGTGAAGAAGCCATCTTGTCCTACACGATAAGGTCGAGAATTAAATAAAACATTTCAAATGGCGTACGATAACAACGACAGGGGATTTACCCGTCAAATGTACCAAGGTAATTGGAATTGTTCCGGTTGCGGAGCGTCCATTACCGAACTCCCGTTCCAACCGGATCAAGACCGATTGGGACAACTGCTCTGCCGCGATTGCCACAAGCAAAAGCGCGGAGACAGAGATAGCCGAGGAGGCCATGATAGCAGGGGCGGAGATAGAGGCCCTCGCGTCATGCACCAAGGAAACTGGTCATGTTCAGGTTGCGGAAATTCGATTAACGAACTTCCTTTTGAACCCGATCAGAGCCGTCTCGGACAATTGCTTTGCCGCGATTGCCACAGACAAAAAAGAGGAATGTAAATTTCTTTTGAAAAACAACCGACCGAAAGGCCGGTTGTTTTTTAATTTCCGCAAACGCCATCTGCCCATAATCCTTTTTTGTTTTCTCTCGCGTATTTTTCCGCTTGTTTGAATTCTTTTTGATACTTGTACGGCAGGTGATAGGTGTATTCATAGCCGTATCCATTTTTTATCGTTTGTCGGTTGAAATTCGTTCCGTCGGAAAGAAAAACGTAGGCGAGCAGTCTTCCATATTTGTCATATCTATCTTGCGATGAATCGGTTTCTATTTGCACGGATTTTCCTGTGAGGATTCTTTTTGCTTCGTCGGACGCTTCCTTTCCGAAACATTCCACTGTTTTTCTCGGGTCAACTGTCTCGGGCGTATTGAGGCCGATGAGTCGTATTTTTTCTTCAATGCCACTCATTTGTACAATGAGAGTGTCCCCGTCAACAATGCGAACGACATAACCATTTTGTTCCGTTTCGCTTTGTGCGGGTGCAGGAATAGCTTTGTCATAAAAAAGCGCCCCATATAAGGTTCCGAACAAAAAGAAGAATACCACCAATCGTTTTTTCATTTCTTTTATTTTACTCCGTTTATGAAGAGAAAAACATTTTGACAAACTATAATAGTTGTGATACTCTCTATTTCAGAATACTTTGAATTTTTAACGCGAAAAAGAGGTGCCGTTATGAGTTTTTTGAAAAAAACAACCAGAACGGCAAGGCAATTTTATATCTGTTTTGTTTTGTCGTTTTTTCTCCATTCGTTTCTCGTCGCAGGATTATTTATTTTTTCCGCGCCGCGCGACTCGTACGTAAAAAAAGAAGTTTCCGTTATACAGGCGACATTTATTGAAGTTCCGAAATTGCAGGGAAAGGAAATCTCCGGAACTGTAAGAAAAAGTTCGGACGGCTTTTCTTCCGTAAAAAGTACGAAAGAAAAGAAGCACGCCATCTTCGTTTCTTCTGTCTCGTTTACGCCGGCAAAATCCGCCACCCATTTGAGCAGAGAAAGCCTGAAGAAAGACATGCAATATGTTGCCGAGAATATCGCTTTTGGCGATTATGAGGATAATGCTTTTTCCAGATCTGAAGTTTTTTCATCGGCTTATCGGCAGTATGTTGATGCCTGCCGCGAAAAACTTATGGTGGTCGGAAATTCGTCCAATAAAGCGGACGAGAACGGCGAAGTTTCCATGCATATCGTTATCGGAAAGAACGGGGATGCTATTGCGCGATACGCGGATTCTTCGGTTTCTCTGAATCTTAAAAATGCCGCCATTCAAATCATAGATGATGCCTCCCCGTTCCATCCGTTTCCGAGAGACTTCCTCCAAGAGATCATTAAAATTACCATACCGTTTCATTTCATTACCGATTAGAGGAAAAAG
The DNA here is from genome assembly GCA_026395595.1 of Candidatus Parcubacteria bacterium. Taxonomy (GTDB): domain Bacteria; phylum Patescibacteriota; class Minisyncoccia; order Phycocordibacterales; family CAIJYI01; genus CAIJYI01. The sequence goes on along the minus strand of JAPLYL010000005.1, from coordinate 154,455 downwards.
AAATTATGACGAATTGCAAACAAGAAAACAGGCAGAAGGAGATTGAAATCGCTTTTGCCGAACATCCGTGGCTCGCTCAACACCTGAGAAAAGAGATGCTGGAAGAACTTCAAACCATCGGAGACCCTGATTACAGTTTTTTTCTGAAAAGAATGGATTGTTACCTTCATATGGAAGTGATGTGGCTGTTGGGCCAAAATGGCGAGTACTTGGGTGAAGTGAATGATTTTGAAAAAACTTCCGGCTCAGATACTTTTTCGTTCGGAACACGGAACGAAACCATGAAAGAAGCTCTTGAAAGAATTCCTTTTGAAACCTTTTATCTTCTGAAAAACAGAAACTATACTCACGCCGTATTATACAAAGCTCCGGATAAAAAGAGCTTGCTTCAATACTCTCGCGAAGTGCTTCGTTATTAACAAACAACGCCCCGATTTCCGCCAGTTGGCGGACGGGGCGTTATTTTTTTAATTTCCTTTTTGTTCTTCCGGGGGCATGTCTTGAATGTCTGTCGCATGGTCTATAAAGAGAATGCCTTTCAGGTGGTCGGTTTCGTGCTGGAATATCTGAGCGATGAGTCCGCTTCCGCCGTATTCAAAAATTTTTCCGTTTTCGTCGTAGGCTCTTACTTTGACTTTTTCCGCGCGGACGGTTTTTCCGTAGAGCCATCGGACAGAAAGACAGCCTTCAGGGAGAACGACTCGTCTTTTTGATATTTTTATAATTTCCGGATTGATGAATACCATGTCGGGAGGAATTTCTTTTTGCGGAATTTTTTCATCTTTTTTTGAATTTTCGTAAAGAAACGCTTTTCCTGATATGACAAAAATACTTAAAGGAACTCCTATCTGAGGAGCCGCTATGGCAACACCATCATCTTGCGATGCGAGGGCATTTTTCATGTCATCAACAACCTTTTTGATTTTTGGCGATGCTATTTCTTTGACGGGTACTTCTTTTGTTTTTTTATGAAGCACCGGATTCTCTTTTTGCACGATATCTACCATAATATACAAAGAGTACAATAAATGGGAGAAAAAGGGAAGAGATACTCTTAGAGCAAGTCGGGAGGATCCACCTTTACTTTGAAGCAAGGAGGAAGGGTGAGAATCCTTTCAAACAATTCCGGATTAGGCCATTGGTCGGGCGGAACTTTTATAATCGCATTAACCTGATAGCGTTCCCGTATTTTTGGAATGAAAGCGGGGAATATCTTTATATGATATTTTTCAAAGGCTTTCTCAAGACTCTCTGCTTTATTCGCGACATCTTCATCCGTTCCTTCAAACCGTATTTTGATGATAACAGAGAAAGGGGGATAGAAGAACCGGTTTCTTTCCTCTATTTCGTTCTTGTAAAATTCCAGCAGATTTCCTTGTATGATAGATTGAAATATCTTTTCGTTCGCGTACCTTGTTTGGACGATAAAAGTTTTTTCGGCTTTGGATTTCACTTCCATAAGCTTGCGGAGTATTTTTTCTTGTATGCGGAAGTCGGGGAGTGAAAAGAGCGTGTCTACAGAAATGATGGCGGAGAGAGAAACTTTCTCAACGTAAGGAAGAGCAAATTCAGTTCCTACAAGAATAGAACCCCGGGAGTGGTTGAAAGCGTCTGCAATTTCCATGCATTTTTTATCCGTTTTGGTGATATCGGAATGAAGTTCATGCACGGTTGTGCCGGGGAACATCCCCCTTGCTTCTTCTGCCGTAAGTTCCACTCCGACACCAAGCGCGGTTAAACGCCATCCACCACATACTGGGCACATAATTTCGGTTTTTTTTCTTTCTTCACATTTATGACAGATAAAGATATTTCGTTTTCCTTCGCGATGAAGAACATAAGGGATTTTACAGTGGGAGCAAGAAAGGACGTTTCCGCAATCTCGGCACGCGGTAATGGGAGCAAGACCTCTTCTTACACCGAATAAAAATACATTTCCGCCGGAAGAGAGTGTTGTCTCAACCGCTTTTCTTAGTTTTTCACTGATAACACGGAAGCCGTTTTCTTTCGGACCATCCGCTTTTTCTTTCTTCATATCAACAATAGATTGTTCCAATGTTGAGAGCAGGCGGAAACGAAGCGGGATAATAGCCGAAAAATTGCGGAGCTCATGCTGTCGGAGTGTTTCCACTCGGAGAAAAAAATCACCCACGATAAAACGCGCGCTCATTTTTTCCGCGTAGCGTTCCAAAAAATAACGGAAATCAAAATAGGGTCGCGAAATGGCGTGATAAGCGTCTTTGCTTTCTTGTTCTATGATAAAGGCACCGAAGTCGGCGCGGGGTATGGAGGAGAAAGAGGGCGTGCCGATAATGAGCACCGGGTGTTTGGTTTCAAGAATGGTTTTCCATTTCGCGAGCATTTCCGTCGGAGTCATTTTTCCGTGGAGGAAAAAAGTGTACTGCTCTATTCCTCTGCCAAGTTCGTGAAAAACCGTTTCAACGCTCATCGTTGTCGGACAAGAAATGAACACTGATGAACTTTTTGCGAATTCTTCGCGTATTATTCCTCGGTAGACGGAAAACCGGTCTTCATCATTTGCCTGAACCGCATATTTATCAACATTTTTGAGATTCTCGGGTTGATGAATTCTTTCTTTCCCGATATTTTCTTTTGAGAGAAGAGGGGTGAGAATTCCTTTGAATTTGAGGTACTCCTCAAAGATTCGAGAAGGAACAAGACCGGCGATTATGCCGCCGGAGGTGCAGGCGAAATATCTTGCCGTTTCTTCTGCGGCGCTGATAAATTCCGGAAGCAGAAAATTTCTTTCCGCTACGCGTTCAACTCGCTTTAAAGTAAAACGAGAAGTTCTCAATCGTGTTTTTGCTTCATTAGCATCTTCCGCTGATACGACGAGTCCGGGAACCGATTTTCCCCGTAAGGGAACCATGACCAGAGAATTTTTTTCGGCATCTTTTGAGGTGTAATAGGTAAGAACTTCCTTGAGAACGCCTTGTGTTATGGGTATGACATTTACAATCTTCATTTAGTTTATCTCAGAAACCCGAAAAAGAGAGTTTCCGTCTTTTATAAAGATTACATTGTTTGCTGTTTTGACGAAGAGGGGAGAGGTTCCTTCGTAAATTGGCTGGAAATTTCTCGGATCATTTTGAATGGCATCAATGGCAAAAATTCCGTTTTGAACCGCGACAAGCAAAACATCTTTTCTTCCGGGGTAGTAATCTGCCGCGCGGACATTTTTGAGAGAGATGGAGGAAATAATCGGAACAATATCTACCGGAATGGAAATGTTATCAAATAGAGCGAGGGTGTTCAGGTATTCTTCGCTTTCCGTAGCGACTCCGTCGGCGACGGAAAATTGCGGAATAACTTCCGGTTTGATCTCTTGACGGATAAGGAAAGGATTAAGAACCACGGTCTGTTTCGGGGTGATGTTCAAATCTTTTTTCCATGGCCAATATCCTCCTCTTGCAACGACAACGGTATGTTTGCCTGCAGGGTATTGATATGTTTCTTTTTCTCCCGCGGTTTTTATTATTCCCGCCCTTCCGTTATCTACGAATACTTCCGTTCCGTATAAAGTTGAAGCGATAGTGATGTTTCCGCTTGTCTCTTCCGACCATACGCCATAACCGATGGTGAGCATAACGACAAAAGCCGCCGTAATAATTACTTGCGGGGGTACCTGTTCTTTCGCCAGTTCTTTAAATGTCCGTTGCATAATGCCATTATCATACAGGAGAGAGAGAACTGTTGCAAAATTGACGGAATGGTTGGTGCGTGATGGTTGTTTTTTTATAAAGCTGATAAAAGTTAAGGCCGTCCTTTGGTAAGGACGGCCTTTTTTGTGCGTTGCCGCATTTATTCGGTTCTGCGAAACATGGAGAGGACGTCGGCGATAGCCAGTCCAAAGTATTTCACATAGACACCAAGATATTCGACGACGGTTTTAAGAACTTTTAACATGACCTACTCCTGGGTATTGACTGTTGCCAGCCAGTTAAGAACTGGTGCTACTATAGCATACTTCTTAAGATAATGCAAGTGTTTTGCAAGATTATCCAGAGGATTGACACGGAGACCTTTCCAAGATTAAATATCTGTGATATAATGGGGCACTTCAAAATTATGATAAAAAAAGACGGCTCACAGCTGGATAAGATAGTAATACGGGGAGCGAGAACTCACAATCTCAAGGATATTAGCCTTGAAATGCCTCGCAACAAGATGGTGGTCTTCACCGGCCTTTCCGGTTCGGGCAAATCTTCGTTGGCTTTTGACACCATTTTTGCCGAGGGGCAGAGGCGGTATGTTGAATCCCTTTCCTCCTATGCAAGGCAGTTTTTGCGCCAATTCCAGAAGCCGGATGTTGACGAGATTACCGGACTTTCTCCCGCCATCTCCATTGACCAAAAAAGTCGTTCTAACAACCCGCGTTCAACCGTTGCGACCATTACGGAAATTTACGATTACCTCCGCGTGCTCTATGCTCGTATCGGAAAACCTCATTGTCTTATCTGTGGTGACATCATCACCAAACTTTCCAATGAAGAAATCCTTAATCTGGTTATGGAGCGTTTAGATAAGATAGATACTTCCGCTCATGAACGGACGGTGTTTGATGTGAAAGTAAACACGTTCCGCGTTTCCATTTTTGCGCCGATTATACGCGGACGAAAAGGAGAATACTATCAGCTTCTTTATGATCTCCTCGGAAAAGGATATGCGGAAGCTCGTGTGGACGGAAAAATGAAAAAACTCCGCGAACAGATACTTCTCACTAAAACAAAGAAACACGATATTGACGTTTTGGTTGACCGTTTGGATATGGCTGAGATGCAGTCCAATAAAAAAGATTTTATTGAACGGATGTCCGAGTCTATTGAAAAGGCTCTCGCTGAATCTGACGGTTTGGTTGTCGTTTCTTTTGGCGACCCGGAAAATCCTACTGAGGAATTTCTCACATCTTCAAAATTCTCTTGTCCTCGCGACGGATTTTCTTATCCGGAAATAGAACCGAGACTTTTCTCTTTCAATTCTCCTTACGGAGCGTGTGCCACTTGTAACGGACTGGGAACGAAACATCTTTTTGGTACGGAACCCTGCGATCACTGCCAAGGAGCAAGACTTCGTCCTGAAGCTCTCAATGTATATATCCACGGACAATTGCCGACGAAAGACGAAGAAAAAAGCAATAAGCAAAAAGGAAAAAGAAACGATAAAATGACGACGGACGAAGTTCGGAAAAATATCGTGCAGGTGGCGGGACTTTCTATCGCCGATGCTCATTACTTTTTTACGCATCTGGAACTTTCGGAACGTGACGCGAAAATTTCCGAGATTCTTCTTCGTGAGATAATTTCCCGTCTGGAATTCATGATGAATGTCGGTATTGAATATCTGACGCTTGATCGCCGTGCGAATACGCTTTCTGGAGGAGAAGCTCAGCGCATTCGTCTCGCCTCTCAATTAGGAAGCCGGCTGGTGGGAGCCTTGTATGTTTTGGACGAGCCGACTATCGGACTTCATTCCAGAGACAATGACCGTTTGATAAAAACGCTGTTAAGTCTTCGTGATATCGGAAATACGATTATCGTGGTTGAACATGATGAAGATACGATTTACGCTTCTGATTATCTGGTAGACATAGGACCCGGCGCCGGCGTGCACGGCGGACATGTCGTTGTCGCGGGAGATCTGGAAGAATTATTGACAGCAAAGAAAAACACTTCGGGTTCTGTTACTCTTGATTATCTGCGCGGAGACAAAAAAATAGAAGTCCCCGAAGAAAGACGAACGAAAGACAAAGGTTCCATAAAGATTCGCAACGCCAACATTTTTAATATCAAAAACATGAACACGGATATTCCGCTCGGGAAATTCATCGTGGTCTCCGGTGTTTCCGGTTCTGGGAAATCATCGTTCTTGTACGAGATTCTTCACAAGAATCTGCAGGCGCGTTTTGAACGGCGCTATCGTTCCGCTCAAACATTTAATTGTTCGGAATTTACCGTTACGGAAGCTTTGGGTCGCGTCGTCATGGTAGACCAGTCTCCGATAGGAAGAACGCCTCGTTCCAATCCAGCAACGTATACCGGTGCATTTACTCATATTCGCGATATGTTCGCGGCGACCGCAGAAGCTCGTGTTCGCGGGTGGAAAGCTAGCCGGTTCTCTTTTAACGTGAAAGGCGGACGATGCGAAACGTGCCAAGGTAACGGAGAGATTGCCGTTGAAATGCATTTCTTGCCGACCGTGTATGTTCCGTGTGATGTCTGCCAAGGGAAGCGTTTTATGAAAGAAACATTGGAAGTAAAATACAAAAACAAATCCATTTACGATGTGCTTCGTATGACGGTTGAAGAAGCCTGTACTTTCTTTGAAGACATTCCCGCCATCTCGGATCGTTTAAAAACTTTGAACGATGTCGGACTTGGTTATCTTCAACTCGGACAATCCGCAACGACACTTTCCGGCGGAGAAAGTCAGCGTGTGAAAATTTCATCTGAAATGTTCCGCGTAGATATTCAAAAAACGATATATCTTTTGGATGAACCGACCATCGGACTTCATTATGAAGACGTGAAAAAATTGATAGAAATTTTACAGGAGCTCGTGAGGAAAGGGCATACGGTTATGTTGATTGAGCACAATATGGATATTATAAAAAGCGCGGATCACGTGATAGACATCGGACCCGAAGGAGGCAGTGGTGGCGGACAGATCGTCGCACAAGGAACTCCGGAAGAAGTGGCGAACAATCCGAAATCACACACGGGAAAGTACTTGAGGAAAGCCTTGAAGAAATAAAAAATAACCCGCCTTGCAGAAATGCGAGGCGGGTTATTTTTTACTCTTTAAGATATTTTTTACCTTTCATTCTGTCTGGTAAATAATCTTGTTTTGCTTCGTCTGTATTTTTAAAATTCGGAGTGTATTTGTATCCGTCGCCGTAGCCGAGTTCTTTCATGAGCTTGGTTGAGGCATTTCGGATATGAAGAGGGACGGGGTCATTGGGAAAGTTGCGGATGTCATTTTGAACGTTTTGGTAAGCGGTATAAAGCGCGTTGCTCTTTTTTGATTTTGCCATATACACGACGGCCTGCGCGAGATTCATATTGCACTCGGGTACGCCGATAAAATGGCAAGCCTGATACGCGGCGACGGCCTGCGGAAGAGCGAGGGAATTCGCGATACCGATATCTTCACTTGCGAAACGGATAAGCCGGCGCGCGATATAGAGAGGTTCTTCTCCCGACTCAAGCATACGGCCGAGCCAGTAGAGCGCGGCATCCGCATCTCCTCCTCGCATGGACTTATGAAGAGCGGAAATGATATTGTAGTGCTCCTCTCCGGTTTTGTCATAAAGTTTCCGCGAAGTTTGAAGTACTTCTTTGACGAGAGATTTTGTAATGGTTGACGCGCTTCCTGCGCAGGCTTCCAGAGTATTCAACGCCACGCGCGCATCACCGCCGGAAAATCCCGCCATGATAACAAGGGCATCCTCTTTTATTTTTATTTTTTTCTTGCCTAATCCGTGTTCCGTATCTTTGATTGCGCGCAACAAAAGCTCGGTGATATTCTCCTCGGAAAGCGACGAAAGAGTAAAAACGCGCGACCGGGAAAGGAGAGCGGAGATGACCTCAAAACTGGGATTTTCTGTTGTCGCTCCGATAAGAGTAACCGTACCGCGTTCAACATGCGGGAGAAGCGCGTCCTGCTGTGTTTTTGTCCAACGATGAATTTCGTCAATGAAAAGAATCGTCTTTTTTCCATTCTTGCGATTTTCTTCCGCTTTTTCAATAATAGAGCGGAGGTCTTTTAATCCGCTCGCCACACCAGAGAGTTCCAGAAAATCCGAGCGTGTTTCTTTGGCGATGATTCTCGCGAGTGTGGTTTTTCCCGTGCCGGGAGGACCCCAGAAAAGAAGAGAAGGAATCGTGTCGTTTTTAATGGCCTTTTGTAAAAAGGTCCCTGCGCCGATAAGCGCGGTTTGACCCAGAAATTCACTCAAGTTTGAGGGACGCATTCGGTCTGCAAGAGGGGAGGATATGTTTGATGTGTTTTCCATACCCCCTCATAGTATCACTATTTTTGTCCGAGTACAGATAATCTAGTCAAAGTTCTCATATGCGAACTTTGACTAGATTTGTTTAGGAAAGGTTGTGAGGTATTTGTAAAAAAAGTTAATTTTGGTACAATGGGAAAACTATAAGGTAAATATAATTTCTATGGGCGTAAAAGATTTTTTTGTTAAAAAACTCATTCAATCAAAATTGAAAGGCGTTCCTGAAGAACAGCAGGAAATGATCATCGCTTTGGTCACCGAAAATCCTGAATTGTTTGAAAAGATTGGAAAAGAAATTCAGCAGAAAATAAAAGAAGGAAAAGGGGAGACGGCCGCTTCCATGGAAGTTATGCGGAAGTATCAAGGGGAGATACAAAAAGCGGTTTTGAATTCTCAGAAGAATAAAAAATAGTTTTCTATTGTACCGTCATCTAACGGTGTCAGAGGTCCCGTTAGATGACGAGGCGAAGAAAAAGGACCCTACAATAGGGTCCTCTTTGCTTGTTTAACGTTTTAGCAGTATTTCAGCTAATCCATCAGGATCAAATCCTGCTTGAAGATATATTTCGTCAGGTCTGCCTGATGCCAAGAATCTATCGATGCCATTGACGCGGTTTTTTTGTTCAGTCGTCATAATGACCGGATATAAAAAACCTGACCAACCATTATGAAGCGCCACGACTGTTTTGCGTTCTTGGTCTGACAAAACTCGTTGAGCTGAAAGGAAATCGTGTTTGCGATATTCCTCAAACAATTCCGGAGAAGTAACTGCGATGATTTTTACATCAAAGTGTTTTTCTACTCGCGGAAGCGTTTTTAAGAGATTAGCCATCAGACCTCCTCCTGCCACCGCAATCGGAAGTTTTCGTTTTCCGTTATTTGCATATGGTTTGAAAACATACGCGCCGTTGCAGGTCTCTCTTGCGGGAGGAATTCCTGTTGTTTCGTTGCGTTCAAATACCGGAGTATTCGGACGAGCGACAGAGAAGGCCACCGGTTCGTCGCGTTCGCAGGCGCAGAAAAGCATTTCTATCGCCTCGTTCGCATCAAGCGGTTTATATACTTTGATTCCGGGATACGCCATAAAGAGCGACATCCAGAAAAGTCCGTGGTGCGTCGGCCCGTCTTCGCCCGTTTCCGGTCCGTCGTGGGCCGCGAGCATAATGAAGAAACTTTTCGCGTCGGGATTCATGGCATTATTCACCAGTCCCATGCGGACGGAGTTCGCCATCATGGAAGTGAATACGCCGTAAGAACCGAATGCGGTCATCGGACGGAAACCTCTGGGCAAGATGTCTTGCGACATCGTTACCATCATCATCGCCATGTTTTGTTCCGCGATACCGAAACGAATTCCTCGTCCGAGCGGATTTTCCGGCGTAATGATCCCATGCACATCTTCCGCTTTTTTTGTCAGAATTGAACCCGAAAGGTCGCCTGTGCCGACATAAAAGTATCCGGTATTTTCCATCATCCATTCAAACCATGCTTCGGTCGCGAATCTGGTTGCTTTCGGTACGCCTTCTTTGAAGATGAGTTCCGGAGGCAATTCATCGGGACGACGTATTGAAGTATGATCAGACACGGCTTTATCAGGAAGCGCCATATCCATAATGGCAATAAGCGCATCTTCCGAAAGAATTTTATTTACCGCAACCGAAAGCCGTTCGACTAAATAATTAAATGAACCCTTACCGGCAGATGCGCGGATCACTTCCAAATTAGAGAGACCGCTTTCCTTTGATTTTTCAAATCCCAAATTTTTCATCACCGCAAGATACTCATCGTGCGGAAGCGGAGTACCGTGCGACGTGCAGGTGTCTTCCAAATTACCGTAGTATTTTCCTTTGATGGTATGCGAAACAATAACCGTCGGTTTTTTGTTTTCGAAACCGTGTTCGGCAATCTTATAGGCATACGCCAATTCGCGAATGTTGTGTCCGTCGACTTCAATAACATTCCAGCCCAGCGCTCTCCATTGATTAACGATCGGAGAGTTCATCGCTTCGCTGATCGGACCATCAATGCCGTAGCCGTTGTGATCCAAAAGCACGATCAGATTGGAAAGTCCGAGATTTGAGGCAACGTTTCGCGCTTCAAAGCTCATGCCTTCTTCTGTTTCTGCGTCACCCATGATGACAAAAGATTTTGTCGGAAGTCCGCAAGATCTATGCAATAAAGCAAAACCCAACCCCGCAGACAACCCGTGGCCGGAAGAACCAGTGGAAGCATCTTGCAGAGCATAATGCGATTCGCAATGACCTGATGGGCCGCCGAGCGTGCGGAAATTCACAAGGTCTTTCGGTAAGAGAGAATATTTTGCAGGGAAAGGACGAACATGCTTACGCAATAATGCTTCTGTTACCAGAGCGTTCAGTGAATGTGCCAGTGGCGAGCAATGCCCGGCCGACCACACGAGACGATCACGACCCGGATTCTTTGGACTAAGCGAATCGTAGCGAAAAGCACCCGAACAAAGAAGTGTTACCAATTGTTCCACTTTGGAAGATGAACCTCCTGGGTGTCCGGACTTCGCGGAATCAATCGCGGTAAAAACATATCCGCGAGTAATTCGACAAAGTTCCTTGATCTTTTCTTCGTCGATGCCGGATAAAGGCGGAAGCGGATGCCCGTATAAGTTGAGATATTCTTCCGTTTTAATGGGATGAGCGCGCCGCCAATCAGGGCAGTCATTTTCATAAAAATTCTGCAGATTAAAAGCTTCTGAGTTCGGGTCTTTACAGGTACAAGCCATCGCAACCTCCTTTTGGTTGTTGGTTTCAAAGAACTTCTTGTTGCCCGTATACTAATGAATAAAACAATGAGTGTCAAATAAAAATGTCTCGGTTTTTGACCGAGGCATATCATTATTTTTTGTTCAGTTTCTTCACTTTGGCAGATTGGATTCTCCTTCAAAATCTTTTACCCATTCTCCTATTTCGTTGGCTTTTTCGTTGTAGTGAACCCAAACACTTTTGCCGATGGAAGGCTGTGTCGTCATGGGGTCGGTTCCTTTTCTTTCGGCGAAATTATATACGGCGCGCCCGTCATGTATCTCTACGGTCTGTGGCGCAATGCGGTCTCCTAACAGCATGGCATTCGTTGGGATATAATTTGTTCCGCGGTTGATGGCAAGCACAGCGTAATAGAACGTTCCGCTTCCTCCCGGATCATTGGCAAGAAGTATCGCGGCATCTGTTTTTCCGTCGCCGTTCAAATCGCCGTAAACCGGTTCTCCGAACATGGTAAGAGTGTTTTTGCTTGCTGAACCCGGCGTATATTCTTTTTCCGCTTTTCCATTCTTGAGCTCAAAGACTTCTTTGTTGACAACATAAGACATATTTTTAAGATCCATGGAGTTTTTTGTCGGAAAAGAAGAATCATTAAATTGTATGAAAGTTATTCCCGCTACTGCGATGATGGCGACACCGAGGAGAATAAGAAAAAGTTTTTTCATTTTATCTATTCAGATAAGTGATAGTGAATTGAAGAATTGTTGCGAAGGATACCCAGAGTAAATAGGGGATCTGCATAAAGGCAATCCATCGAACGTAAGGGGAAATGGCTATAATCGCCCAGATGAGCGTGCCGAGAATGAAAAAAATATCAATCGCCGCCAATATATTGTTTTGCAATCCGAACTGAAGGGGGGTGAAGGCGAAGTTGAATATGAGATTGAGAACAAAAGGCAAAATGACGATGAGAGGAATTTCTTTTCTCCACGCCATCAGAAAAACTTTTCCATAAGAAATGGCGATAAGGATATAAAGAAATGTCCATGCGGGTCCGAACACCCACGAAGGCGGAGCCCACGACGGTTTAATCAATTGCGAGTACCAATTATATGCTTTCATATGTTTATGATAGCAAAAAAATAAGTAGGGAGATATGGACGTCGAGTGGGGAAAACTTTTAAAATCTGAAATTGATTGACAGAATTGTTCAAATATGATACTATGTAACCATATTAAGTAACCGAATTACATTCATGGAAGAGAACAAAATTGATGCCGCGGTTGAAGCGGTAGAAGAAGCGGTTGAGGCGGTTGAAGTTGCCAACGAAGCCGTTGAAATCGCAGAAGAAGCCGTTCAAGATTTGGCTGACGAAGTCGCCGCCGAAGAAGAAGGCGAAGAAATCGCAACCGAAGCAGCTCCGGAAGAATAATACTTCTATAATAAAACAGCCCCGAAGGATTCCTTCGGGGCTGTTTTTTAATCAGTTGGGACTCGTGGATTTTTTGTTCTCTTTCGGGTATAGTGGAAATCATGGAAAAGGATTTTGACGGGTGGAATAAAACAAAAAAACAAATAGAGACTTTGCCTGTGAGTAAATTCGTACACCCGCGAGATATTTGGTGGTGTATGCTCGGTATAAATATCGGTGCGGAGAGTGACGGGAAAAATGAAAATTTTGAACGGCTCGTCATTGTCATGCGGGTGTACAATAAAGAAACTATGGTTGTTTTGCCGATGACGACAAAAGAGAAAAAGGATGCCTTTCATTTTGAGATTAAGACGAACGATAAGACGGTTGCTGTGAAATTAACGCAAACGCGAGTCATCAGCGGAAAACGATTTTTGCGAAAACTTGATGTTGTAGATGAAATTCAATTTGAGGCGTTAACAACGGAGTGGAAGAAGTGGCTTTAAATGCATCGAACCCCACACTTTCGTGCGGGGTTCTCGAGGCCGAAGCCATAATATCTACATTATAATCTATCCATTTAAAAAGTCAATTATAATTTTATGTCATTATCTATAGGAATCGTCGGGTTGCCGAATGTAGGGAAGTCCACTTTGTTTAATGCGCTTACCGAGAAAAGCGTGCCGGCGGAGAATTATCCGTTTTGTACGATTGATCCATCGGTTGGAATTGTGGCGGTGCCTGATGAACGGCTGGAAAAATTAAATAATTTTTCTCATTCCCGGAAAAAAATTCCTGCGGCGATTGAATTCGTTGATATTGCCGGTTTGGTCGCGGGAGCGGCGGAAGGAGCGGGACTCGGGAATAAATTTCTTGCGCATATTCGCGAGACGGATGCTATTGCGCAAGTCGTTCGTATTTTTGAAGACGACAACATTATTCACGTCTCGGGGAAAATAAACCCGATGGACGATATCGGTGTCATCAATCTTGAACTTATCTTGGCTGATATGCAGACGCTGACAAAACGGTTGCAGAATATTGAACGCGATGTGAAGCGAGGAGACAAGGAAGCGGTTCGCGAAAAAGAGGTGCTTTCAAAAGTGCTTCCGGCACTGGAAGAAGGGAAGCTCGCCAGCACCGTTACTTTGGACGAGAAAGAACTGGCTATTGTGAAGACGATGCATCTGCTTTCCATGAAGCCGATACTCTATATATTGAATAAGCGTTCGGGTTCGGGAAATAAAAACTTGGACGAATTGAATGACGGGCGGTATCAGGAACTTCTCGCTTTCTTTAAACAGACCGGAGCGGGGCACGTCATTGTGGACGCAAAAATAGAATCGGAACTGAAAGACTTTGCCGGAGAAGAAAGAGAGATGTTCCGTACCGAGCTCGGCGCGTCAAAGGATGACGGGGTCAACAACCTGATACGCATGAGCTATGATATTCTCGGCCTTATGACTTACTTCACGACCGGAGAAGACGAAACGCGCGCGTGGACGATCAGGAAAAATTCCACCGCCCCCGAAGCAGGCATGGCTATTCACACCGACTTCAAAGAAAAATTCATTCGCGCAGAGGTAATCCATTGCGATAAACTTTTGGAATCAGGCGCGTATTCTTTAGCTAAAGAAAAAGGCTGGGTGCGGACGGAAGGAAAGGAATACATCGTGCAGGATGGAGATGTCATTGAATTCAGGATTTAATAAAAAAACCCGAGGCGCAATGCCTCGGGTTTTGTGTTAAAAAAGAACTACTTTGTTTTTTTATCGTTGAGCGCTGCATGAGCGGCAGCTAACCGTGCGACAGGAATTCGGAGCGGCGAGCAGGAAACATATGAGAGTCCGATGGAATGACAGAACGCGATGGATCTCGGTTCTCCCCCGTGCTCTCCGCATATGCCAACCTTGAGTTCGGGTCGCGTTTTGCGTCCGTCTTCAATCGCCATCTTCATTAGCTTGCCGACACCGTTCACATCCAGTATTTCAAACGGGTTGTGAACCAGAATTCCGTGTTCGTTGTAGAACGGCAGGAATTTGTTTTCGGCGTCTTCCCGTGAAAATGAGAAGGTTGCCTGCGATAAGTCGTTCGTTCCGAATGAGAAGAACTCGGCGGTTTTTGCCAGCTCATCCGCTCTCAAGCAGGCGCGTACGGTTTCCATCATAGTACCGAATGCAAATTTTACGGTAATGCCGCGTTTCATTTCGATCTCTTCGGCAATCTCTTTTACAGAGACAAGCATTGGCTTGATCTCTTGCGCTGAGATAACTTGGGGGATCATGATTTCCGGCACGATGGTCGTTCCTTCTTCTTCACAATCAGCGGCGGCTTCCAGTATTGCCCGCAGCTGCATGTTGTAGATTTCAGGATTGGTCAGACCGAGACGTACGCCACGATGCCCAAGCATCGGGTTGGTTTCCCTCAGCGCTCGTACCGCAGCAAGCAGTTTCTTGTTTCTTGCGAACGAAAGAGATGCGCCGTGTTTTGCTTCTTGAATTTTGTCGAGAAGTTCAAGTTCTGTTGGTAAGAATTCGTGAAGCGGAGGGTCAAGCAAACGAACAGTAACGGGAAGCGGCGCCATCGCAAGGAAAATTTGTTTGAAATCTTTTCTTTGCATATCCGCCAATTTTTTGAGCGATTCCGCCCTTTCTTTCGGAGAATCAGAAACGATCATATCTACCATGATAGGGAGTCGGTCGGTGTCGTTAAACATCCGTTCGGTCCGTACCAATCCGATACCGGTCGCTCCATATTCTCGCGCTTTTTTTGCGCCGTCCGGAGTGTCCGCATTCGCACGCACTTTGAGTGTGGCAAATCGGTCGGCCCACGAAAGCAGAGTTTTCAAGTCTTCGGAAAATTCAGGAGGTACGACGGGAATTTCTCCCAGATATACTTTTCCTGTTCCTCCGTCAATGGTAATAACATCTCCTTCATACAGTTTGTATTCACCGACATCAGCCGTTTTTCCTCGGACGTCAACTTTGATGCCTTCTGCTCCTGCGACGCATGGTTTGCCCATTCCTCTCGCGACAACGGCCGCGTGAGAAGTCTTGCCTCCTCGGGAAGTGAGAATTCCCACTGAGGCAAAGAATCCATGGATGTCTTCCGGTTTTGTTTCTTCACGAACCAAAATGACTTTGCGACCCATATCGCGCCATTTTTCGGCTTCATCAGCGTCAAAGACAATTTGTCCTGATGATGCGCCCGGCGAAGCGGAAAGTCCTATGGCTATTGGATCTCCACCATATCTTTTGTCCAATTGAGGGCTTAAGAGCTGGGTGAGGTCATCAGGCTTAATACGAAGGACCGCTTGTTTTTTGGTAATCAAACCTTCTTTTGCCATTTCAACCGAAGTGCGAACTTGGGCGACCGTATTCATTTTACCGTTGCGAGTTTGCAGACAATACAGAACGCCTTTTTCTATGGTGTACTCATAATCTTGCACTTCGTGGTAATGCGCTTCCAATTTGTTGCGAAGCTCTGCTAATTGGCGATAGATGTCGGGCATTTCAGTTGCCATTTCCTTAACAGGCTTTGGCGTGCGAGTGCCGGCGACAACGTCTTCGCCTTGCGCGTTGACGAGATATTCACCATACATTTCATTAATGCCTGTGCCCGGGTCACGAGTAAAGCCGACTCCGGTCGCTGAGTCATCGCCCATGTTTCCGAAAACCATTGTTACCACGTTGACGGCCGTGCCGTTCGCCATATCTTTGGTAATCTTAAATTGACGACGATAATCATGCGCACGTTTGCCGTTCCAAGAACGAAATACGGCGAGTATGGCAATTTCCAATTGTTCGCGCGGATCGTGAGGAAAAGGCTTGCCGGTATGTGACTTTACCACTTCCAAGAAACGATACGTCGCCTCTGTTAAATTTTCAGCGGTAAGGTCAACATCTTTTTCGGCGCCGACTCTTCTTTTGATTTCATCGAAGACGTCATCAAATTTTTCATCGGGAACGCCTAATGCCACCTTTCCGAAAAGCTGTACGAAACGACGATAGGCATCCCAAGCGAAGCGAGGGTTTCCTGTGCGTTCAATCAGTCCGACGATAGTGGTTTCATTTAATCCCAAGTTTAAGATGGTATCCATCATTCCCGGCATAGACATTGCCGAGCCGGAACGGACGGAAACGAGCAGGGGGTTGAGAGCCCCGCCAAATTGTTTTTCTGTTTGCCGTTCCAACTCTTTGATGTGGACGGCGATTTCTGATTTGAGAGAGCGTGGCAATTTGGCGGTTTCATCCTCCAAATAGTTCAAGCATGCTTCTGTCGAGATTACAAACCCCGGGGGGATATTAAGCCCAATCTGCGTCATTTCGCAGAGATTCGCGCCTTTTCCCCCAAGAAGCATTTTATTTTTGCCGTCGCCTTCATAAAAGCTAAATACATTTTTAGCCATTTGTTGCCTCCTATTTTTTCTGTTGATTTATTTCAAATAGCGTTTTTCGCTGTTATTGTTGTATTACAAAAAATGAGTTTCGTCAAGTCATTTTTTGTTTTTTTAACGGCGGAGCGGTATAATAAAAAGACATTAAAATTATTTTTTTATGAATGAACGATTTTTTTCAGAAGAAAGTAACAAAGAACCGATTTTGGAATTTAATCTTTTTACCGAGGCAGCGATAGATTCCGGGTTAAAAGTAAAGCTTCCTCTCAAAGGAACGGAGGCATATATCCGGCTTTTCGGCTTATGCAAAAGATATTCCAATGCGGTGCACTCCGATGTCACCGGAAAAAGCGGGGAAGGGTTTGCAACAGGAAGAGAAAGAAGGGAAGTGCATAATGAATTATGTAAGATGCTTTATGGGACGGAATACGATAAGACGAACGGAGATAAAATCATGATGGCTTCCAATTTTGCGCATTTAGTCGCCGGACGTGATCAATATATAACCTAAAACTAATTATGAAAAGACGAATACACATGATCTCATTCAAACATGCATGGGACGGAATCGTTTATTCTTTTTTGTCTCAGCCGAATTTTCAGGTACATGCATTTTTTACGTTATTAGTTGTTTGTGCCGGACGATATTTTTCCATCGGTTCCGGTGAATGGATTGTTTTGATTTTTACGATAGCCATGGTCTTTGTTGCGGAGATGGTCAATACCTCTATTGAGTGCATGACCGATCTCCTGACTCTCGATTATCATATTGCTGCGAAACGTGCAAAAGATGTTTCTGCTGGAATGGTTTTAATGACCGCTATTTTTGCCGTTATTATCGGTGCAGTTATATTTTTGCCTTATTTTGGTACATTTTTTATGTGATTGAAATTAGGACACGAAAAGGTTATACTGCAAGGATATGACAAAGAGCTACGACCATAAAAAAATAGAAAGTAAATGGCGGAGAGAGTGGGAGAAAGCGGAGGTTTTTAAAACTGCTGATGTATCCGACAAACCGAAATGTTATGTTTTGGATATGTTCCCCTACCCGTCAGGCGAAGGGTTGCATACGGGGCATACTCGTATTTATACGGCTAGTGATGTGTATTCACGAATGAAACGTATGCAAGGACTGAATGTACTGCATCCGACAGGATGGGATGCTTTTGGTTTGCCTGCGGAACAATATGCTATTAAAAACAAAATTCATCCGAGTGCCGCTGTTAAGAAAAATACTGACCGCTTTCGCGAGCAGATGAAATCGCTTGGTTTTTCTTATGATTGGGAAAGAGAAATAAATACGACAGACAAAAAATATTATAAATGGACGCAATGGGCATTTTTGAAAATGCTGGAGAAAGGACTCGCTTATGAATCTTATGAGCCAATTAATTGGTGTCCTTCTTGTAAAACAGGATTGGCAAATGAAGACTTGGAAGGAAATGCATGCGAACGATGTGGAACGACGGTGGAGAAAAAACCAATGAGGCAATGGGTGCTCCGCATTACTGATTATGCAGATCGTTTGCTTTCAGGGTTGGATACTTTGAATTGGCCGGAGTCTATTAAAGAAGCGCAGAGGAATTGGATTGGGAAATCAGAAGGAGCACTGATCAAGTTTAAAGTAAAAAGTAAAAAGAAAAAAGACGATGACGAACTTGAAGTTTTTACCACACGTCCGGATACGTTGTTTGGTGCGACGTATTGCGTGATGTCCCCCGAGCATAAACTTTTGGATGAATGGAAAGATTCTATTGAAAACTGGAGTGAAGTGGAAGCATATCGCGAGGAGATGAAGAAGAAAACGGAAATTGAACGAACGGCGGAGGGGAAAGAAAAGACGGGGGTGAGACTTTTGGGAATTACAGCAAAAAATCCGGCGAATGGAGAAGAGCTTCCTGTGTTTATCGCGGATTATGTGTTGGCTCATTATGGAACCGGTGCCATTATGGCGGTGCCTGCGCATGACACGCGCGATTATGAATTCGCCAAGAAGTTTGGATTGAATATAAAAAAAGTGATTCAACCGCTTTCCTCTAAATGGTTAATCGTAGAGAAAAGTTTGCCTGCTGAATGTGTTCAAAATCTCATTACTTTTGGGGATGTTGAAGTAAAGGAAATAGACAAAGATTGGGGAAAGTTTTTTACGGTGAGCATTTCAGAAAAAGAGGATGAATTTATTGATTGGCTCAAGAAAAATTTACTCAAAACTTCTGATGATGGAGGTTCTTGGTATGCTAATAGTGATGATTCTCGAAAAGTTGTTTTTTCAGAGATTGAATTTGATGTGTCAACCGATGAAGGAATTGCTTCATATAAAGATTACGGACGGAAAAAAGGAGTTCCTGAAGAAGAGCTCGATGTTGATGATTCAAAGATTTTTATAGGATACGGTATCTTGGTGAATTCGGGAAAATTTGACGGAATAAAAAGTGAAGATGCAAAAAAGGCTATTACCGAATTTGCCGGAGGAAAATTGAAAACCACTTATAGGCTTCGCGAATGGGTATTTTCCCGTCAGCGTTATTGGGGAGAGCCGATTCCCGTCATTCATTGTGAACGATGCGGAGTCGTTCCTGTTCCTGAAAAAGATTTACCTGTTATCCTTCCTGATGTTGAATTTTATGAGCCGTCCGGTACTGGGGAATCTCCTCTTGCGAATATCCATGATTGGGTGAATGTGAAATGCCCGGTATGCCGAAGCGACGCAAAACGCGAAACAAATACCATGCCTCAATGGGCTGGTTCTTCATGGTATTATTTACGATTTATTGATCCAAGAAATCAAGATGCTTTGGTATCTAAAGAAAAAGAAAAGTATTGGTCACCGGTTGATATGTACGTTGGTGGTGTGGAACACGCAACACGACATTTGATATACGCGCGTTTCTGGCACAAGTTCTTGTTTGATATTGGTGTGGTGAATTATGAAGAACCTTTTATTCAACTCAAGAATGTTGGATTAGTGCTTGGTGAAGGGGGAATAAAAATGAGTAAACGTCTCGGGAATGTTATCAATCCTGATACGGTTGTGGAAATATATGGAGCAGACACACTACGTGTGTATGAGATGTTCATGGGTCCATTTGAACAATCTACTGCATGGAATACTGAGAGTATGATTGGTCCGCGCAGATTTTTAGAAAAAGTTTGGAAATTGGCTCCTAAGGTGAAAAGCGACGCACTCGTGACTGCATCCCTAGAAACAGCTTATCACCAAACCATAAAGAGAGTTTCCGAGAATATAGAAGACTTCAAATTCAACACGGCGGTTTCCGGTATGATGATATTCTTGAATGAACTGGAGAAAGTTGAATCGGTAACCAAAGAAATGTATGAAGGTTTTTTGAAACTTCTGACACCGTTCGCTCCTCACATGACGGAAGAGTTGTGGCATGACCTTGGAAATGATACTTTCATTTATCATGAGACATGGCCTATCTTTGACCCGTCAAAGATAGTGAGCGACCGCATGGCTATTGCCGTACAGGTTAACGGGAAGGTGAGAGCCACATTTGAAATTGGAAGAGAGATAGGGGAAGAAGAAGTAAAAATGACGGCATTGACGCAACCCGAAGTAAGAAAGTGGGTAGGGGAAAACCAGCCGAAAAAGGTAATTTATGTTAAAGACAAGCTCGTGAGTGTGGTGGTGTAGAGAAAGAAAATTATTTTTGAATGATAAAATATCTTTATTTTTAGTCATATTTTATCATTTCAGGACATCCTCTTAAAAAACGCTTGCAATTGTTTGACATATATGATAATAAGATGTTATATTAAAACGTAAAGTTTAACAGGAAGGGCAAGGGGCCAAAAAGATGCGAAACAAAATTCGATAACGATTTGTTACGTTAAAATTAATAAGAAGTTAAAATATCAATTATTCAAATAATTTATTTTGTATGTCATCAGTTATTACATTTAGACCAAAACAGGTAACGAAGAGCTTGCTTGCCACCATACCTCCGCGAGCGCGCGATGTTATCATCGGCCGTTTTGGTTTGGACGAAATACCGGAAAGAAAGACGCTTGAAGCTATCGGTAATACCTATGGCATTACAAGAGAGCGCGTTCGCCAGATTGAGAACTTCGCCATCGCTTCTTTGAAGAAGTCTGACGCGTTCACAAAATCAGCTTCCGTATTTGAAGAACTCAGAAAAACTCTTGAAACTCTCGGAGGAATCATGAGCGAGGAAGATTTTCTTGAATATCTTTCTAACGACAAAGTCGTTCAAAATCATATTACTTTATACTTGGTTTTGTCCGACGAATTCACCAAACACAAAGAGGATAACAACTTCAAACACCGTTGGTCGGTGAACAGCGATATTGCAGACGAAGTTCATTCTGCTCTTCATTATCTCCACGGAGATGTTTCAGAGAATGATTTGATCCCGGAAAAAGAAATTCTTGAAAAATTCATGGATCGTGTAAAAGTTGACGCGAAACAAAAAAATGAAGCGACGGCGAAGAGATGGCTTGGTATTTCCAAAGTTCTCGGGAAAAATACTCTTGGCGATTGGGGAGTTGCTTCTTCTCCGAACATCAGTGCGAGAGGTATCAGGGATTATTCTTTCTTGGTCATCCGCCGACACGGTTCTCCTATGCACTTCACTGAGGTGGCAAAGAAGATATCCGAAACATTCGGAAAGAAAGCTCATGTAGCCACCTGCCACAATGAACTCATCAAAGATGATCGCTTTGTGCTCGTCGGACGCGGACTCTATGTTCTCTCTGAATGGGGTTACACCGGAGGTGTCGTCAAAGATGTCATTCGTCATGTTCTTGAAAAGAACGGCCCTCTCACAAAACAAGAAATAGTGGAAAAAGTCATGAAAGAAAGATACGTCAAAGAAAATACCATTTTGGTCAATCTTCAGAACGCAAGATACTTCAAAAAAGACAAAGACGGAAAATATCACATAGCGTAAATTAAGAATAAAGAAAAAAGCAAAAAGCAAAAAGACTGTACTGAAAGGTTCGGTTTTTTTGTTTGTGTTATTTGTGTTATATTGAAAAACAGTTTTGTTATTTAAAAAAGAGGTAAACTATGTGTGGAATTATTGGTGCGTTTGGCGTAAAAAATGCCGTAGAGTTGGTGATACCGGGGCTTACCTCCCTGCAACACCGTGGGCAAGAATCATGGGGTGTTTTGTCGTATGAAGGAAAAGATGGTGAAAGATTTCACTCTCATCGCGCTCGCGGTTTTGTGGGTTCTGAAGCCGAAACGCTCTCAAGAGTTAAAGGACCGGTTGCCATTGGACATGTTCGCTATGGAACGTCCGGAGGGAACAATCTTCGGAATGCTCAGCCATTTTTTGGGGAAACTCGTTTCGGTGGTATAGGAATCGCCCATAACGGAAATTTGATAAACACGGAAGAAATACGCGATTTTCATTTGCAGAGTGGAAGTATTTATCAATCCACGAGTGATACGGAAGTATTTTTACATTTGTTATCGCAGAGTAAAAAAGAAACACTTCGGGAATGTTTGGCTGATTCACTTCAAAAAGTGAAGGGTTCGTTTTCTCTGGTTGTTCTTACTGAAGGCGGAACGCTTATCGGTGTTCGTGACCCTCGGGGGTTTCGCCCGCTCTCTTTGGCAAAAAAAGACGGATGTTATCTCCTTGCTTCGGAAACGTGTGTGTGGAATGAAATAGGTGCGGAATTTGTTCGCGAAATAGAACCGGGAGAAATGGTGGTTGTTACTCCTCATTCTCTTGAAAGTTCTTTTCCTTTTAAAAAAGAAAAGCATGCAAACTGTATTTTTGAACAAATATATTTTGCGCGTCCCGACAGTTTAATTGATGACCTGCTCGTTTCTTCTTCCCGTTATCGCATCGGAAAAATTCTTGCCAAAGAAGCGCCGGTTGAGGCTGATTTTGTTTCGCCTGTTCCCGAGTCAGGAGTCGCATCAGCAGAAGGGTTTGCTAAAGTTTCCGGACTTCGTTTGAAGCGCGGTCTTATCAGAAAACGGAGTTATAATGCCCGTACCTTTATACAGCCCTCCGAAGCTCTTCGCGAAGACGGAGCTCGTCGGAAGTACTGTCCGGATCCGGGGATACTTTCGGGGAAAAGAGTTGTTTTTGTTGATGACTCCATTGTGAGAGGGACGACATTTCGTCTGCTCGTAGAAATGGCAAGGGAAGCCGGCGCTACAGAAGTTCATCTTCGTATCGCAAGTCCTCCGTTCAGTCATCATTGCATCTACGGGATTGATACGCCCTCCGATGAAGAACTTTTGGCTTCAAAAATGGACATTGAGGAAATACGAAAATATCTGAATGCCGATTCTCTCGCCTTCATTTCTTTGGAAGGCTTGCACCGCGCGGTCGGGGAAAATAATTTTCCCGAATGCAGTCATTTTTGCAACGCTTGTTTTACTGGGAAATATCCCGTTCTTTAAGATCAACCCGGCACTTTACGAGCCGGGTTTTTTATAAACACTTTTACCTTTATCCTTCGCTTGCTTTGTTGTATTATAGAAGTACTATGTTCGGGCCTTTTGAACTTATCTTTACCATACTTGGTTTTGCGTTATCTTTTGCGCCGTATTGGGCGCCGGTTTTTTTCGGAATTATTTTCTGGAATCTCTGGATGCAATACGTGCAGATGCAACACTTGGCAAAAATTAAATGGGTATTAATCGGAATTCGTCTTCCGAAAAATATCATGAAAACTCCGCTCTCTATAGAGCTGGTGCTTTCTGCTTTGCATCAGACATCGGAAGGAAACTGGTATGATAAAACATGGTTAGGGAAACTCAAATCGACATTCTCTTTGGAGATTGCTTCTGTTGGAGGAGATATTCATTTTTTTATACGAACAAGCGTTCAATTTAAGAATTTTATTGAAGCGCAATTATATTCGCAGTTTCCGGGGATAGAGTTGTACGAAGCGGAAGATTATACCGAGATGGTAGATCCGAAAGGTTTTGGTTCGGAATGGGAGATGTGGGCGACGGAATTCAAATTGACCAAAGAAGACGCTTATCCGATAAAAACATACGTTGACTACAAACTGGATACGGCCATCAAAAAAGAAGAAGAAGCGGGAGGCAGAACCGATCCTTTGTCGCCGGCAGTGGAATTCATGGGTTCCATCGGAAAGAAAGAACAGATATGGTTCCAGATATTAGTGCGGGCGACAGGAAAGCGATTCAGAAAACCCGGCAAGTTTTTTGAAAAACAGGATTGGAAAGCGGAAGCCAAAAATTTAGTAAAAAAGATACAAAGCAAGGCCGGTGAAAAAATGAGCAAAGCCGATTCGGAAGCCATTTCTGCCATTGAGCGCGAAGTTTCAAAATTTGGTTTTGACTGTGGTATCCGAGTCGTCTATCTCGGAGAGAAAGGCTCGTGGACGCCTCTCAATATACCCGGACTTATCGGCATGATGAAGCATTATAGTTCTGACGTATTAAACGGATTTAAACTGAAAGACCCGACGGGCATTGATTATCCTTGGCAAGGGATTTTGTGGAATAAAGTTTCAGATCAGAAGAAACACATGTTCAACGCGTATAAGGCGCGCGGATATTTCTATCTTCCGTTTAAAAAGAAACCGTTTATTCTCAATACGGAAGAGTTGGCCACCATTTATCACTTCCCGGGAGGAATGGAAGAAACCCCAGGATTTATTACGTTAAGCTCGCATAAAGCCGAACCGCCGGCAAACTTGCCTGTGTAAAAGATGAGTGAATTTCAAAACATATTGGAGGAAATAAAAAAGAGGAATTTATTTCGGCGGCGGTTAGGATGGGCCTTGACCGTTGTTCTTTTTTTGGCGTGCGTTTGTTCTTCTTTTTTCATTTTTGTTCCCGGTTCTTCCATACCCAAAGAAAAAATGTTTGAGATACCAAAGGGGTCCACTCTTTCTGAAACGGCGCTTATGTTGGAGAATAGGGGAATTATCCGTTCCGCGTTTTTTCTGCGTGCTTATATTGCTGTGGTAAAAAACGATAGTCCTGTCATTTCCGGATTTTATCTGCTCTCCGAAAAAGAATCTTTATACACAATTGCAAACCGTATTATTTCCGGCGAGTATCGCATCAGTAAAGTAAAAATACTTATCCCGGAGGGATTTGATTCCGAAGATGTGCAGAAGGCACTCGTGTCGACGGTTCCTTCTTTTGAAGGAAATAAATTTCTTTCACTGGCAAAGCAAAAAGAAGGATACCTCTTTCCCGATACCTATTTCTTTTTTTTCATCGTTAAACCCGAGGAAGTGATTTCTGTAATGAAAAGCAACTTTGATGCAAAAATAAAGCCGGTTGAACAAAAAATACAAGCTTTCGGACATCCGCTCTCAGATGTCGTAACAATGGCTTCCATTATTGAAAGGGAAACGATAACCCCCGCTGACCGCCGTATCGTTTCGGGAATTTTATGGAAAAGGATAAAACTTGGCATGCCTCTGCAGGTTGATGCCGTATTTGATTACGTAAATGGAAAGACCACCCATAATCTGACAACGGAAGATCTGAAAGCTGATTCGCCCTATAACACCTATACCAATAAAGGACTTCCTCCGGGCCCGATTTGCAACCCGGGGCTGGATGCCATTCTTGCTGCGGTTGAACCAGCCAGGACATCTTATCTGTATTATCTTTCCGATAAAACGGGGAAGATACACTACGCGAAGACTTTTGATGAGCACGTGAGAAATAAACAAAAATACCTCAAATAGTTGAAAAAAAATGGGATTCTGATACCCTGGTAATAGGTTTTTCTATTTTATGGAGGTGTTCTATGAAACTTCGTGAAGGGACGATTCGGATGCTGAAAAATATACTTGATAGAATTTCTTTAGCGCTTAGTTTGTTTCTTACTTTACTCATCTGTTTTTTGGTCTTTGGAAAGTTCAACTGGACTATTATTACGGCTCTTTCTCTTTTTATTGTTTTATTGATTGCTGTACAAGCGGCTATATTCATGACGCTTCATTATCAATAAAAAGAAAATCCCCGCAAGCATATAATGCTTTTGCGGGGATTTATTTTTATTCCGGGGATATGGCGCGGTCAAAATCAATCAGGTAGATGCGCGGTTTTTTAGAGAAGTCTGCATCGCCATTTTCCTTTCGGAAAAAACGAAGACAGAAATTTCCTCGATGCGGGTGTCCGTGGATTATTCCCGATTCATTCAATACCGTTCTTATTTTTATTTCTTCTTTTTCCAGTTCCTCTGAAAAGTCTCCTGACATTTTTTTCCAGTCTTTGAAAGAAATGTCCAGCACTCCGCTGGCGACATCAATCAACCCGTTTTTGTTTTGGTGAAAGGAAAATATCGGTTCAATAGGGACATAATTAAAACCCGCGCGTTTCCATACTTCATGATTTTCGTAGGCTTCTTGCCATGAAAGAAATGCCTCAGGGGTAATGTGTCGAAATATAACTTTATCTTTCAGCTCTCCTCCGATGAGAGTTGTTCCGGAGCCTGTTTTTGCAAATTCTTCTCTTGAAAAACGATCGGAAGAAATTTCTGCATTGTCGTAAAGAGGCGGTTCTATGAGGGCATTTCCGAGTTTCTTTTTTGCCAGATCCAATAATTCTTTCCTTTCTTTTTCCGTTGGAGCCGAGTGGATTGCTTTGGCGTATTCTTTTCGCAGTTCAAGATCTTCTCCTAAGAGCCCTTGTTTTATAAGTTTTGAACGGAGTTCCTTGGGTGAGTACTGAATCATCTTAACAGAGGCTTTTTTGACTGGAAAACTTTCTTTTGAAAGCCCGATTCGTATAAAACCGACCCTCTCCTCTTCTGGTATATTGCTTATTGCTTTCACGCAAGCCAATTGAATTTCCTCGTTTCGTATCTCAAATGCCTCCTGAAGAAGCGCTGATCTTATTTTACTGCGAGCGCCGCCGATGGTTTCAATCGCCGTTTTCTGCATTTCAGGGTCGTCTTCCGACAAACCTTTTTTTACGAAGTCGGGAATTTCATCTACATGAAGGTCTTTTGTTTTTTCACGAGAGGCTTCTTTCTCTAAGGAAGACTTCGTGGTGTGTTTTTGATACAGCAAAGGAACTTCCTTTGAAATTTTCTCCGTATCTTTGGGAAAGTCCTCTTTGTCTTTTAGATAACGCTCAAAAGAATGTTCCGATATTTTTTCTTGGCCGGGAATCTCATACATTTTAAGAAAGTCCGGTTTTTTCTCTGCAGTAGGTTGTGTTTCCATTTGTAAATTGTATCACATA
This sequence comes from Candidatus Parcubacteria bacterium, assembly GCA_026395595.1. Lineage (GTDB taxonomy): Bacteria > Patescibacteriota > Minisyncoccia > Phycocordibacterales > CAIJYI01 > CAIJYI01. The sequence goes on along the minus strand of JAPLYL010000005.1, from coordinate 127,694 downwards.
TATCTTTATTGAAAAACGCCCAAAAAAGGATATGATAGAGAGACTATGGAGTTTCTTACGGTAAAAAATATCCACTTCATCGGTTTGGGTGGAATCGGGGTTTCTGCGATTGCCCGCTATTTTTTAGCGCAGGGATCAAAGGTGTCAGGCTCGGATCGGGCGGATTTTGATCAAGCAAAAGACTTGAGGAAAAGGGGGATTAAAGTCTTCATCAGACATGATGCAAAAAACTTGCCGGCAAAGATGGAGGCGGTGGTGTATTCTTCTGCTGTACCTGCGGATAATCCTGAATTTTCCTTGGCGAAAGAAAAAGGAATTCCGATGTTTGAATATGTTGAAGCGTTGGGAGAAATAATGAAAGGGAAGTATGGTGTCGGCGTTTCTGGAACGAATGGGAAGACCAGTACGACCGCCATGCTGGGGAAAATTTTGGAAGCGGACAAGAAAGACCCGATGGTCATTGTTGGAGGAAAAGTTCCCGGTTGGGATGCGAATTTGAGATTGCCAAAAATACACAGGACTACCCTGTGTACACAGGGTAGTCCTGTGTATGGGGATCAGGGACTTTTTGTGGCGGAGGCTTGCGAATATCGTCGGCATTTTTTGAAGCTTGATCCGAACGCGGTTATTCTTACGAACATAGAAGCGGAACATCTGGATTATTTCAAAGATATTGATGACATAAAAAATGCATTTTTAGAATATGTCGGGAAATTGCCGAAAGACGGATTTTTGATCTATAACGCCGATGATAAAAATGTTGCTGAAGTTTCCAAGAACACCAAAGCAAAAAGAATTTCCTGCTCTCTGAAGAAAAAGAACGTTGATGCTTTTGCCGCGAACATCCGTTATGAAAAAGGAAATCAGGTGTTTCAGGTTTGGTGGAAAGGTGAAGATTTGGGAGATTTTAAGATTGGAGTTCCGGGAATTTTTAATGTGATGAACGCTCTTGAAGCGCTGGCTTGCGCGCTGACCCTTGGCGCTAAATCTGCGAGCGCGAAAAAAGCGCTGGCGCAATTTCATGGAACATGGCGAAGATTTGAACAGGTCGGAAAATTAGGGAAAACGATTATCATTTCCGATTATGCCCATCACCCCGCCGGCGTTGGCGCGACCATACAAGCGGCAAAAGAATTATATCCGAACAAAAAAATACTGTTTGTTTTTCAACCGCATCAAAAAGACCGAACATCTAAGCTGTTGAAAGAATTTGCCGAGGTTTTGAAAACGGCGGATGATCTCGTTCTTTCTGAAATTTATGAAGTTGCGGGCAGAAATGAGACGGCAAAAAAAGTGAACTCGTTAGAACTAGTGAGTGAGATATTGAAGCTTCGTGATACCAACATCGCTTATGGAACATCCCTTAAAGAAACGGAAAAAATAGTGCGCAAAATGCTTCCGTACTATCATGCCGTGGTTATCATGGGTGCGGGAGATATTTATCAGATAGCGGGAAATTTGATACAATAAAAACATGTACACAAAACCTTTTGAAAAAATATCAAAAAACGATTCCTCTATCGCCGGAGGCAAAGGCGCCTCCCTTGGAGAGATGGCACAATCAGGAGTTCCAGTTCCTTCCGGTTTTGTTATTCTTGCGGAATCGTTTGACCAATTTCTCAAAGAAACCGATCTTGATGTGGAAATTGATTCCATTCTGCATACTGTTAATCATCAGGAAATGCACACGGTAGAGCACGCTTCTGAAAAAATTCAGCAGCTTATTCTCGGCGCAAAAATGCCGGAAGATATCGCGCAAGAAATATCAAATGAATTTCAGAAACTCGGTATTGAATTCGTTGCGGTTCGTTCCTCTGCTACTGCGGAAGACAGCAGTAGTGCCGCATGGGCGGGACAGTTGGACAGTTTTCTCAATACCGATGAGGAAACTCTGCTTTCAAACGTACAGAGGTGTTGGGCCTCTCTTTTTACCCCGCGTGCAATCTTCTATCGTTTTGAACAAGGTCTTCACTCTCAAAAGATATCCGTTGCGGTAGTGGTGCAAAAAATGGTGGAAAGCGAAATCTCGGGTATCGCTTTTTCCGTGCACCCGGTAACGGAAGACCGAAATCAGCTTATCATTGAAGCTGGCTTCGGTTTGGGGGAGGCCATTGTTTCCGGACAGATTACTCCCGATAGTTATGTGGTGGAAAAGGAACCGAGGAGAATCATTGATATCAATATTAGCGAACAATCAAAAGCGCTTTATCGTGCTTATTCGGCAAGTTCAGGGCAGGCAAATGAATGGAAAGACCTTGGGGAAAAAGGAAAAGAACAAGCGCTAACAGAAATGCAGATTCTTGAACTCTCTGAGCTGGTATTGAAAATAGAAAAACACTACGGATTCCCGTGCGATGTTGAATGGGCATATGAGGGCGGTAGATTTTTTATCACACAGAGCCGACCGATTACAACTCTGACACTTTCGTTTGATGAGTCTCATCATATAAATGAAAAGATTGAATTTGTAAAAGCTTATTCTCGCGACACTTCTCTTTTTGTACAAGGACTTTGGGCGAAAGGATTGAACGAACAGGCCCTCGCGAAGTTCGGGTGGAAGAATCCGCACATTCCCTTTGTTGCTCATTTTGTAAACGACGGAGTGGTTGAGATTTGGGAGCATAAAAAAGCGATTGAATGGTTTTTGAATCGGCTTCTTGAAGAAAACAAAAAGGGCCTGGAATTTTTAAACACACTATATGGTGAGTTTAAAGAATTGTCGAAAAAACTGAAAGAACTTCATAAAAAAGAATATCTTATTTCCGTAGAAGACCGCACTTCATATATTGATCTGGTCTATCAGTTGGCTTTTGTTGAAACAATCTTTTTCTATACCGGAATAGACGAAAGAAGTCCGGAAGAAGGGAAAGAAATTTCCGTTCGAGTAAGAAACGAAGGAGATTTTTTTGCAGAAAATGATCTTTTTGCCAGAAAAAATATTGCTCACTTTGCGAACGTGTCCGAAGAATTGGCGGGAGCGGTATTGCCCGAAGAATTTAATTCAATTCCCAATGAGGAACTGCTTCGTAAGCGTACGCAGGCTTTTCTTATAATTGACGGAAAAGAAGCTTGCTTGGGAAGCATCAAAGAGTATGTTGCTCTTCACCCAAACTATTATTTTGAACAGATGGAAATAGAGGCAGGATTGAACGAAGTGTCTGGGCAGATTGCCTACAAAGGAAATGTATGCGGAATTGCACGCATAGTGAAAAAACAAAGTGATATGAATCGTATCGCGGAAGGAGACATACTTGTGTCACCGATGACTACACCGAACTTTTTACCAGCAATGCAGAAAGCGGCAGCGTTCGTGACCGATGAAGGCGGAGTGACTTGCCACGCTTCAATCGTCGCTCGCGAAATGAAAAAGCCTTGCATCATCGGCACCAAAATTGCCACGCAAGTTCTCCATGATGGCGACCTTGTGGAAGTGGATGCGGATAACGGGGCGGTGAGGATAATTGAAAAAGCAAAATAATTACTTATGAAAACGCATAATCTCGCTTTTATTGATGTAGAAACCACAGGGTTGGATCCCGAAAAACACGAACTGATTGAAATCGGATGTATTTTGGCAAGACAGGTTCCGAGAGAAGGGAAAGGCCCCGCGCTTGAAGTGTTGGACGAGTTTGAATTTAAAATTCTGCCCGAGCATTTGGAAACCGCCGATCCGGAATCGTTGATGATAAACGGCTATACTCCTGAACGGTGGGCTACTGCCATTCCTCTCAAAGAAGCCATGGAAAAGTTTTCGGAAAAAGTCCGAGGCGCATCTTTTGTGGCGCATAATGTTGCTTTTGACCTGGCTTTTATTGATAAGGCTTTTAAGAAAAGCGGAGTGAAAAATCTGATGCATTATCATCGGATAGACACGATTTCGCTCGCTTTTGCCGTTCTTTACGATAAACCGGAAGTGGAGAAATTCTCACTCCGTTTTCTCTGCGAGTATTTCGGCATAACCAATCAAAATGCGCATACGGCTCTCTCTGACGCGCGCGCGACTTTTGAGGTGTACAAAAAACTCTTAGCAGAAAAAGAATAGCTTTATCACTCTTGAAAAAGTTTGTCAAATCGCATAGAATAAGCGAATGACAGGTAAAAAAGTATATGTCGGGCTTTCGGGCGGAGTAGACAGTTCTGTTTCGGCAGCTTTGCTTCAGAAAGAAGGATATGACGTAACGGGTGTTTTTATTAAAACATGGCATCCGGATTTTTTGCCGTGCACATGGAAAGAAGATCGTCTGGACGCGATGAGGGTCGCGGCTCACTTGGGAATCCCTTTTGAAACGCTTGATCTGGAAAAAGAATATAAGGAAGAAGTCGCGGATTATATGATAGAAGAATACCGAAAAGGCAGAACTCCGAACCCCGACGTGATGTGCAATAAGAATGTGAAGTTTGGCGGATTTTTGAAATATGCACTTGCGAATGGAGCAGACTTTGTCGCTACCGGTCATTATGCGCGGAGAGAAAAAAGAAAAAAGAAAAAAGAAAAAAGGGACGAATACGCACTTTTTATGGGGGTTGATAAGAATAAAGATCAATCATATTTTTTGTGGACTTTGACGCAGGAACAACTCAAACATATTTTATTTCCTGTGGGCGATATTGAAAAACCGGAAGTAAGAAAATTGGCGCAAAAATTCGGATTGCCGACGGCGGAAAAGAAAGACAGTCAGGGTGTTTGTTTTTTGGGAAAATTAGACATGTCCGATTTTTTGGAACACTACGAAGAAAAAAAACGCGGTGATGTGCTGAATGAAAAAGGCGAAATTATCGGGTATCACGACGGTGTCATTTTTCACACGCTTGGTTCTCGTCACGGATTTACCATTACGAAAAAAGGAACGAGCGATGCTCCGTATTTTGTTATCGCTAAAGATATTTTGAAAAATACCCTGACCGTATCTCACAAAGAACAGGGAAGCCTGAAAGGAAAAGGGTCTCAAACGATTACCCTTGAAAACATAAATTGGATAGCGGAAGCGCCGTCTCCTGACGAAATATATTCAGCACGAACTCGTTATCGCGCGGAACTTTTTCCGTGCAAAGTTTTTGGGGATAAGATTGAGTTCATAGAACCGCAAGATCCGTCAGCCCCCGGACAGTCTGTGGTGGTTTATGATAAAGAGGAATGTCTTGGAGGGGGAATTATCTCATAATATACAAAAAGATTGACTTTTTTCTTCTTTTTAAATACCCTTGAGGAGGTTGTCATGACTTGAACGGAAATGGTCCGTTCTTTGTTTGAATGGCAATGAGTTGTTTGAAAGGAGAAGTACAATGAGTACAGCTACATCACGTGGTCAAGCTCTGCAAATAAACGCCCGAGTGGGAACCCAAGTTGATTGGGACGAGCTCAATGGCGATGAACTTCAGTCTGAAGTTATTGACCTTCCGCCAAAAGAATTTGGCAGACGGTTTACGAATTTTTTGAAAAATGGCGCAAAATATCCAAGTGTAAAAAGACCTGATATATTTACAGTCACTTCAAATGGAGTTGCATGGAATCAACTTTCTGTATTTTTGAAAGGAAGAGGTCATCGAGTCGGTCATGACGCCGTATCTATGATGATTTTTCCAAAATCCAAGATTACGAGCGGAGTGACTTATCTTTTGGGAATTATCTATGGTGATGATCTCTGCGGAAAAAACCGCATTATGGATGATATTTACGCAGAAGCCTCTTGTCGCGGATGGTTAACAGCTCCGATGGAAGTGGCCAGTTTGGTTAAAGAAAAATTTACCAAAAAACAATTCGATGATCTTGGTATCAGGAACCTTGTCATCATGCACATTCCCGTCATTCACGAACGCGGGGCTGCGTATGCTTTTCATATCGTTAATCTGGGCGAGAATATCTATTTTGATGTGCACAACATCGCCCGCAAAGCGAACGCAAGCGAAAAGGGTTTTGGATACTGTTTTCTGGTACCTCAAATTGTCTGATAAAGGACTTCACGTGTAAACCGCAAACCCCCGCACTGAATAATTCAGTGCGGGGGTTTTTATATTATCAGATAGGCGGTTTTGTCCCTTCTCGACTTTTTGTTTCATTGAATGGAATCGTGAGGTAGAACTTTGTCCCTTTATTTAATTCAGACTCAAACCAAATGTCTCCTTTTATTCCGTTAATGATTGATTTTGCAAGATATAGCCCCAACCCATTGCCGTCCGTATCTTTTTCTTTGACGTTGTCTGCCCGGAAGAGTTTAGTGAAGATCTTGTCTTGTTGGTCTTTAGGAATGCCGATCCCCGTGTCTGATACGGTAATAACTAAACTATCTTTTTGGATAGAGTGATTCCCTATGTTTTCTCCACGATTCTTCAGAAAAACTTCCACCTCAATAGAGCCTCTTTTTGGGGTATATTTCACTGCGTTAGAGATAACGTTTTGTATGGCGATGCGGGAAAGTTTTGGATCAATAAAAAACAGCTGAAGTTCTCCCGGATATTTCTCGTGTATTTCCAACTCTTTTTCCTTTATTTCCAATTCCAAGTCTTTTGTCGCCCCTTTAATGAGACTGATAACATCAGTTGATTTTGGTTCTATTGCGAATGTGCCGAGTTCAACCCGCGATACGTTAAGCAATGAATTGATGAGAATAATCATTCTTTCGTTGCTTTGGTAAATCTCTTCAGAATATTCTTTTTGTTTTTCGTTTAGCGGTCCGGCTTCTTCAGCAAGCAGCATCTCCAAAAACCATTTCATACTCGTAGGTGGCGTGCGGAGCTGATGAGAGGCAAGTAAAACGAATTCCGTTTTAGCTTTGTCTATTTCTTTTTCTTTGGTGATATCGCGGAACACCTCAACCGCGCCTATTATTTTTTTATCAAGGATAATAGGGGATACCGTCATTGCGGCAGGGAATTTTGTTTTATCTTTTCGTACATATTGATAACTGGGGCCTGTGGCGACAGTAGAAATTGTCGGAACGCCAGTGAGAGCAAGGTTCATTGGTTGTTTTTCTTGCGGTATGATATTTCCGTCTTTATCTTCAACGGTAACTGTATCAGAGAGGTCCTCGTTCCTCGTTTCTTTCGGATAATAGCCGAGCATTACCTGAGCGGCTTTATTCATGAAGATTATTTTCCCTGCAGTGTCAACCGAAATGACACCATCGTTGATACTAACCAACATGGTTTCGTATTTGGTTTTTGCTTCCAATGTCTCCGCGCGTTCTTTTTCCAGATCTCGCGTTCTATTTTTAACTCGTTCTTCCGATTGTTCCAGGCTTATGAAGGAACTTTTTAGCTTGGAGGTCATTTCATTCAGTAAAGCGGACAGTGAACCAAACTCATCTTCGTTTTTTATATCAAGAGTGTAATTAAGATTTCCGCCGGCAATAATTTTTGTACCTTGATTGATTTTGCGGAGCGATTTGCTCATTGAACGGCTTGTTTTGTACGAAAAGACAGAGATTGCTCCGATGACACAAACCAAAATTATTATGATGAATTCAAGCAAATACCAGAAAGAAACCGATCTTGCGTTGCTCAATTCGGATAAAATAAGCATTTTTGAGACGCGTTCTTGGGCTTTTACTGAAAGAATATCTTTTTTTTGTTCTATAAATGCTCGGGTTTTGCCTTGCTCTATGGATCCGATCATTTGTTCAAAAAGAGCTTTGTTGTCGTCAAAAGAAAGAAAAGTATTTCTAAACAAGAAACTTTCTTCAGGCTCGGTAAAAACGGATTTTCCTTCATCTATGCTTTTTAGGAGCGATTGATACACGATACGCCATTGGCTTTTTGGTCGTTCTGACGGGTGTAAAAGATATTCATCTTGAAGCGATATTAATTGAAATGAATCTCGAGTGATTTTCTGAGTCAGTCTTTGTTCTTGTTGGGATTTTTGCAGTTCAAAAATAAGGAAAAAAACCGCGCCGATAAAAACTATCGCAAAAATAATGATAAGATACGAATTCAAACGAAGTTTTGTGCTTACTTTCATACTTATTTAATTATAGTTATCGCTTCCGGTTTAATTTTCTCTAGCGCATCAAAATAAATAAAATTTAAATAATTTGGCACTTCTGTTTGGTTTGTTAATTTATTCGCGATGGAAAAACGAGACTCACTCTCCAATGCAGGAAGTAATGATTGTTCTAAAGAGATATTAAAATCATAGAGAGGCCAAGTATATTTTATATATGCATTTTCGTAATGGAACTTTTTTGCAACTATGGCTTTTGCTTCTATCGAGTTGTTTTTTATATACTGTACCGTTTGGATCATCGTACGCAAGTATCGTTCTATGATAACAGGGTGTGCTTTGATAAATTCATCGGTTGAATAAGCTATGATAAAAAAACCGGAATTGTCTGGCCATATTATGATTTCATCCCCCATTTTTTCGCGGATACCATAAACATACGGTTCCCAAATGGCAACCGCATCAACTTGTCCATTTTCTATCTGGTTTATTATTTCCTCAGAAGTTAAGTCAACTTCTGAGATGTCATTAAAAGAAAGGTCATTGGCTGTTAAAAATTGACCTAAGAAAAATTCTCCGATAGTTTTTTTTGCAACACCGATTGTCTTCCCCCTCAAATCTGAGGGTTGGCTGATTCCTTTGTCTTTTCTTGCTATCATGCTAACGCCTTTATTTTTTGATAACTGTGTTAAAATTCGCAGATTTTTATTGCTATAAATTTTTCCAACCCCTACAAAATCTGTCACTGGAGCAATATCAACCTTTCCCGCTAAAAGATCGTTAATCGCAGATAATCCGGATGCAACTTTCGTAATATGCGCATCCAATCCATTTTCCTTAAAAAAATCTTTTTCTTGCGCTATTATATTAAGAATGTATAAGTCGTCGGCCACGACAACTTTTTCAATCGGTCCGGTATATTTTGGTATTGGTCTCGTTTGCTTCCATATGATACCGATGATAATAAAAATAATAATCGCGATGGTGGATACAACAATTTTTTTATTCATAAGTACATTAATTATACCATCTTTAAAATAGCTGACAAAATGTAATTTAAAAAGTTTTATTCTTTTTTCTCTTTTTTTGATATAATATATATATTACCATTTACTTTTATTGGAATGAAACAAGAGATGCTTATCGCAACAGTTGGAGTGGTGCTTTTTTTAGGTTGTGGATATTATTTTTCCCTTCCTTCTGTTATGAGCGGATATTCCAAAACGCTGGACTCCGGAATTGTTATTGAAGACACTCTGATTGGAGACGGTATGACGGCGGTTCCCGGTCAAAAGATTTCCGTGAATTATCTTGGAACGCTTCCTAACGGTACAAAATTTGACGCAAGTCGCGATCACGGAGATACTCCTTTTACTTTTACGCTTGGTTTCGGAGAAGTCATTAAAGGGTGGGATGAGGGTATTGTCGGTATGAGGGTCGGAGGAAAAAGAAAATTGACTATTCCTCCTGCGCTTGCTTATGGCAACGAGGGTTCCGGTATTATACCCCCCGGATCAACGTTAATTTTTGATGTGGAATTGTTGAAAGTGCAATAAATCCTTTCATTACCAATATGAAAAAGACTCTCTCAATTTTTTTGCTGATTATTCTCGGATTATTTTTTATGGTCCTCGGCATCGGCTTTTTTAACACGATTTCTCAAGAAGCCATCACTCAGACCTCTGAAAAAAACACAGTTCCTCAAAAAAGCAAAAGCCTTTCTGAGCCGGTGATAAATCAGAAAAAAATAGTGAGTCCCTCTGCTCCTCAAAAAACTTCTGTTACACCCGTTCCTTCTGTCCGAGCCAAACAATCAACACCCGGCCCCTTGGTTTCTTTTGCGGGAAGTACCGAACCGAAGGGGATATTGCAAAGCGCGGAAGTAGTGAAATGGACGAATTATCAAAGAGAACAAAACGGCGTTTTGCCGTTGAAACGAAATTCACAGCTTGATACGGCGGCTATTATAAAAGTGCATGATATGTTTGAGAAACAGTATTTTGAGCATGTTTCGCCGACAGGAAAAGATGCGGCATCGCTGGTAACAGGAACCGGTTATTCTTATCTTTGGGTTGGAGAAAATCTTGCTCTGGGTATTTTTGAGAATGAAAAAGATTTGGTTGATGCGTGGATGGGAAGCCCCGGACATCGCGCCAACATCTTGAATGGACACTACGAAGAGATTGGTGTGGCGGTTGACGAAGGACAATTCAACAGTAAACACGTATGGCTCGCGGTTCAAGAATTTGGCAAACCTTCTTCTTCTTGTCCCTTTCCTGAGCCAGCCTTGAAACTGGAGATTAGCCAAAATCAAACGATTATCGCTTCTTCCACCGTGGAAGCGAATGCTCTTACTGATGAAATGGCAAAAATTGAGAGTAGCGGAAATAACGCTCTCTATAATCAAAAAGTCGCGATATACAATGCCATTGTTGAAGCGCTCAATCCTCTTATCTTGAGTACTCGTGCTATAGTGGAGAAGTATAATGCGGAAATAAAAGCCTATAACGACTGCGTCGGAGTACCGGGGTAGAAAAAATAAAGCAAGAAGAAAAAAGGAAAAAGCAAAAAGGAATTAACGACGGATTACGTCTTTATCCTTTTTGCTTTTTTCTTGTTGCTCTATTCTGAGCTTTAGCTCGTCCTGTGGATAAGTTTGGTTGTTTTTTAGGATAAAGTGGTATAAAATACAGTCAAGTGGTAAGAAGTGGAATATCTATCACTTTTTGGTATTGGCACGAAAAGTTAGGGATTTTCAAGAAAAACATGTTATTAGGAGAATATACGCATACACTTGATCCGAAAAAACGTCTTTCTCTGCCTTCAAAATTCCGCCAAGAGGTGGGAAAGAAGGTGGTTTTGACGTATGGATTGGACAAGTGTTTGGCGTTATATTCCCTCAAACAATGGGAGAAAATGGCGCAGAAACTTTCCGAACTCTCCACCGGACAATCCGATACCCGCAGTTTCAATCGTTTTATGCTTGGAGGCGCCGTGGAAATGGAAGTTGATTCTCTCGGACGCATTCTCGTACCGGATTTTCTGAAAGATTTTGCCGAATTGGGAGCCAAAGTGGTGATTACCGGAGTTCATGACCGAGCCGAAATCTGGAATGAAGAACGATGGACGGAATACAAGAAAAAGATTGTTGAACAGGCTGATGTGTTGGCGCAAAAGTTAGGAGAAATAGGAGTGTTTTAAAATAAAATATCTAATTTCAAATGATTCCGGCGTTTTTGGAAATTAGAAATTGGGAATTTGAAATTAAATAAGCCGAAAAACGGTGAATAAAGAAATGATAGAAACTAAAGATGATGAAGTTTTGAAAGGCAACGTACACACCAGCGTTCTTTTACATGAAGTTATAGAAGGTCTCGCCGTAAAGAATGGGGAGACATTCGTAGATATGACCACTAATGGAGGAGGGCACAGTTCTGTCGTTTGTCCGCTTTTGGGAGAGAAGGGAATGCTTATCGGAATTGATGCTGATGCGAATGCTTTGGCGAAAGCAAAAGAAAAATTGTCTGAGTGCAGAGCAACGATCCATTTGGTCCCGGAAAATTTCAGAAATATATCGGCGGTTTTGAAAGAATTGGGAATAGAAAAAGTTGATAAAGTTTTGTTTGATCTCGGGTTGAGTTCCAATGAGTTGGAAAATTCGGGAAGGGGATTTTCGTTTCAGAAAGACGAACCACTGCTCATGACCTTTTCCAACGACCCTTCAAAAGTAACGTTTACGGCGGAAGACATCGTGAATACGTGGGACGAAGAGAACATTGCGACGATACTTTCGGGATACGGAGAAGAACGGTTCGCGAAAAGGATTGCTGAAAGGATAGTAGAGGCTCGCGGAATGCAGAAAATTCACACCACGAAAGAACTGGTCGGAATCATTCAGTTAGCGGTTCCGGGGTGGTATCGGTCGGCGAGAAAAATACATTTTGCCACTAAAACATTTCAGGCTCTCCGCATGGCGGTAAATGATGAGATACGGGCGCTGGAAGAAGCATTGAATAGCTCGTGGGAAGCGCTTTCTCCCGGAGGAAGGATTGCCATCATTTCATTCCATAGCACGGAAGACCGATTAGTGAAAAAGTTTTTTAAGGAAAAAGCAAAAGAAGGAGAAGGAATACTTATCACCAAAAAACCGATAGTGCCCAGCGAAGAAGAATTAAAGAGTAACAAAAGAGCAAGAAGCGCCAAATTGAGGATTATTGAAAAGTCTTTATAAGATAAACAAAAAAACAATGCAAGAAAACATTCAAATCAAATCAATATCGTTGTATGATTTTGAACAAAAAATGTTCTGGCTGCTGGCTTCCCTCATTTTTTGCGCCATTGTTTTCTATATGTATGTTATCAGCTCCACCATTTTGCATATTGTAGCGAGGGAATCAATAGAAAGTGATGTAAAATCTGCCAATTCAGCTATTGCCAGTCTGGAATCGGAATATATCGCTCTCGCAAGGAATTTGGATTTGAATAATGCCAAAGGTTTGGGGTATAAGGATGTTTCCGAGATTGACTACGTTTCTCGTACTCCGGTTTTAACTATGCTTGATCATGACCGATAGGTCTTTAGGACACAATAGAATTTGGTTTCTCTATTCCGTCGTGATATTTATCTCTGTCGTACTCATTGGACAGTTGTATTTGTTGCAGGCAGTGAAAGGTGGAGAATATCGCGACAAAGCAGAGAAAAAATATCAGTCCCTCATCAGTCAATTTGAACGGAATACTATTTATTTCACCGAAAAAGACGGCAATCTTGTCTCTGCTGCTACGACCCGAACAGGGTTTTTTGTTGAATTGAATCCCGATCAAATTTCCAATGCTGAGAAAGTTTACCTAAAATTGAAAGATATTATCCCCTTGGAGAGGGACGCTTTTTTGTTGCAGGCGACGAAAAAAAGCGATAAGTCAGAGATAATCGCTCATCGTCTCCCCGAGGCGACGGCGGAAAAAATTCAGGAGTTGAAAATTATAGGAGTTGGAGTTTTTCGGGAGAACTGGCGCTACTATCCGAGCGAAACTTTGGGTGCGCATGTGCTGGGCTTTATGGGATATGAACAAGACGGAAAGACCCTTTCAGGAAGATATGGATTAGAACGATATTATGACTCTGTTCTCAACAAAAGCAACGGCGGGTCTCGGCGAAACTTTTTTGCGGAAGCTTTTTCTTCGGTAAAGACCGCGGTTGATCCGACGGAAAAAATAAAAGGGGATATTGCTCTTACGATAGAACCGACGGTTCAGTCCGAATTGGAAAAACAGCTTGATTACATAAAAACGAAATACGCCAGCGGCGAGGTTGGCGGTATCATCATTGATCCGAAGACGGGGGCAATCTATGCGATGGGCACGGTTCCGAGATTTGACCCGAACGATGTTTCCAAAGAAAAGAATGTTTCTGTCTTTAACAATCCTCTTGTTGAAAATACCTATGAAATGGGGTCTGTCGTAAAGCCCCTTGTCATGGCAGCGGGGATTGACGCGGGGAAAGTAACGGCAAAGACGACATACAACGACAGTCTCGGGTATCTCATTGTAGACAAGAAAAAAATATCAAACTACGACGGCAAAGGACGCGGACAAAATATCCCGATGCAGGAAGTCCTCAATCAATCTCTGAACACCGGAATGGTTTTTGTGATGAGACAGATGGGGAAGGAAAGCTTTGCGAAATATATGAACTCGTATGAGCTCGGCGAAACGACGAGGATAGATATTCCCGGGGAAGTGCCGGGAAACATAGAAAACCTTAAAAGGTCTACCCTTGTGGAAAGCGCGACCGCTTCGTTCGGACAGGGAATTTCACTCACTCCGGTAGGCGTTGCCCGCGCCCTCTGTGCTTTGGGAAATGGCGGTACTCTGGTAGAACCGCATATCTTAAAAAATACGCTCTATCCAGCGGGGATAACCAAAGAGTATCCGATAGAAGAAGGGCCGCGAGTTTTAAAACAGAAAACTTCCGAAGATATTACTCGAATGTTGGTGACGGTCGTTGATAAAGCTTTGCTTGGCGGTACGGTTAAAATGCCGAATTACAGTATTGCCGCCAAAACGGGAACCGCGCAGATTTCGCAAGGGGGCGGGGCGGGATATTACGATGACCGTTACCTTCATTCTTTCTTCGGCTATTTTCCTGCCTACGATCCGAAGTTTCTGGTGTTTTTGTATGTCGTAAATCCGAGAGGAGAGGAATATGCTTCTCATACCTTGACCGCGCCCTTCATGGAACTCACGAAATTCTTGCTAACGTATTACGAAGTTCCGCCGGATAGGTAATGAAGTTTGAAAAACAATAATCGTTGATGTATTATGATATCTATGACAGACAAAAAAGAAAAAGATAGCAATATGAGTCTTGAAGATCTTGCTCAAATGATGCAAGCGGGTTTTCAAGGTCTTGAAGAACGTCTTGGCGGTAGAATAGATAGACTAGATTCCAGAATGGATAATATGGAGATAAAAATGGAGAGAATAGAATCCAGAATGGACGGCATAGAGTCTAGAATGGATGGCCTTGAGTCTCGAATGGGGAGTATAGAAACAAGAATCGGACGATTGGAGTTCCAAAGTTTTACCAATGAAGAAAAAGAGGAAGTTCTGGCCATGGTTAGGCATTATGACAAACGTCTTGAGTTGGAAACGCTGGGAAAAGATTTCATCGTTCTTACCAGAGAAGAATATAATATTTTTGTTAAAATTGCGGGGATTTCAAATCGTTTTGAAGAAACAAAAAAAGAATATGCCTAGCGGGTCTCATTTTAATTTTGTTTTCTTATGAAAAATATTGCAAAAAAAATAATCGCCGTTATTCTCCGTGCGGAAGCAACGGCCGTGCTCAGAAAATATAAACCGAAGATTGTTGCGGTGATTGGAAGCGTCGGAAAGACCTCTACGAAAGACGCCGCTTACTCGGTGCTTTCCCGCGAATTTTTCGTGCGAAAAAGCGAGAAAAGTTTCAACTCTGACATTGGCATTCCTCTGACGATTCTCGGCTGCGAGAATGCGTGGAATAATCCTATCGGTTGGGCAAAAAATATCTTCGCTGGACTTTTTCTCGTTTTGAAAAAGCATGAATACCCCGAATGGCTTGTTTTGGAAATCGGCGTTGACCGACCGGGCGATATGAAAGAAGCGGCGGAATGGATATATCCCGATGCCATCATTGTTACGCGTTTTGCCGATGTCCCCGTGCATGTGGAATACTTCACTTCTCCTGATGCGGTTATTGCGGAAAAAAGTTTGCTCGTGGGCGCTCTGAAGAAAGACGGAATTTTGATATTGAATCATGACGACCCGAAAGTGCTCGCGCTCAAAGAAAAATGGAAAGGGAAAACGAAAACCTATGGTTTTAGCGAGGAATCAGATGTGAAGGCTTCTCATGTTTCTGTCTTATATAAGGAAGATGACTTGGAAAGGAAATCCCCCGATGGAGTTATCTTCCGTCTTGATGCGGGAGAAATAAGCCTGCCGGTAAGAATCAAAGGAACATTGGGAAATAACATGGCGTACTCGTCAGCCGCAACCGCCGCTCTGGGCATGTCGGCGGGAATAAATTTGGTAGAAATCTCGGAAGGGTTGTCGGAAGTCGCTTTGCCTCCCGGAAGAATGAGAATCATCCCCGGCATCAAAAAAACGCTTATCATTGATGATTCCTACAACGCTTCTCCCGTTGCGGTAACCGCAGCGCTCGGAACACTGGAAGAGATCAAATGCTATGGCAAGAAAATTGCGGTCTTGGGCGATATGCTTGAACTTGGCAAGTACTCCAAAGAAGAGCACAAAAAGATTGGCGCCATCACCGCTTCATTCTGTGATATTTTGGTAACGGTCGGCATCCGCGGACGGGGAATCGCGGACGGCGCGCTTGATGCCAAAATGAATGAAAACAATATCTACCAATTTGATTCTTCCCGAGAAGCCGGAAAATATCTGGAAAAGATTATAGACGACGGCGATATTATTCTGGTCAAAGGCTCCCAAGGCTCCGGCACCAATAAAATTCGTATGGAACAAACCATAGAAGAAATAATGTCCGAACCGGAAAGGAAAGCGGAACTCTTGGTACGACAAAGCGAAGAGTGGAAAGTAAGGTAACCGTCATTCCTGCCCGCGAGCCGGAATCTACGTTTACCACGACAAGCGGAAACAAGGGCAGTCCTTAAGGAGGAATGGAGCGAAGCGGAATGACAGGGAAAGGACTGCCCTTGGTGTAGCGGCGCTAAAGAGATTTTTGCGTTACTAAGGAGTGTGAGCAGTCACTACGTATTTTTTGATTTTTCCCCAAAACATGCTATATTCTACCATGTAGCCATAAGGCCCTATCGTCTAGCGGCTAGGACATATCCCTCTCACGGATAAAACCAGGGTTCGATTCCCTGTAGGGTCACAAAACGCAAAAAATCTCCCGCTAACCGTGCGGGAGATTTTTTAGAAAAGCAAACTTCTTTGCTTTTCGGCGTTTTGTGAGGCCGGAGCCATGCCCGAGCACGGGCAGGTGAGGCGGGGTCGGCAAGCACTTAGTAGATTTCGAGCGAAGCGAAGAAATATACTTAGTGACTTGTGGCCACATCGGAATAGAGTGAGAAGCACACAAATTATCGTCCGTTCGTTGTCGTCCTGTTTTCCCCGCTTAAAATATATGCTATTCTGTAAACACAATTATTGAAATAATCGTGATCGTCCTGGATTCTTGCTAAATATTTATCCACATAGCTAATTTATGAACAATTTAAATGATATTTTCATAAAGAAATTTGAACCTGAAAAACACGGATTTACTGATGTTGTGAAATTTGAGGGTGTAGAAAACGGTTTCAGTTTTCAAAAAAAAATTGGTGGAGAGGATGCTGTATATACTTCTCTTTTTCAGATATACATTCCACGAGCGATTCTGACTGACACATCAATCATTAAAAAACCACTGAATATCCACGTATCGTATGGTAAACGGGTTGAAGGAGGTGTTCAAATGCGTTCCGAGCAAAAATTATCCGAACCGTTAGACGCAGAATTTCCGAACGAATATTTTTACGATCCATGCAAAGGAGAATTATATAGCGGAAACAAAAAAATTAGCGGTAACGACATTCTGAAAAAAATTTATGAACAGCATATTAAAAACACGCGACCGATACGAGGATTCTTCTTGCGAACAAAAATATATTTTTGGCGAACGGTTGCTAAAAATGTTCTACTTGGGATAGGAAAAATATTTCACTGGGTGCTGTTTGCGATTTCGGGGAATAGATACATATATAATTATATTTTTGAGGAAGAAAAACGAAATGGAGAAACCATTAGCACAAAATTTGGAACGATAGATGAGAAAAAAATAAAAGAATCCGAATCGTTAAAAGAAAGTAAGAAGATCGATTTTATCGGACTTAAGGTGTCTCGATGGAGCGTGATTGTGTATTCAAGCGTGCATTTTTCTTTGTATTGGTATTTCGTGTACACGCACTACTACTCTAGATCATTATGGAGAGTTTTTGAAAATAACTTTCTTACGGTTATCTATGTAGTTTTGTCATTTTGGGTTCTTGAAACCGCGCTTCCTAAAACAATTGAGCGCAGCATGCGAATTTGTACAAAATTAGCATATCTTTCGGAAATTAAAAAAGTGAAAATATAAAGTCAGTCGAAGGCACTGAACAAACACTGCTAACGCCGAAGCGGACGGTGGAGTGAGAAAACAGAGTCCTGACCCCATTTGTTACAAAAATAATGGGTCTGACCCCATTTGCTGACCCCCTTTGCCTATACAGTTCCGGCGGGAGAGCAACAAAGCAAGAACTGAATAATATCATCAATGAGTCCGGAAAATTACTCAAGGCGGTTGAAATTGATTATAAAAAAAATGTTATGGGAAATATGCGGTGGACGAATGAATGGATAAACAGCGATGGAAAATATCACGAGTATTTATTTCTTATGGAGAAAAATAAAACGAAATTTCTTTCGCCGAATCTCTTGAAGAGAGAAAGCTTATTGAAAGTATAATTTAAAAGTAGCGCGATGCGTTCGCAAATGTCAAACTTATTCACACTATACTTGTAAAATATATGTACATAGTGTATACTGCAATATATGATCAATCCAACAATTTTACACAAAATGCGAAAGAAAAACGGTCTTTCGCAGGGATTTATTGCCGAAAAATTGGGTCTTTCCCGCCCTTCATATGTCGCCATTGAAAAAGGCGAGCGTGAATTGACGCTTTCTCAAGCGGAAAAACTCGCCGGTATTTTTGATATGTCATTTGAACGGCTTATTTGCGGTGACAATAAAGAGATACAAGTTACTCTCAAAGAAGAAAAAAAGAATCCGCCGGCTGGCGGAGGAAAAGAGCCGGAAATGCGCGTGAGTGTTCCTGCTGAAAAGGTGGAAAAGTTTAAAGAGTCGCTTTTGTATATCCTTGGAAAAGTCGGAGGGAAACCAAATGTCGGCATGACGGTTTTGTATAAACTTCTGTATTTTATTGATTTTGACTATTACGAAAAATATGAAGAACAGCTTATTGGCGCTTTGTATATAAAAAACCATTACGGGCCTACGCCTGTGGCTTTTGCAAAAATTGTCACTCAAATGGAAAAAGAAGGGGCTATTGAACAAGTCAAAAGCAAATATTTTGAACATGAGCAAACAAAATATCTCCCACATAAAAGAGCCGATGTTTCCGATTTTACGGCGCGCGAGATAAAGCATATTGATGAAGTTCTTGAACGGCTTTCGGATAAAACCGCCACAGAACTTTCAAATCTTTCCCATAAAGATATCCCGTGGATTGTTGCGGAGGAAGGAAGGCCGATCAATTATGAGTCTGTATTTTACCGAACGGAAGAAACGTCCGTGCGCGAATATGACGAACAGGATGCAATATAAAACCACGGAAGAATTTGAAAAGGACGTAAAACGCCTCCTCAAAAAATTCAGGAGTATTGTTGAGGACATGGAAATGGTCAAACAAAATGCGATTGAACTGTATCATGTACGAGAAATTGATAATCACTCCATTTTCCCAATACCGAATTTTTGCACAGAGGAAATCGTTGTTTGTAAAATAAAAAAGTTTGCTTGCAAATCCTTGAAAGGACGGGGTGTTTTTAGCGGAGTACGAGTTATTTATGTTTATTACAAAAACGAGAACAAAATTGAATTCCTTGAAATGTATTTTAAAGGCGAGAAAATAAACGAAGATAAAGAAAGGATAAAGGCTTATTTAAAAAATAGCGGGAAATCGTGACATCTGCCATTGTTTTCGTTAAAATATAACTATGCCAACAGAAACTGAAAATAATAAAATCATTGAAGAAGAAACGGGGAACGGTGAGATTATTCAAACGGTTGAAACTTCTGTTGAAATAGCGCCGGGTGAGGCGGGTGCGGTTGCTCCTGTGGGGGAAGAAATCCAGACGGTGGTTGAACCGGTTGTCGTGGCGGAAACTCCTCCTGCGGGTGGGGTTATTCCTGCAGAATCGATTTTGATGCCAGTAGAAACCGTTGCTGTGTCAGACAACGTGGATTCCGGCTCGGGGGCCGGAATGACGGAGGGTTTGAGCGGAGATGTTCCTGCTGTCTCTGAAATTCAAAATAACGTGCCGGTTGCTCCGACAGTTATTGCTGATGTTGTTGTTCCTCCTGTCATTATCCCTTTGCCGATAGTGGAAAACAAACGAAATTTTCTGCAGGAGCTTCTTATAAAAGCGAGGGAGAAATTGCAATTTCGGAAACGGAAGAAACTTGATCGGATTTTGGTTGAAATGGGAAAGAAAGGGAAAATTACGAACGACGAAGTGGAAAAACTTTTGCACATTTCCGATAAAACAGCAGAGCGATATCTTTCTCAACTCGTGAAAGAAGGGAAGATTAAAACAAACGGATTAAAAGGAAGAGCTTTGGTTTACTTGGCTGTGTAATTCAAATGTTTCGGTTCGGGGTGCAACCCCGAACCGGCAATAAATAAAAAATCTCCCGATATTTATCGGGAGATTTTTGTTTCTATTTTAAGTTTTCTAAAAGTTCGGAGAGAGGTACGGCGCCTTTGGTTTCTTCTCCTCGGGATTCTATCGTGACGGTTTTGTCGGCGACTTCTTTATCTCCGATGACCAAGAGATAGGGGATTTTTTGGAGTTTGCCGTTTCGGATCTTTTTGCCGAGGGTTTCGGATTCGTTGTGGAATTCCGTTCGGATGTCGGCATTTTTGAGCATTGCGAGTACTTCTCGTGCATACTCTTCATGCACGTCGGTGATGGGAAGCACATAGACTTGAACGGGAGAGAAACGGAAGGGGAGGTTTCCCGCGAGATGCTCTAAAAGTACTGCGGAGAATCGTTCAATAGAACCCATGATGGCGCAGTGGATCATAACCACTCTTTCTTTTTCTCCTTTTTCATTGATACAGAAAAGGTCAAAGCGCTCGGGGAGGTTCATGTCCAATTGTATGGTCGCCACCTGATGTTCGCGTCCAAGCGAATCTTTCGCCATGAAGTCCAGTTTCGGGCCGTACATGGCGGCTTCTCCCGGAGCTTCAAAGTAGTTTGCATTTCTCTCCTTCGCTATCTCTCGAATGGCATTTTCTGCTTTTTCCCATACTTCTTTCGTACCGAGATATTTCTCAAATGCTTCGGGGTTGTGGAAAGAGAGCCTGACGCGCAGTTCAAATCCGAATGTTTCGTAGACGGTATTAATGATATCCCAAATGGCGAAGAATTCTTCTTTGATCTGGTTCGGGCGGGCGAAGACGTGAGCATCGTCCTGTGTAATGGAAAGAACGCGGGTTAAACCTCCGAGCTCTCCCGATTGTTCATCGCGATAGACCATCGTTGTTTCGGCATATCGCTGGGGCATATCACGGTAGCTCCACTGTGTGCGCGCAAATATCTGCGTGTGGTGCGGACAGTTCATTGGCTTCATCGCGTATTCTTTTCCTTCGCGAGTCGTGATTTTGAAAAGTTCTTCGGAGAATTTTGCCCAATGGCCGGAAGTTTCGTACAGCGCTTTTTTGGTGATGTGGGGAATGGTTACTCTTTGGTATCCGTGTTTTTCGCGAAGTTCGCGGACGAAACCGTCAAGCGTTTCGCGGAGTACCGTTCCTTTTGGAGTCCAGAGCGGAAGTCCCGGGCCGACGAGGTCTGAAAACGTGAAGAGGTCAAGTTCTTTTCCAAGTTTTCGGTGGTCCCGCTTTTTTGCTTCTTCTATCATTTTGAGATAGTCATCCAAATCTTTTGCAGTCTCAAAGGCGAGGCCGTAAATGCGCGTGAGCATTTTGTTCTTTTCGTTTCCTCTCCAATAGGCGCCGGCGATGTGATCTATTTTGAAAGCATCGGTGTCTATTTCTCCCGTATTTTCCACGTGCGGGCCTTCGCAAAGATCGGTGAATTCTCCCGTATCATAGACGGTCGCTTTTTCTCCTTCTTTGATGATGCCTTCAATCAATTCCATTTTGTAAGGATTGTCGGCAAACATTTTTTTGGCTTCGTCATCGGTCAGCGTTCTTTTAGTGAAGGGAAGTTTCCGGCCGGCAAGTTTCTTCATCGTCTTCTGAATTTTTTTCAGGTCTTCAGGAGTCGGAGCTTTGCCTTCCGAGAAATCAATATCGTAATAGAAGCCGTTATCTACCACGGGGCCGATGGTGAGCTTGGCATTCGGATCGTGTTCCAAAGCGGCTATCGCCAAAAGATGGGCGAGCGAGTGGCGTATTTTATAGAGTTGGTCTGTTTTTTCCATATGCTGATAATGATAACACGCCGGTGAGATTTGGAGAATACTTGACATATTATGTGAAAAGTGTATTATGGTAATGCGATGCCCGGGCACAAAAAATACCCGTATCCGCAGTATCAAGCTCTTTTGTGATAGTGCAATTCTCGGGAAGCACCCGAGAAGGATAAAATCCTGTGCGATGCAGAGTCATGCGATAAACAACAGGCGTACCAAGGATAGCAAGCCAAACTCCATCATTTGATGGGGTTTTATTTTTGCCCGAATAAATTTGTGGTAGAATATATCAATGGAAACAAATGCTCCTCCGACAAAAGAGAAACCGAAACGCGGGAATGTTTTTTATATCGGACTCATCAGTTTCTTCGGCGGCATAAGCCAGGATATGTTCAAGCCGATACTTCCTTTGTATCTGACGAATGTTCTCGGTCTGGATAAAGTGCTCATCGGAATTTCTGAAGGGCTGGTAACGAGCGGAGCGAGTTTGTTCAAAGTTGTTGCCGGTTTTCTTTCTGATAAATTCGGGAAGAGAAAACCGTTCGTTTTTCTCGGGTATTTCTTTTCTTTTGTCGCACGCCCGCTGCTTGCTTTTGTTTCCGCCGGTTCGACTATTCTCGGATTGCGTTTTCTTGACGGTATCGGCAAAGGACTCAAAGATTCGCCGAAAGACGCGCTTATTGCCGATTCAACCGTAAAGGCGACACGCGGAAAAGAATTTGGGATTGCTCGCATGCTGGATACCTTTGGTTCCGTCGTCGGCCCAATCGTACTTTTCGGGCTCATGTATCTCCTCCGCGATCATCCGTCAAAATATCACATTGTTTTGGTGCTGACGACCGTTCCGCTTTTCTTTACCTTTCTCGTTCTCAAATTTAAAGTCAAAGAAACTCCCGTCACCCTAAAGACAGCCGATACTGTTCTTAAGATTTCGTTGCCTCGTCGGTTTTATATTTTCCTCGGTATCATGATTCTCTTTAGTATCGGCAATTCGTCGGATGCCTTTCTCATTCTTCGTTCGCAGGATCTTGGCGTGGCGCTTTTTGCCATACCGCTCGTGTACGCGCTTTTTAATTTTGTGTATGCTTCCGTTTCCATTCCTTTGGGAAGTCTGTCGGATAAAATCGGAAGAGAAAGGGTCATTGTTCTTGGCTGGCTCGCTTTTTCGCTTTCTTACTTTGGTTTTGCTCTTGCTCGCGAGAGCTATCAGGCATGGCTGCTTTTTGCTTTTTACGGACTCTACTATGCCACCACGGAAGGCGTGGCAAAAGCATTCGTTGCCGATATGGTTCCATCGGATCATCGCGGCCGTGCTTACGGTATTTACAATACGGCGGTAGGGCTGGTCGCGCTTCCCGCGAGTTTTCTTGCCGGAATTTTGTGGGACAAATTCGGGCCAAGCGCGCCATTTTTCTTTGGAGGAACTGTGTCTCTTTTTGCGGTTATTCTTCTTATTTTCTTTTCTCGAAAGCCGGCTTCTTCGCCGGAAATAGCTTTGACAGGCGGTAGGATATGAGGTAGCTTTAAGGGCGACGTCAGTTTTTTGACATAACAAGTCCACTGTCGCCCTGAGATAAACGAAGGGCCGTGGCGGACAGACAAAAAGGAGGAAGAAAAGATGAAACGATATTCAACAGCGTTCTTGCAACGCGCCATTATAGAGGCGCGACCTTTGACCCCGACCGCACTCATTCTCAGGATGAGTAATCTGATACCGGAAATTCAACCGGCTTTTATGGATCTCGTGGCCGTCATTAATGACGTACCGAATCCTGCCGAATATCTCTACAAAGCGATTCACGAAATTTGGGACACGCTCCCGAAATACTTGCAGGTTATTTTCACTTTGGCGGAAAAATTAGCGCCCGATTTCTTGGTCAACATGATTCTGCTTTTTGTCGTCAATAAATTACTGGTGCCGTACTTTCTTGTGGTAGACGAAAAGTCTTATCGGGAAACAAAAGAGAAGTATTTGAAAGACGGATCTGACGTTATTCTTGATATTGTCGGCGAAGAAGCGCACTTGCCGGAAAATGCTGAAACGTATATGCAAAGCTATAAATACGTAATGAAAACATTTAGGGGAAAAATGGCAGTGAAGCCGTCTTCTCTTATCCCAGCATCGGAGTTTGAAAAAAATACCTATGAGCAAAACAAAGCATTGCTTAAGGAAAAATTTGCCGAGCTCTTTACGACAGCGAAGGAAAGCGGAACTCCTATCATGATAGACGCTGAAGAATACTTCAAATGGTGCAAGCTCACGGAAGAAGCGTTTTTTGAAACCGTGCTTGATGAACGTTTCCGTACTATGAAAAACGAAGTCGGCATCGCGCTTCAAACCTATCGAAAAGATGCGTTCAGTTCAGCTCTCAAAATACTTGAGGTGGCGAGAGAACGCAAAAATCCGATACGGGTGCGCGTGGTAAAAGGCGCGTATTGGGGAGCGGAACATGAAATTGCCGAGAAACTCGGCGTCCCATTTCCTCTCTTTGAAACACAGGAAGAGACCGATGATATGTTTGATCTTGTTGTTACGCTTTTGCTGAAGTATCGCAAGCATATTCACGTTTCTCCCGCGACTCATAATGCGAAGCACCTTGCTTTTGCCATCAATGAAGCGCGGAGCAATTATGCCAACTTTGAATTTGAAGTTCTGACCGGCATGGGGGAATCCATTCGCAGGGCTTTATGTTTAGTAGGTGTACCGGTTTCCGTGTACTGTCCGCTTATCCGCAAAGGAGGGACTCCAAAAGAAGGCATGGCATACCTGATACGCCGTCTCGATGAAGTGGCGAAATCAAGTCATGTCTTGAAAAACGTTTAAATAAAACAATCCCGTTCCGGTATTATCGGAACGGGATTTTCTTTAGGATTGTTGAGATTTTGGAGGGATACAGAGTTTCTGTTTTATTTTTTCTATTACTTCTTGGAGCTTGGTATCCGCTTTGACAAAATACTCAAAAGTATTTTTGTCTATCGCTTCCGCAATGGTTTCGGTATCGCTTAAGTTTGAGAGCACAATAACCGGAACGGTTTGACCCCATTCGTCATTGCGGAGCACCTTTAGCATTTCTATTCCGTTCATAACCGGCATTTTGATATCAAGCAAGATAAGATCGGGGTGTTTTTCTTTTGCTACATCTATTCCTTCCTTTCCGTTATTTGCTTTGATTACAGAAAAACCTTCGTTGTGCAGCTTGTCAGTAAGAACGTTCGTAATAGAAGCTTCGTCTTCTACAATCTCCACGACAAGAATGGTTTTTTTGTTTTCCATGATTTTTTAAAATAATTATATACGAACATTATACATGTTTATATTGGGTTTAGTCCAATTTTTTGGTTCCTTCTTTCTTTCTCATTCCGGACAAAGGAAAAGAAACATAGAAAGTGGTCCCTCTGTTTTCCTGTGAATCAAACCATATTTGTCCTCCTGACTGGTCAATAATTGATTTGATGATGTAGAGTCCGAGGCCGTTTCCTTCGGATTCCGACACTTTGGCGTTATCTGTTCGGAAGAGTTTAGTGAAAATTTTGTCTTTTTGTCCGTCAGGAATCCCTATACCGCTATCGGATACTGATATGACAAGATTTTCTTCTTTCATTTCTTGTCCGGCAAAAATAATTTTTTTATCAACTTTTTGGACATTCAACATGACGGTCCCCGAATCTTGATTATATTTTATCGCATTAGTGAGCAGGTTTTGGAATACCATACGGAGTAATTTTGGGTCGGCGAGGAAGGTTGGAGGGATGGAATCGTAGTCCTCCTGAATGACAATATGTTTCTTTTCGGATTGAGGCCTTAATTCTTTAAGAAGGCTTTTTGTCATTTCCTGTATATTTATTTGTATTGGTTCTATGATGAAAGTGCCAAGGTCTAAACGCGAGACATTCAGAAGGGAATTTACCAAATCTATCATTCTCTGATTACCCGCGTATATTTCTTCCAAGTATTTTTTTTGTTTTTCATTCAAATCACCTACTTCTCCTCCAAGAAGCATCTCTGAATACCAATTTACAAAAGAAAGAGGAGTGCGGAGTTGATGCGATGCGAGCGATACGAATTCTGTTTTTGAACGATCAATCATTTTTTCTTTTGAAATGTCGCGCTCAATCCCGACAAAGAATTTTACTTCTTTATCTTTGCCTAAAATTGGCGAGATGTGGAGTATGGCATCATATTTTTCCCCGTTTTTTCTTTGGTTTTTCATGCCCCCAAGGTATACTTTTTTTTGCGTTTTTATGATATTCCAAAGATTTTCGTAAAACGGAGCATCTTGCAAACCGCCCCAATTTTTTTTACAGCCGGCTTTTTGTCCCACAATCTCTTCCTTCGGAAAACCTGTAATTTTTTCCGCTCCTTGATTTACATAGAGAATGATGCCTTCAAGGTCAGTAATGACAACCCCGTCGGAAGCTCCGTCCACGGCAAGTTTGAATTTTTCCAGATCTTTTGCGAACATCTCGGCTTTTTCTTTTTCTTTTTCTATGTCGCTTAAAATGTTGAGGGTGGCTTTTTGCTGTGTCTCCAATTGCTCGGCCTTTCTGGTTATCTCATACGTCTGTTCTTTTACTTTCTTATCAATTTCTTCTTTTGTTTTTTTAAGAGAGGAAGTCATTTTATCAAAAGCGCGAGAAAGGGCGCCGATTTCATCGGGGTTGGTCGTTCCCACCTTAAAGTCCAGATCTCCTTTTTCTATCACTTCTACCCCTTCGCGTAATTTTTCAAGCGGTTTAGTGATTCTCCTTGAGATCAAATAACCGATAAGAACAAAAAGAAAAGAAGAGAGTAATCCGGCAACCAAAAAAATGATTGCCATTTGATTGGACTGGGCAAGAATTTCCGATTGATTAGTTTCTATCGCAAGACACCAGTCTCCCTCCGGAATATATGAGTATGCTCCTATTATACGGACATCGCGGTAATCAATCCCATTTTTGATTTTTACTGATGAAAACGCTGTTTTGTCTATAAAACAATCTTTTATGTTTGGTTTCTCATTCTTTTTTTTCAAGACTATATCGTTTCCTAAAAAACGAGAACCCGACACAAAATAAAGGTCACGATTGATAAGAAAATTTTCTTCCGTTTTTTTGTCGGTATTGGTATTGAGAATATCGTAGAGTTTTTTGGGGTATATTTGAGCGACCACTACCCCCAAAAATTCCTCAGTATTGATATTTTTGGAGGGAGACGAAATTGAATATAAATTTTGACCGAATGTTTTTGAAAAGTAGAAATCTTCAATATGCGTTTCGTTTTTAGCGTGGAGAAAGAATTTTTTCTCGGACTTATCAAAATCCTTTTCCTCCTTATTTGAAGTGGAAATGATTTTTCCGTTTTTATCCAGAATCATTAATTCTCGGATTTCCGGCGCTTGTTCTATGGCAAGCTGGAGTTTTTGAATGGCTTTTTGTTTCTCTGATACCCCCTCCGGAGACAGTAAAAGATCTTGAATGGTGGGACTTACCGCTAAAACCGCGATCATTTCTTTTTCGTTCTCCAGAAGAGATTGTATGTTTTGTTTTTTTGATTCGTTGATGATCTTCAAATTTTCGTAGGTCAGGTCAAGACTTCTTTTTGCTCCCTCTCTCTGGAGAAAGAAACCTCCGGCAAGTACCAGTACCACAAAAAGACTCGTGAAGGTAATAGTGATCCTTGTTCCTATCTTGAGAAATTTTTTCATGTTTTAGACATTCGTTTGTTTCTTTTTGAGATCTTCTATTTCTTTTTTCAATTCAGCCATTTTTATTTCGCGATTAGACATAAAGGCGTTTAGTTTTTCCAATTCGGACGTTCGTTCTGCGACTTTTTCTTCCACGTTCGCTTTTGATTTTTGGAGATTATCAGCCATTTGGTTGAGCGCTTGCGCCATTTCTCCGATTTCGTCTTTTGACCAGATAAGACTTCTGGCGCTTTCGTCTCCCGAGGCGATGGTTTTGACCGTTTTTTCCAATTCTTTCAGCGGTTTGGTGACAAAAAACGCGAAGAAAATATCCATGATAAGGCCACCAAGAAAACAAAAGATGAAGGTGACAATCAGAAAGGTTATATTTGCTTTTTCGGTATTTTTGCTTACGACGGCGGCATTACGAAGAGCAACAGCAGAGGCATACTTGGCTACTTCGTATTTTTCATCATGAAGCTTTGCGTACTCATCCAAACCGTTTTTGTATATTTCTTTCTGTTTGGCATACTCGGGACTTTCCAAGATTTTGATCGCTTCGGATGCGCGTTTGTTGTCAACAAGATGCATAGCATCTTCTTCCATGGTTATCATTGACATGTTTGCATCGTTGACTCTCGCAAAGATCTCTTTGTCTTTTGCGTCGCCTGAATCAACGGCCTCCGCGACCAGCGCGTCTCCTGTTGTTGTAGCTGAAACATAGCGGTCTCTCCATTTTCTGTCTTGCGTGTAAGCGTAGTCTCTCATTGACTGCGTAAAGAATTCGTCATAATAGCGTATCAATTGGGAAACAGTGCTCAGACGAGTTGCTTTTGAAAGATCGTCCATGCTTTTTTGCACCGTGCCGTCTATTTGTTCTGGGGTTTGGTAGATCTTTTGGACGGCAAAAAATCCGATAACAAGAAGCGGAATGTTTATTGCAAGAAAACCGACGATAATCTTCGTCTTGATTTTTAAGTTTTTGAACATACGACTATTATATCAAATGAATGACCTTTTTTGTTTATTTGCCTGTGTACAACTTTTTAGTTTTTTGCGATAAAATGCTTTCTTGTCACGGCTTGAGTTTTCCACAAGTATTTTTCGCTTTTTTGCAGGGGAGACATGATACAATTAAACAATCTAGTCTATAAATAACGATAAAAACATAAATAGATGTATGGCAAAAAAAATACTCATCGTTGAGGACGAATCGTCCGCCCGAAAAGCCATGGAGGAAAAATTTCAAAGAGAAGGCTTTGAAGTTTTTACTGCCATTGACGGAATACGAGGTTTAGCGGAAGCGCAGAGGTTGCATCCGGAGATTATTTTGCTGGATATTATTATGCCGAATATGGACGGGATAATGATGCTTAAGAAATTACGGGAGGACGGCGGTTACGGAAAACAAGTGCCAGTAATTCTTCTCACGAATCTTTCTTCTGATGACGATGGGAGGAGAAAAGAGATAGATGCGCTTTCTCCTGTCGCTTATATGGTAAAAACAGACTGGAAACTTTCGGATGTTGTGGAAAAAGTTAACCAGTGTCTGGAAGGCAAGTGCTAGAAAAATATCATATAAAAACAAACATTACATTTTTATTGAGCAATAACTTATTTTTATGACAGGGAAGAACTTTTTCGCAAGAATCATCGTTTCGTTTATCGCCTTCTCGGGAATTCTTTTTGTTCCCCTATCTCATGTCTTTGCTGCTGACGGTTCCGGTACCAATACGGTTTCTCCGACCAATGTAACCGTAAGCTCTACTGGAAATAATTTGAGCTTCACTCTGACGGCCGCGGAAACGATGGATAGCGGAGGTTTCAACATCACCGTTCCTTCAGGTTGGAGCGCTCCCAATAGTACGCCGGCCACGGCAGGCTACACGACGGTTGCTTCCGCGAGTGGAATTGTCGCCACGGTTTTGAACACGCTTGATAGTATTTCCGGCTGGACCGCGAATCAGCATATGACTCTTTCTGCGGATACGGGAGATAAACAAGAGGGAACAGGCTCTCTTTCAAATGCTATCACCGCAAATGCTGCCGCGAATGAACAATGGTACTTCAATTACGGAGGAGCGACGAGTTGGGGTACTGCCGCTAACGGTGCAAATGGACAGCGTGTCGGCATGTGGATTAAATCCAGCGTGAATACGGCGAGCGGAGATCTTTCTTGGCAAGACGATAATAGCGCCAGTTTGGCATCTCCTTTGGATACATTGGCTATTGCGGCGCTTACGGCAAATACATGGAAATATACTTCTGTCACTTTAGGCGTGGCGAGAACCTCTCAACTTTCTTACGGATTGCGTTATACGACCGACCTTGGCGCCGCAACCATAAAATTGGATTCGGTCTCCATTCTTTTTGATGCTGCCGACGTAACGACGAACTGGACGGGGGATGCAAACATTTCTATTTCTGCGGTTGGAAGCGGACAAGAGGGAACGAACTCCATTCGCTGTACTTACGCGGGAACCGCTGGAACCGGAGCGAACGGAGAATGCTATCGCACATCAACAGCGCTTACTATTCTTCCCGGAAATAAAGTAAGCTTCTGGGTTCGTTCCAGCGTGGCTTTGAACGCCGGAGATTTTGCTTGGGTAGATGATAATTCCGCCAGTCTTTTCTCTATTACCGATACGGTCAGTTTGCCCGCTCTGTCCGCGAATACTTGGACGTATGTAACGCTTTCCATTCCCAATCTCGGCGCGAGCTCTATTCGTTCGTATGGTTTGCGACAGGTGAATGACAAGGGCGCTCTTACTATAGATATAGACGCGATGGGTTCTATTATTAATTATGGCGATGCGACAACCGGTTGGACGGCACCGACTTCGGCTTTACAGACACTTTCTTTGGATGCGAGCGTCGTTCACGAAGGAACCGGTTCTCTGAAAAATGTTTTGACTGCCGGCGCTACGGCCGGGGATAGCTGGTATCAGACTTTAGGCGCGACTCAAAACTGGTCCGGTTATACGACTGTCGGTTTTTGGATTCGTTCAGCGGTCGCGGCTAACGCGGGAGATTTGCAATTTGTGTATGATGACGCGAGCGATGTTTCCAGCCCGATCGGAAGCATTAATATCGGAGCGCTTTCCGCGAATACGTGGACGTACCAAAAATTAACTCTTACAGGGACCCGCACTTCAGTAAACAGTTTCGGTATTAAATATGTTACGAACATCGGAGCAACGACTATAAACGTAGACGATTTTCTTGTCGGCCCCGGAGTGCCGACTTTTCCCGGTAGCGGAGTTATCAATACTCGCATTTTAGGGTTGACCGCTCCGCAGACCATGGTCGTTTCCTACAACAATGCTACGGCACCGGATACTACCGGTAATTCCACTTTTACAACACAGACAAAAATTTCTGATTCTGGAACTTTAACCAATATCGCTTCTTCTCCTGTTGTCTCCGTTGATAAAGTTACGACCATGACAGCACTTGGTACTTCTTTGACTCCTCAGACATATGGCACTTCTGTTACTTTCACCGCAACCGTCACTCCCGCAAGCGGAGGCCCTGCAACTGGAACGGTTACCTTCAAAGACGGAGTGACGACTATCGGAACGGGAACATTGAGCGCTGGCGTGGCGACTTACTCAACGAGCACGCTTTCTGTTGCCGGTTCCCCACATTCTATTACGGCGGTATACGGAGGCGATACAACTTTCTCAGGAAGTACTTCAAGCGCGGTTGCGCAAACTATGACCGCAAAAGCGCTCACTGTTACCGGAATGCTCGCGACAACTAAAGAATATGACGGCGGAGTAACGGCAACCCTTACGGACGGTTCTCTTGTCGGTGTTGTTTCCGGAGATGTTATTACTATTAATACACGAACCGGAACATTTGCTACTAAGACTGTCGGAACAGGAAAAACCGTGGACGTAACTTCTGTTACATTAAACGGCAGTGCTTCAGGAAACTATACCGTTACGAATCCTACTGATGTTACCGGAACTATCACCGCGAAAGCGTTGACCGTCACCGGCATGCAAGCAACCACCAAAGAATATGACGGTGGATTGACCGCGACTCTCACAGGCGGTTCTCTCGTCGGCATAATTTCTCCAGACGTTGTTTCTATTAATACTCGCGTTGGAACCTTCGCCACAAAAACGGCTGGTACCGGAAAAACGGTAAACGTTACATCTGTTACTTTAATCGGTGCAGATGCAACGAACTACACGGTTACCAATCCGACCGATGTTATTGGAACGATTACGGCAAAAGCGCTGACGGTTACAGGAATGCTCGCTACCACTAAAGAATATGACGGAGGAGTGACGGCGACCCTGACCGGCGGTTCTCTCGTCGGTATAATTTCTCCTGATGTCGTTTCCATCAACACTCGCGTCGGAACCTTTGACATAAAAACGGTTGGAACGGGTAAGACGGTAAATGTTTCTTCCGTCACTCTTACCGGAACTGACTCTTCAAATTACACGGTCACTGCGCCGACTGATGTCACGGGAGCTATTACGGCAAAAGCTTTGACCGTTACGGGAATGACTGCGACCGCTAAAGAATATGATGGCGGTATCACGGCAACTCTTACCGGTGGTTCTCTTGTTGGAGTCATCAATCCAGATGTCGTTTCCATAGATACTCGCACTGGAACATTCGCAACCAAAACGGTAGGAACAGGTAAGACAGTCAATGTTTCTTCCGTCACTCTTACCGGAACTGACTCTTCAAATTACACGGTCACTGCGCCAATTGATGTCACGGGAGCTATTACGGCAAAAGCGCTTACCGTTACCGGAATGCTTGCTACTATCAAAGAGTACGATGGAGGAACGACAGTGACCCTCACAAACGGAACACTCGTCGGAATCATCAATCCCGATGTTGTTTCCATTAACACTCGCACTGGAACATTCGCAACCAAAACGGTTGGAGCCGGAAAAACGGTAAATGTAACTTCCGTCACTTTGACAGGAGGAGATTCTTCAAATTATACCGTTACCAATCCAACCGATGTTACTGGTGATATTACCGCGAAAGCTTTGACCGTTACGGGAATGTTAGCGACTACTAAAGAATATGATGGCGGTATCACAGCAACTCTTACCGGTGGTACTTTAGTTGGGGTCATCAATCCCGATGTTGTTTCCATTAACACTCGTGTTGGAACATTCACAACCAAAACGGTAGGAGCAGGTAAAGCAGTCAATGTTTCTTCCGTGACTCTTTCCGGAACTGACCCTTCAAACTATACGGTTACCGCACCGACCGATGTTACCGGAACGATAACTGCGAAAGCTCTGACCGTCACGGGAATGTTAGCCACTACCAAAGAATATGACGGAGGAATTACCGCAACTCTCACCGGTGGTTCTCTTGTCGGAGTAATTAACCCCGACGTTGTCTCCATAGACACCCGCACAGGAACCTTTGCAACAAAAACGGTTGGAACAGGTAAAGCGGTCAATGTTTCTTCTGTTACTATAGCTGGAACCGACTCTTCAAACTACACCGTTACCGCCCCGACTGATGTTATGGGAACAATCACGGTGAAAGCACTGACGGTCACAGGAATGACGGCTGATAGCAAAGAATACGACGGAGGAATAACCGCAACGGTTACCGGCGGTTCCTTGGTTGGAATTATTTCTCCCGACGTTGTTACTCTTTCCTCAACTTCCGCTTCTTTTGCCGATAAATTTGTCGGAAATGGGAAAACGGTTACGGTGAATTCCATCACTCTCGGAGGAGTAGATAAAGATAATTACACGGTTACGCTCCCGACGGTCGGTATCGCTAACATTACCCCAAAAACTTTGACGGTTACCGGTATGACGGCAGAGAACAAAGCCTATGATAGTTTTACTACGGCAACGGTTACCGGCGGTTCTTTAGTCGGAGTTATTTCCCCTGATATAGTTACTCTTTCCTCAACTTCCGCTTCTTTTGCGGATAAAGCGGTTGGAAATGGAAAAACAGTAACGGTTGACTCCATTACCCTTGGAGGAACAGATAAAGATAATTACACCGTTACGCTTCCAACCGTTGGTACGGCAAATATCACCGCGAAAGCTTTAACGGTTACCGGTATGACGGCGGAAAGCAGGGAATACGATCGAGGAACGTCGGCAACGCTCGTTGGAGGAACGCTCGTCGGTGTTATAATCCCCGATGATGTTTCCATATCTTCTCGCGTTGGTTCTTTTGCTGATGAAACGGTCGGGACGGGAAAATCCATAACGGTTACGTCCGTTGTCCTTGGAGGAACCGATGCAGGAAATTATACGGTCACCAATCCTATCGGTATCACGGGAGATATCACCGCGAAAGCGCTTACTGTTACCGGAATGCTTGCTACCACTAAAGAATACGATGGAGGAATTACCGTAACCCTTACCGGTGGTTCCCTTGTTGGCATTATTTCTCCTGACACGGTTTCCATCGCTTCGCGTTCCGGATCTTTTTCAGATAAAACGGTTGGAACCGGCAAGGCGGTCAATGTTTCTTCTGTCGCTCTTTCTGGAACTGATTCAGAAAATTACATCGTCACTAATCCGCTTGACGTGGTTGGGAATGTTACCGCAAAAACCATTACCGTTACCGGCGTAATGGCGGACGATAAAGTCTATGACGGCAATGACACAGCGGTGGTGAATACCACGAGCGCAAGTTTGGTCGGCGTTATTTTAGGCGATATTGTTACCATCAACTCATCGGTTGCTGTCGGAACTTTTGATTCTGCAAATGTTGGACTTGATAAACCGGTTACGATAAGCGGCCTCTCTTTGTCTGGAACCGATGCGACAAATTACATACTTACTCAACCTACCGGTATTACGGCAAGCATTAGAAACCCCGTGCCGATAATTACGAATATCAGCCCATCTTCAAAAGATGCAGGAGATTCCGGATTTACTTTGATGGTAAACGGAAGCGGCTTTCTCTCCAATTCAGTCGTAAAATTTAACGGATCGTCAAGAACTACCTCTTTTGTTACTTCGGCGCAACTCACGGCAGAAATTTTAACAAGCGATGTGATTACGGCAACTTCCAGCGCTCTTATTACGGTTACTAATCCCGCTCCGGGAGGAGGAACCTCTAACGCTCAGGTATTTACGGTCGCTCATGCGGCAACCCAATTTGTTATTATCCCTCCGACGGCGGGAACGGTTGACTCGTCCGTAACGGTAACCGTTCAAGCGCAAAAAGCGAACGGAGTGATTGATACGGATTACCAGGATGATGTTACTTTGAATACTTCTGGCACGACGGCCACGGGAGGAGGACTGGTTTCCATCACCAACGGGGAAGGGACGCTTTCTCTCTCTGATACGGTCGCGGAAACGGTTCACCTTACTCTCACCGATAGCCAAAGCACTCTTCTCTCGGTTACTTCGGCGCAAGATTTGGTTTTTGCTCCCGGTGCAGTGACCGACTTTTCTCTTAATAGTCCGGGTAATATGAATGCTCGTACTCGTCTCGGTTTTCAGATTACGCGCAAAGACCAATACAGCAATGCCGTATTGGCAGGGACACAAACCGCATACCTATATTCAAATTCCACCAGTACTGATAAAAAATTCTATGATGATTCATTAACGGACAACGTCATTACTTCCATTGATTTTACCGATGGTTCCGCTCTTGCCAATTTCTGGTATTACGATGATATGCCGGGAACCTATACGCTTACCGCTTCCGATCACACCCCCACCGCAGACCTTGATGTTGGCATCAATGACGCAACAAGAGATGTTACCGTTATTCCCGTTGCTGTAAAATTTGTGATTCTTACCGCCAGCTCAACGAGTGTTGATTCTCCTTTAACGATTACGGTACAAGCGCAAAAAGAGAACGGCGATGTTGATGCGAGTTTTCAAGAAGATGTAACCCTTAATGCCGATGGTTCAGTTACTGGCGACGGCTTAGTAAATATCGTTAATGGAGTCGGAACAAAAAATCTTTCCAACACGGTAGCCGAATCTATACACCTTACTCTTACTGATAGCGAAGGAGCCGGACTCAATGTTGATTCTTCTGCAACGGTTCAATGGCTTGGCGGAGCAACCACTCAATTTTCTCTCACTGAGCCAACAACGCTCTCGGCAGGAAGCCGTGTCGGTTATACGATCAGTCGTAAAGATCAGCACGGAAACTCCACTTCTCAAGATGAGATTACGGCCTATCTTTACAGCTCTTCCGTCAGCCCAAATAAAAAATTCTATGATGCAGAAACAGCTGGCACGCCGATTACTTCAATTACTCTTCTCTCTGGACAGCAAACCGCAAACTTTTGGTATTATGACGAAGCTCCCGGAACGGTAACCATTACCGCTTCCGATGGAACTCCAACAGCAAACGGCGCTGCTGGTATCAGCGATGCCGTCAAAGTACTTTCTGTTACTCCCGGTCCGGTAAGTTCTTTTACTCTCAATAATGCTGGCGATATGACGGCAAAGACCCGACTTGGATATACGGTTACGCGAAAAGATCAATTCGGAAATCTTGTTACTTCCGGCAATACCACCGCATACCTTTATACGACGGCGGGAGCTCTCGGAGTGGACAATAGACAGTTCTATGATTCGGCAACACTGGGGAATCCGATATCAAATGTTTCTATTGGTGATGGTTCTTCTTTGGCTCATTTCTGGTACTACGAAGAAGTCGCTGGGCTTTATACGGTCACTGCTTCCGATAGTATTTCCGGTCCCGACGCTTTGGGCGTTACTGATGGTACGGCAAGCGTAAATGTCAGTCCCGCCCCCATCGTTGCTACAAAGTTTGTTATTATCCCCCCGTCATCAGGAACGGTTGATAGCCCGATAACCATTACCATACAAGCCCAGGATGATATGGGAAGTCTTGATACTACCGCGACCAGCAGTGTCATGCTTCTTACTTCGGGGGCAGCCACAGGAGCGGGGTTGGTAACTCTTACCGATGGAGTTGGTACAATCCAGATTTCCGACCATAATGCGGAGACGGTTCATTTAACACTCTCTGACGTTCAATCAACCGGGCTCAATGTTTCTTCAACCGCTGATGCTATATTTTCCACAGGAGAAGCAAAACAACTTTTCATTGATAACCCGGGAGATACCGCAGCGGGAGCGCGACTCGGGTTTACGGTCACTAGAAAAGATCAATTTGGAAACCTTATTACTACCGGTGTTACGAATGTGACTCTTGATTCTTCCTCTGCTGGTGTAAAAAGATTTTATGACGCCGTGTCAGGAGGAAGTGTTATCACTTCGGTAAACATTCTTGAAGGGCAATCCATCGCTCGTTTCTGGTATTACGATGAATTGGCCGGATCCGCAACCGTTACGGTCGCCGGAACTGCCCCTGGTATGACAGGCTCTAATAGAACTTTTGCCGTCGCCCCTTCTTCTATCTCAAAGTTTACCATTGATAATCCTGGAAACATGACCGCTGGTACTCGCCTTGAGTACACACTTACCAGAAAAGATACCTTTGATAATCTCGTGACTTCAGGAATCGTTTCTGCTTACCTCTATTCAAGCGCCGCAACGACCTCTTCAAAATTTTATGATGTTGCCACGGGAGGTTTCCTGACCGATCTTGTTGCCTTTGCCGATGGGTCTGCAACGACAAACTTCTGGTATTACGAAGAGGCGCCTGGCACGTGGGTTATCACCGCTTCTGACGGCACTCCGATTGCCAATGGAACGACGGGTATCCAAGATGCTGCTGACTCAGTAACCGTAACCCTCGCGATAATTACCGCAACGCATTTTACCATTCAACCTGTTTCTAATGGAACGATTAATCTTCCTACGACAGTGACTATCCGTGCGGAAGATGTTAATGGAAATGTTGATGCAAACTACAACCACAATGTTACCCTCGTCACTTCCGGTTCTGCTACTGGTGGCGGGGTGGTTACTATGGTAAACGGTGTTGGTACGATGACGATCAGAGATACGGTTGCAGAAACGATAACGCTTTCGCTCATTGATAGTCAGTCAACCGGATTAGGGGTTTCCTCTACGCAAACACTTATCTTTAATGCCGTATTTGTACCGCCGACTATCGTGAACATTGCCGGTATTGCCTCTCTCCCGTCTGTTTCCGGCGTTCGCTTCACGGGTAAAGCATTTCCCGGAGCCGTCTTAAATGTTGTGGCTATCGGAGGAACGGATTCTCTCCAAGCAAAAAAAGGAGTTGCGACTTCAAATGGAAACTTCGTTCTCTCATTTAGCGGACTTACCGGCGGCGCACGTTCTTATGGGATTGTTGGAACTGATAAAAATAACAACACTACACAGGTAAAGATTTTTGATGCCAACCAAGCCAACGCTTTATTACAGCTTGATGTTAATGGCATTTTGCTCTCTCCTACCATTGGTTTGGCTCGCGGGGCGGTAACAAAAGGCGACGTTCTCGGAATAACGGGAGCGGGAGCACCGGGCTATAAAATTGAAATTCAAATAGATAATCAGCCAACGGTTATTACGGCAACGGTAGACAGTAAAGGAGTTTACAAAGCGCTTGTTCCGACCTTTGACCTTGGTTTTGGAAGCCATATGGTTCGTACGCGTCAAGTCAGCCCTGCCGGACTCAAAAGCGATTACTCTCCTCAGGAAGTATTCTCGGTCGTAAATATCTTCACTCCAAACATGGACTTTAACGGAGACGGAACAATAGGAATTCAAGATTACAGCATTTTTGTTTCCCGATGGCAGTCCGCTAACGCGACTCTTAAAGCGAAAGACGACCTGAATGGAGACGGAAAAGTGAATATACAAGACCTGAGTATCTTTGTTAAAACACTTAAAAAGTAAAAAGAGAGAAAAGAATACAAACACTGCCGAGTATAATCCGGCAGTGTTTGTATCTTTCTGTCTTCTTTTTCCTTGTTTCTTTTTGCTTTTTTCTCCGTCGTCTCGGTTTTCCCCTTTATTTTATTGATACGTTTGCAAAATGGAGATATAATAAATAGAAGCAAGTATCTTAAAAATATGCACCATATAAAAAGTTTCATAGTATATTTCGTAACCGGTATCATCTCTCTCTTTGTTGTTGCACTACCGGCCTATGCAGGAACGTTAAACCTTATTACGGATAAAACTCAGTTCGCGATAGGCGATGAATTCAGTGTTGATGTAAAAATAGACAGTGAAGGCGTGGGAATAAACGCAGCACAGGCCTCTATAAATTTTCCCGTTGGCGTTTTGCAAGAAAAAGAAACAGACAAAACCAATTCCGTTTTTTCTTTTTGGTTGCAGGAACCGACCGTTGATAATTCAGCGGGGGAGGTTTTGTTCATCGGAGGTTCTTCAAGCGGATTAACGGGAAAAACTCTTCAGGCGCTTCGCATTACTTTTAAGGTGGTAGGTTCCGGTCCCGCAGAAATTTCTTTTAGTAACGGCGCCATTACGGCCGCTGACGGCAATGGGACAAACGTCCTTTCTGCCATGAAAGGTTTGAATATCACTAGTATAACCAAACAAGAAGCGTCTCGAGTTATTCCTGCACCGAAAGTTCCTCCTGTTCAAATAATCAAACGTATCGCTGTTCCGACAGGAAAAATACCGGCAAAACCGGCACTGAACATACCACTATATCCGTCTTCTGATCAGTGGTATGATTCTCTTTCTCCTTTTATTGTTCAATGGTCGCTTCCTTCTGATGTTACCGGGGTTGCGACAGCTCTTGATCAACAACCTGTTTTTGATCTCAAAAATTCCGAAGGTCTTTTTGATAATAAAACATTCCCAAGTTTGTCTGATGGTGTTTGGTATCTTCATGTACGGTTTAAAAATGATGTCGGGTGGGGCCCGGTTACTGATTACAAGATCGGTATAGATACGGCGCCGCCCCTCGCTTTTGATGTCGTGTCTCACGAAGGGAATTCCACGTATGTGGTCACCCCGACGATTTCTTTTGAAACAAAAGACCAGCCTTCCGGTATTGATTTTTATCGGATTTTAGTTGACGGAGATCAGGCGACCAGCACTATTCTTACAAAGTACACTTTATCCGCGCTTTCTTCGGGAAATCATATTGTTTCCGTTATTGCGGAAGACAAAGCAGGCAATAAAACAAGTACCAACATAACGATAAAAATCAGAGAAAACGCCTTTTTC
Source organism: Candidatus Parcubacteria bacterium (assembly GCA_026395595.1). GTDB lineage: Bacteria > Patescibacteriota > Minisyncoccia > Phycocordibacterales > CAIJYI01 > CAIJYI01. The sequence goes on along the minus strand of JAPLYL010000005.1, from coordinate 88,272 downwards.
TCTGTCGGCACTCTGACCATGACACAATCCCAATTTTTTGTTATACTGGTTCTTGTCTTGATAGCGATATTCGGCGGATGGTGGTATTCTTATAGGAGATGGGAAAATCAGCTTGAAAGGAGAATCGTCGTCGCGGAGCGTGATGTTGGGGATACGTTTAATATCATTTCTGAAGATGCTGAAAAAATAATTGATGTTGCAAAAGTAAATCACGTAAGCGCAAAAGGTCTGAATGAAATAGGTTTTCTCGCTAAAAAGATAAGTGAAAAAGCGAGTAAGACGAAGAAATATATTATAGACAATATCCGAGAACTATCGCAGAGATAAACCATATTAAATAACAATTATAATGATAACGCTATGAAAATACTCATTGCTGAAGACGAAGAATCCCTGGTAAAGGTGTTTCGTGAGAAATTTGAACGGGAGAAATTTACCGTAGAATTTGTTATGAGTGGAGACGCGGTATTGCCAACCGCTAAAAAATTCATGCCCGATATTATTTTACTGGATATTATACTTCCGAAAAAGACAGGTTTAGTAATTCTTAAAGAGCTTAAGTCCGACCCCGACGTAAAACAAATACCAGTCATTATGATTTCTAATCTTGATGGCGATGAACAGATAAAAGAATCCATTAGACTCGGTGCTATTGATTACTTGGTAAAATCGCAGCATCCTATTAATGAACTCGTAGAAAAAGTAAATAACGCCCTCGTCCATATTTCATAATCAAAATCTCAAAAATTGTCGGACAAATACTGTCCGGCAATTTTTATTATTTTACTATTTAAATCTGTTAGGCTAAAGATTTGGTTCCTTCTTTTTTCTTCATTCCCGTGCGAGGGAAGGAAACGAAAAAGGTTGTTCCCATATTTTCTTCCGAAGTGAACCACACTTGTCCTCCTGATTGTTCAACAATGGCTTTAACGATATATAATCCGAGACCGGTGCCTTCTGTACGGGAAGAAGCGGCATTGTCGGCACGGAAGAGTTTGGTAAAAATTTTGTCCTGTTGAGATTTTGGAACACCGATTCCTGAATCGGCCACGGTTATCCCTAAACTTTCTTCTGTCATTTTTCTTCCGTCAAGGAGAGACCCTTCTGGAATCGTCTGAATGGCAATACTCACTTCTCCTTCGTTGTTGGTGTATTTTATGGCATTTGATAAAAGATTTTGAAGAACTATGGTTAGTAATCTTTTATCCGCTTGGAATTCAGTGACATTTTCTCCATAGGTTTCTTTTATCACGATCTTTTTTTTCTGTAATCGTCGGTTTCATTTCGTTTAATTCTGATTTTGAGATGGCGCTTACGTCTACTTTTGAGGGGTCTATATCAAAAGTTCCAAGTTCCAGACGTGATACATTTAAAAGAGTTCCGACGAGGTCTCCCATACGCTGACTGCTGGCATACACTTCTTTGAGATAATTTTTTTGTCCGTCATTTAATTCTCCGACTTCGCCACTGAGAAGCATTTCCGTATACCAATTGATAGAAGAAAGCGGGGTACGAAGCTGGTGCGAAGCAAGCGATACGAATTCTGTTTTTGCTCTGTCTACTTCCTTTTCTTTAGTGATATCGCGTTCAATGCCAACGAAGAAAATAATGTTTCCGTTATCGTCAAGCACTGGTGAAAGAGAAATATCAGCTTCATATATCTCCCCGTTCTTTCTTTTGTTCTGCAATTGACCGTGGAAAGTCTTTTTCTCGATTTTGATAATGCGCCACATTTCTTGATAGTATTCTTTCTTCATGGGGCTTTTCCAGAAGGCAGCCGCTTTTTTTCCAATTGCATCGCTTACCTCGTAGCCGGTAATCCTTTTTACGGCCTTGTTTCCATAAACTAAAATACCTTCGGGGTCGGTAATGACTACCATTTCGGCCGCGTTTTCTACGGCCAGTTGGAATTTTTTCAAATCTTTTGCCAAGGCCTCTGTTTTTTCCTTTTCTTTGTCTACATCTTCCAAGATATTCAAGATGGCGTTTTTCTGGTCATCAAGGTCTTTAGTTTTTTTAGAAAGTTCCGTCGTTTGTTCTTCAACTTTTTTTTGCGCCTCTGTTTGCGAGTTTTTTAAGATATCAGTCATTTCACAGAAAGATTTTGAAAGCTCGCTTATCTCGTCATTTTTCAAAGGAACGGAGCAAACGCTTAAGTTTCCGTGTTTAACATTTTCTATGGTATCGCGAAGTCTTTTAAGGGATTTTGAGAACAGAGAGAAAAAGAATAAGGCGAAGAAAATGATTAAAAAACAAGCAATAATTATGAACGAGAAGGCTGCTGTTTGACCGTTGTTTATCGTTTTTTCCATTTCCAAAAATACCGGCAAATCTTGCGGAACGTTTTTTGAAATCAGCTCCTTAACCTTAAGAATCTCTCCAAGAAAAACATAGCCGCTTGCTAAAACAACAATCAGAAGAAAGGAAAAAGCAAGTAAAATTTTTGTCTTGATTTTCATACGATAAATGTTTTTTTATTTATTCTTTATTATATAAATCCCAATAGAGATACACGCCTGACTCTTCCGACTCAATGCGGATGTTCAGCGCGTTTATAATAGGAAAGAATTCAGATTTAAATTCTGCCAGAGAAGCATCAATAGTATCCGCTTTTTTGTATTTTTTCATAAAAGTTTCCACTTTGTTCCCAATATTTTTCATATCGGCGATGAATATCCCCGTGTTTGTCGTATCAACGCCCGCTTCTTTCATTTTTTTGAGGAGTTCAACATAAAAAACAGCGTTCTCCAAGTGCAGGTGCTCGGTAAGGTCAGCGGTAAATTGCTGAAGCCATTTTTCTATTTCTTGAGAAGAAGGCTTTTCCATTTCTGTCATTGCCGCGGCCATTCCAAGGTCTTTTTGCAAAAGACGATGCTGTTCTATCAGTTTTGGTACGATGTTTTCAAGTTCATTCATTTTATTGTTTGCTATTTTTATATTCCGCAATCTCTTTTTTTAATTTTACCATTTCTAGTTCTCTTCCCACCATGAGTTTATTCGCACGCTCAACATTTTCAAGTTTTGTTTTCATCTCCTCCTCTTGTTTCGCCAGCTTTTGCGTTTTTTCTTCTATTTGTTTTTTCGTGTTTTCTTCCGAGCAGAGGACCTCATCGGCATATGATTCCAAAATTCGTCCGAATTCTCCAATCTCGTTTTTGGAAGAAATTATTTTTCTGCTCAGTCTTATGGCTTTGTTCCCTTCACGAAACTCTTTCACCACACTCATAATCTCTTTGATGGGGGATAAAAGGATATGTGCAAGGAGAATAGAAAAAAGAATAATAAACAAAATTATGGCAAAGAATACCATGACAGCCGTTTTGAGCCATTCATAAACGGGAGACAAGACCTCCGACATATCTATTTTCGTTACCAGACTCCAATGGTATTCCGGCAGATATTTCCAGACGGAAAGAACTTCTTTTCCACGGTAGTCTATGTTTATACCGCCGCCATCTTTTTTTTGAATGGCGTTCTGTATCGGCAGACCTGTTTTGTCTCCGATGCGGATGAATCGGTTAAAAGAAGCGTTCTGATCAAAACGCAAAGGATTCAAAAACATAATCATTTTTCCTTGCGGGTCGTACGTTTTTTCGTTATTGGGAATAAGCGGATCTTCGGAAACTTGTCTTGCGATAAGCGTTTCTCCCGTATTTCCCATGCCGATTGTTTCTTGAACGACAGAGAAGAGAGATTCTGCATCTATTTGAAAAATGAGCACTCCCGCAAAATTTCCGGAAAGGTCATATATCGGGGCGCTTTCCAGAAAATTTCGTTCGTTCAGATTTTTGTCATAAAGGATATCTGAGAGAAAAACCCCCTCTTTTCCTTTTAGAAAAGCGTCTAATCCTCTGACGGGGAATACCACTCTTATATTTTTTTGCTCCGTTTCTTTTTTTGAAGAATAGACAATCTTTCCGTTTGAATCTATTAAAAATAGATCCTTTATTTCTTTTATGGTTGAAAGGATGCTTTTTGCTTCCATATCAATAACTTCCGCCACTCTTTTTTGTTCCGAGGTGTTTATTTTATTTTCCGACCCGACAAGAATAGGAAAGTACTGTCGTATCGTAAAACGTTCTTTTGTTATAGTTATCTCTTTTGAAAAAAAAGAAAAATAACTCTGTATGGAATCAATTTTTAGTTCGGTAGTTGATTCCAAAGAATTTTGCTGTTCTTTGACAAGAGCACTGCGTGCTTTAGAGTAGGCAGTCCATGATACAAGCAGAACAGGAAGGAGCGCTATAACGATATAAGTAACGATAAGCTGCGTTCGTATTTTCATAAAAGAGAGAGATTGTTTCTTCAATCATACAATACAATCACACTAAATGGTACGAATAAACTGTGGAGAAATATCAATAAAAAATCGCTCCGAGACAGCTCGGAGCGATGGCGGTTTTTTAATTTAGTCGTTTGCTTCCGTTACTTTCCGGGGCCAGCTGGATGTTCCCGGCAAGGGACGTCGCTTTGCGAAGCACTTCTCCGTCACGCGTTACGTGCTCAAGAAGAACTTTTGCCAATTCATCCGTTGTCCCTTTTTGAAGCGCTCCGGCGAGCGTATAAAGCACTGCCGAAGCAAAAATTACTTGCGGGTCGTTGCATCCGCGAAACCTTTTTGACATCTCCAGAAGTTCATCAAGAGCATCTTTTTTATCTTTTATCACTTTCATTGTTAAATCCTTGTTGTGTATAAAAAGTACTGATTATTCAAAGCTTATTATACATCAAAACAATATAAAGTCAAGGACTTATGATGAGTTTTCCCTTACCTGAAAAATAAAAAAGTGTTAAAATAGAAGCACTATGTTTTTTATTATTTTGGGAAAACCCCTGGTGTTTTGGTTGGGGCTGATTGCTTTGATAGACTTTTCTTTACAGCTCTATCTGGGATACAAACTGGTTCATGGACACCCGGATTATTTCAGCGCGCATAAAACGAACGCCATGATTTTAACCGGCATTATTTTTGTTCATTTAATTTTAGGTTTATTACTCTATTTTTAATATAATCGTATGAAAATAAAATACGTTCTCGTCGTTATTGTTGTCGTCGTTGCCATATTGGCCATCTTTGCGTTGACCCAGCAAAAGAAGACAGAACAAAATCTTCCTCCCGTAAAATACGAAAAGCCGGTCATTACGGCGCAGATTCGCCAAATCTCCATTAAGAATTTTGCTTTTGTTCCCTCTGATATGAAAGTGAAAAAAGGCGACATTATAATTTGGACAAACGAAGACTCCGCTCCTCATCAGATTTCCGGAACAGACTTTAAAAGCGATGTTATTAAAACAGGATTTACGTACAGCTCAACTTTTAACCAGGAGGGGAGTTTTGATTATATTTGTTCCATTCATCCGAGCATGAAAGGAACCATAACGGTTGAATAAAAAGAAAAAATAAAAATCCCCCGATTCAAGTCGGGGGATTTTGTTTTGATTATTCTATCGGAACAAGCCTTGATTGGAAGACGATGCCCCCATAAACTCCGCCCGGATATTGGGCGTCAACGATGATGATTTTTTCTTTGCCGTATTTGTCTTCGCATATCACGCGATAATAGGGAAGCCTGGGATTCCCGGGACCGTATGATTCATCAAGAACTCGCAGTATTCTTCCTTGATGGAGGTATTCTTTCTCCGGAACAAGAAGCGCTCCATGGGCATCTAAAACATTCGTTATTCTTTTATTCATCTTTCTTCTCCTTTTATCTAAGGTCTATCTGCGGTAAATGTAGTACATTACATGAACTTTGTCAACATAAAAATCGCCCCGACATTGATCGGGGCGATGGACTTAAAAACTACTGACAGAGATTATTGGAGGCGAATTCCGCGAGCGGACTTCTTTCCCCTGCAACAAGCGTTACATGAGCGCTTCTTTCCCATGTTTTGAATGCCTCCACCACACTGGTCAAACCTGACGCTTCTCCCGTAAGATATGGGGTCGCAATCTGTTTGATGTTGCCCAGACAAACGAATTTTGTGCCCGGACCGGCGCGGGTGATCAAGTCCAGCATTTGTTTTGGAGCCAGATTTTGCGCTTCGTCTAAAATAACGAATTTCTTATGGAACGTTCTTCCTTGCATCGGGCCAATGGCTCGCATTTCAATATAATTCTTCATAAGATCTTTGGCTGATTGCTTCATAACGCCTTCATTCATACCGCTGCATAAAAAATCCAGGTTATCGGTAAAAGCCATCATCCATGGCGCCATTTTTTGTTCTTCCGTTCCTGGGAAAAAACCGAGGTCTTCTCCAATTGGCATGGCTTCTTTGGTGATGAGAATTTTGGAATAAATTTTCGGCACCGCCATCACTTGTTCCAATGCCGCAGCAAGAGCGAGAAGTGTTTTTCCCGAACCGGCTTTTCCTGCAAGAGAAACAAAATCAATCTCGGGATTCATCAGGGCGTTCAATGCAAAGTTTTGTTCTTTGTTGAGCGGATGTAAACCCCAGACGCCGTTTTCGAGTTTTCGGTAATCAATAATCGTGCGAATGGAAGCGGTTTCCCCGTCAACTTTATCAACGATATATTCTTCCGTTGAGTCTTCTTTTGTCAGATACAGAAATTGATTCGGATACCAGTTTCTCGCGAGCGGGGTCTTGATATTCCAATAAGAAATTCCTTCAGATTTTGCAGTCATTTCAATTTCTATCATTTCCCAAAAGCCGGACGGTAATTGATACATTCCGTTATAAAGAAGGTCAATATCGTCCAGAGCCTTGCCACTCTCGTATTCTTCGGTTTGAACTCCGCAGATGAGTGATGTGCTGAACGCGTTTATGTCTTGAGTAACAAAAATCACTTCAACCTTTTCTCCAAGTTTTTCTTGAAGTTTTTTTGTATAGTTGATTATGGCTCCATCAGGATAAACAGATGATATCAGTTGATCGGGGGTAGTGGTTTCAAAGAAAACCCTCCCTGTCTTTTTGTCTGGGCCGTTTTTCCCATAATGGGATTTTATCAGTGATATAGGAAATCCTTTTTCCATATCTTTTGGGTTTGCTCCACGGAGTAATTCTAAAAAATAACGAGATATTTGCCGCGCATTTCTGGCAAGTTCCGGTTTTTTGTAGTTGCTTTTGTGGCCGTCCAGTTCTCTCATTACGACGATGGGGACATGCAGGTCGTGTTCTTCAAAGCTGAAAATCGCGTTCGGGTCGTGACCATATACGCATGTATCCAGGACGAATACTTTTGGTTTTTGCCGTTTCATTGTGCAACCTCTCCTTGTTTGATTGGTGGTGCGAAAAGTGTTTTGTGGAATGATTTCAAAGTACCAAGGTGCTTTCACCTGCCCTTAAACTACATCATTTCAACGAGTTCGTCAACGATTTTCCGTGGTGTCAAAAAGAAACCCCCATGAGTGTATTATACTCATGGGGGTTACGGCTTAAAGCCAAAAGAGGCGAATCATAACAAGGACGAATATGGTCACATCAACTATGGCGAAAGAGAGGGGTTGAAGCACGTTTGCCATATCCCATTTTTTTATCGCCAGAAATGCGGGAATGCATGAGATGGACCAGAGAGACCACGCAATCGGGTCTTCTACCAATACGCCATTACAGATGCCGACTATGGTCGGAACCGCACCGATAAGTACGGCAACTTGAGCGCAAATGACGGCAAGAAGGGCATTGCCGGTTGTTTTCCAAAGTACTACTCCCGCGAGGGCCCCGATAATACTTACCCACTCAATGGAACCCATTGTCGGATTGCCATAGAAGATTGCCAATATCGTGACGACCCAGGCTCCGATAACCGCACCGGTAATCTGTCCGACCATCGCTTTTTCTTTTATCATCGCGAAGAGTGTGAGGGTGTCAACGCTCGCCCAGATGGCCCACGTTACCGGCGAAGGAACAGTTTGTCCGTGCACTATGGCCCAGACATAAGGAATGAAAGCAATAAAGAACAATACGCCTGATAGAGTATTCACTAAAAACTCCTTGGTTTGTATTAAAGTATCAACACATAAAATATCATATTTATACGATATGGTCAAGTTCTCCTGTTTGACAAAACTGAAATGTAAGAGTATTATTCAATTGGTATTCACTGAAGAATCAGAGGAGAAGCGCATGCACTTTAGATTGGGAAAAATTACGTTTATCAGCGAAGGATTATGGATCCTTAGCGAAGAACGAACTGAAGAAAACAAAATGATTAAAGAAGATCATCTTGAATATGTTTTTGACCCTGACCATGTTGTTTTTGCTACCGGCGAAGAAAACATTAAAGAAGGCGACATCGTATGGTTTTCTGTCGTAAGGCCCTGCGGCGGTTGCGACAAGGTAGACACTATCAGAAAACCCGTATTCAGCGGCGATTGAAAAATATCGCAAAATGCTCCGAGTAATCGGAGCATTTTTTACGATAGGACTATTCCGTGGTTATCCCGTCAAAATGTTCTTCATTCGCTTCGGCTTCTTCTTTTGTGTGACGAACCACTCCGTCTTTATGTTCGGGCGGAGCATAAACCGTATAGAGTTTTAATATCTCCGTTTCCGAAGTGTTGATGATATTGTGATTGGTTCCTGCTGGAACGACTACCGCAAAACCGTCAGAGACTTCGTGTTCTACACCGTCCAGTATTGCTTTTCCGTTGCCTTTTTCAAAGCGAAGAAATTGGTCAAGTTCGTGCGCTTCCATACCGATTTCTTCTCTAGGCTTTAAACTCATAAGTACGAGCTGGCAATTTTTTGCCGTATATAATACTCGGCGGAAATCTTCGTTCTCCAGCGTATCTTTTTCTAAATTAATGACATATCCTTTCATAAAATTTCAAATGATTAACGAGTAAAACTTTCTTTCAGTATATCCTGTTTTTCCAAAACAAAAAAGCCTGCGATATTTTCTATTGCGAGCTTCTCTCTTCTTTGTTTTTTATTCTTTTACTTTGCCTTTTTTGTATCTTTCCATAAAGGCGTCAACATCTCCGAACTCAGCAAAATCTTCGTATCGTTCATGGTTGCCGAGAATGGTTCTTTTGGCGTGTTTAATCGGACACCAGTATTGTTCCGTGCGAGCAAATATCTCGCGGGCATAAGCAATGACGCCGTTTCCGTAAGAACAGTAGGCGCAGTTGAGTTTTTGAACGAGGTTGAGGTAGGCGAGATGCGTCCTTTCAAAGACCATATAATCATGGTGTTTTACCAAAGGAATTCCGTAAATACGGAAACAAATATGCTGGTATATTGTCACGGTAATATCCAAAATCACAATCGGAATAATCATCGGATAAGTTATTATGGAAGATAAAATTACCAGCGGATTTGCTCTGGTGATGTATTTCCACAAACTGACTTTAAGTTCACGATGTCTTCGCAGAATTTCTTGCTCAAAAACAATTTTCCCGTGTTCTATGCCGAAATGCAGTTTTGCTCGGCGTTTCGCCATCTCTTCGGAAAGTTTGTCTTCCAGAAAAGCAATCGTCTTTTTTATGGACTGAACTTCTTTGTTCTCGTTAAAATCAAAGTCTTTATTGAACATCATGTTTTCTCCTTTGCAAAAGTGTTTATTTTTAAAATCGTTCGAGCCTTCACCTATTTTTATACGGAAAGCAAAAAAAGTCAATTGCGATAAAAATACGCCCCGGCGATAAACCGGGGCGTTCTTTCTTTTAGTGAATCAAAGCAAGCAGTGATTCAACGAATGCTTCCAAATGCGGAAGAATATAAATAGCGAATGGCGTTACGAGTACGCCGACGATGACCATCCAAACAATTTTTTTGTCTTCTTTTCTCATGCCCATGAGTTCCTCCTTTAGAAAAAGTTGAGCATAAACCCTCTTTAAGAGTATATAGTTACTCCATTTTTGTCAAATTGTCTGAAAAGGCGTTCTGTGGTATGATGCGACTACCTTAATTTTTTAACGCATATGGCAAACGACTACTACAAGATATTGGGCATCAACAAGGACGCAACCAAAGACGACATCAAAAAGGCGTTCCGCAAGCTCGCGCACCAGTACCACCCCGATAAACAGGGCGGAAATGAGGCTAAATTCAAAGAGATAAATGAGGCCTATCAGATACTTTCCGACGACAGCAAACGCGCTTCCTACGACACCTACGGCTCGGCTTTTCCTGGCGGAAACGCCGGCCCGCAGGCGAATGGCTTCGGCGGTTTTGACTTCTCCGGGTTTCAAGGATTTAACGGAACCGAAGGCATGGAGTTTGACCTCGGTGATATTTTCGGCGACTTCTTCGGAAACGGCGGACGCGGGCAAATAAAGAGAGGAAGAGACATTTCCATTGACCTTGAGATCCCCTTCGCGGAATCCGTTTTTGGTACGGAGCGAAAAGTCCTTATTTCAAAAACGCTGGTCTGTTCTGAATGTCATGGCACGGGAGGGAAACCTGGAACAAAAATGAAGAAGTGCGAGACCTGCAACGGACAAGGAAAAGTTCATGAAGCAAAGAGAACCATATTCGGCAACATCAGCACGGTTCGCGAATGTTCTACTTGCATCGGCAAAGGCGAAGTGCCTTCTGAAAAATGCGGCAAATGCCATGGGGCGGGAGCGCTTCGCGGTCAGGAAGAAATGCGCATTTCCATTCCCGCGGGAATTTCCAACGGTGAAGTCATCAGAATGTCCGGAAAAGGAGAAGCGGCTCCGGGCGGAATCGCGGGAGATTTGTACGCGAAGATTCATTGCTTGCCTCATGCTTTTTTGAAAAGAGAAGGAATGAATCTTGCGATGAATTTGGATATTAAATTATCCGATGCGCTCTTGGGCGGAGAATATCCGATAGAAACTTTGGACGGCAAAATTTCCGTAAAGATTCCCGAAGGCGTTGCTCATGGAGAAATACTCAGGGTTCGCGGAAAAGGAGTTCCTATGGATAAAACTCACCGAGGCGATTTTCTCATCAAACTCAACATCAAACTTCCCAAAAAACTCTCCCGAAAAGCCCGCAAGCTTTTTGAAGACCTAAAAGAAGAGGGGATATAAAAACAAAAATTTCTAATTTCTAATTTCTAATTTCCAAAAAACGACGAAAAGTAAGTTCCGGTTTGAGCTGTATCTATATCGCGAAAAAGTGTTATTATTAAAGACTAATAACGATTTTTATGGCTGAAACAACAAAATCGGACTATAAAATAAAAAACGGAATGAAAGCGGTGTGGCGATTGGCTTTTCCCCACCGCAAAACAATTTACCTTCTCATCGGGATAGGTACTCTTTCGGCAGCCGCCAGCGCTTTTACGCCGTATCTTTCCGGTCGGTTTTTTGACGCGTTGAATGTGGCGGCAAAAGTCGGCCCTTCCGGTTCTCTTGTTCCCGTATTTTATGCTTTGGGCTTATGGTTCTTTGCGCAGGTCATTCTTAACATCGTCGGCTGGATCCAAGCTTTCCTTTCTCGCGGATTACCCGACGATATTGAAATTTCTATAAATCAAATCAACTATCATCATCTCCTTCGTTTGCCTCTTTCTTTTCATAAAGAACACCACCAATCGGAAATTAGGGAAATATGCCATAGCGCGGCGGGAAGAGTGCCGAGTATCGTCAACCAATCTCTGAGTATTTTTCCGGATCTCCTTTCTGTTTTTTTCGGTATCGCCATCGCTTTTACCCTTAATGTAAAACTGGCGTTTGTTCTTCTTTTGGGTGCGCTCATTTATGTCGTCATGATGCTTCGCAATGTTCAGATGACGGCAAGTATACATAAGGAAGGTATTGCCGCTTATGGAAAAGCGTACGGACGTGCGGGAAGCGCCGTGTCTCAAATAAATATCGTAAAAATTTCAACGTCTGAAGAGTATGAAGACGAAAGGCGTACGAAAGAATTTACCGAAGCGCGCGGAATCTGGCGGAAACTGGAGCATGTTTGGTCTCGCTTGGACGGGTTTCAAAGAACAATGATTTTTGTTGTTCAAGGAACGACTTTTGTTTTATCGGTCGGACTTGTTGTAAATGGAGAAATAACTATCGGTACCCTTATGGCTTTCAATGGATATTCTGCCATGTTTCTTTCTCCTGTCGTTCGCATTGGTATGCAGTGGCAGCAATTTCAAGCCGGATTTGCGGCGGCAGCACTTTTGTACGAAGTGGTACTTGATCAGCCGGAAGAAATATATGTTCCCGAAAATGCGGTACCGCTTGGAGATATTCGCGGGGAAGTCTCTTTTGAAAATGTCTCTTTTCAGTATGCCACGGACGACGCGCTTATTCTGGATAACGTTTCTTTTACGGCCAAGCAGGGTGAAACCGTAGCGCTCGTCGGCGAATCCGGCGTGGGGAAAAGCACGACTATCAGCCTTATCTCGGGCCTCTACTTTCCGACTTCGGGGAGTATAAAAATTGACGGAAAAGACACGCGCGAACTTGACCTCAAAGAACTTCGTTCTCATATCGCCGTTGTCCCGCAAGAACTTTCTCTCTTTAATGACACCATTGAGGAGAATATAAAATACGGAACATTTGATGCGATGCACGAGCAGGTTGTTTCGGCGGCAAAAATAAGCCAAGCGGATCAATTCATTGAAAAATTTATGAACGGTTACGAAACGAAAGTCGGCGAACGCGGGGTAAAACTTTCCGTCGGGCAAAAACAGCGGGTGGCTATTGCGCGCGCCGTTTTGCGAAATCCTGCGATTCTTATTTTGGACGAACCCACAAGCGCGCTTGATTCAAAAACCGAAAAAGAGCTTTCCATTTCTCTGGAAGAGTTGATGCGAGGAAGAACCACCTTCATTGTTGCCCATCGTCTTTCTACGGTAAGAAAAGCCGACAAAATTCTCGTGGTGGAAGAGGGAAAAGTCATAGAATCCGGCTCTCATGAAGACCTCATGAAAATCCAAAACGGAAGATACCGAGCGATGTATGAACACCATATTGGACTAGAGGAGTAGGTAAACCATAAAAATATGGAAGAAAAAAATAAAAGTTATTCAACCCCATACCTTGGTCAGACGGTAACGATTAAAATTGACCGGCCCTTGCATTCTCAACACCCGAAACATGGTTTTGTCTACGAGATCAATTATGGATTTGTTCCCGATACCAAAGCTCCGGACGGCGAGGAATTGGACGCCTATCTGCTCGGAGTAAACGAACCGGTTCCTGAATTTACCGGCAGATGCGTCGCTATACTCCACCGAACGAATGACGATGATGATAAACTCGTCATTGTTCCCGATGGTACGAAAATTTCAGACGAAGAGATACGAAAATCCACAAATTTTCAAGAACAGTTTTTTAAATCGGAAATTTGGAGATAAGAATCTTTTGTTTTCGCTTTTTAGGTGATTTTGTGGTATAATAAAGACTTCTATTGTTGAGCTAATCCAATAAAACTATGAAAATCATAAAACTTATTGCTCGGGATATTCGCGATTTATTCGTTCGCCTTCTTCCGGATCGTTCTGATCCGAAAGAATATAATTTCGCTTTCATCGTTCATCCGAGGAATATGCGCGACGTGCTGGAAAAATATCCGTTCTTGAAAATTTTTCCGGAAAAGGTTGTTGAATTTTTTCTGCGTCATCACTGGCCGATGGTCGTTACCGATATCCGAGGTCTGCAAAGTCGGATTGACGGCGCGCCTGTCCGAGGCTGGATGATCGCCGTCCCTCTTACCGGAAAACAAATGCTGGAAGACAAAGATTCGGCGCGCAAAAAAGTTCTGCAGGCGGTTGCTCTTGCGGAAAAAATGGGGGCAAAAATTGTCGGTCTGGGTGCTTTTACTTCCAGTGTTACCGAAGGAGGGAAAGACGTTATCGGAAAAACAAAAATATCGGTTACTTCCGGAAATACTCTTACCGCCACGATCGCCGTCGGAGACATAGAAACCTATCTCGCAAAAGCCGGATCCGCCATAAAAACGATCGCCGTTATTGGCGCCACCGGTTCCATCGGAAGCGCTATCGCCAAGGAAATTGCCACGAACACAAAACACAGCGTGAACCGGCTTATTCTTATGAGCCGAACGCTGGCGAATATAGAAACGTTGGAAAAAGAAATTGAAGCGTTGCCGGAGAAAATAAAAATGGAAATAATCGGCACGAACGATATCACAAAAGTATGGGAGGCCGATATGGTCGTCGTTACGACGAGCGCGGAGGGGGCGGTGATGAAATCGGAATTTCTGAAAGAAGGCGTCGTTATTTACGACCTCACTCAGCCGAAAAATACCCCGAAAGAATTACTTGAAAAAAGAAAAGATATCATTTTTATGGACGGCGGGTTAATCTCCGCTCCGCAGATTACCTATAAATTCAACATCGGTCTGCCGGAAGGAGCACTGTTTTCTTGCCTGACTGAAACGATGATACTTGCCGGAGAAAGAACCAAAAATGGCGGTTTTGTCGGCAAAGTAGACTACAAAAACATCCCCAAAATGTCCGAACTCGCCCAATCCTACGGCTTCCATTCTCACGCGAAATAGGTGATAAAATATCGACTCTCTTTTGTCTGCTCCGAGCATAGGACGATGCTTGAATGGCGATTATTGAGGAGGGAGATGGTTGTGGAAAACTCTGATATTGACAACACGTTTCACTTTTGATACAATAGTGTCATAATTATGAAACGAGCATATAATCTCATTGAGCAGTTAAAAACTCTGCCATATTTTGATAAACAGACCGTATATCGTCTGGGGGAGTCGGGCAGATTGGCGCCAAAAACGGTTGATACGTATATCAGCCGATATTTGAAGCGCAAGGATATCTTTCAGTTGAAAAACGGGATGTATGTTTCAACGGACTTTTATGTAAAAAATTCCAATGATATTTCGTATACATTTTTTTTGGCAAACATCTTACGTTCTCCATCGTACATAAGTTCATGGAGCGCTTTGCAGTATTATAATCTCGCGACCGAAGCGATTCGCACCATTACTTCGGTAACGGCAAAAGGAACGCGAAGCCGGGAAACAAAAGCCGGCAGTTTTTCTTATCACACCATTAAAAAAGAACTATTTTCCGATTTTTCCCTTGTACATGGAAAGTTCGATTTCTATATCGCTACTCCTTCCAAAGCGCTTTTTGATATGCTCTATTTTAAAACGCGACAGTTTCGCGATGTCTCTCTTGAAAAAATAGATAGACTCATCGATGAATTGCGGGTAGACATGAATGAAATGAGTGATGAGGAAAAAGAAAAGTTTTATTTAATGCTAAAAAAACATTACGACCATGAGTGAAATTATTCTCGCAAATCTTAGGAATAAACTGAGCGAAATTTCGAGCGGGCAGTCGGTTGACGTTGAAACGGAGCGCAATGTTCTGAAGGAAGAATTGCAGTTTTATGTTCTCAATTTTATTTACCATCATCCGGAATATGGCAAATGGATTATGTACGGCGGTTCGGCGCTTCGCATTTGTCACGGTCTCGATCGAATGTCGGTTGATCTGGATTTTGAAGTGCCGGAAAAAGTTACCGATACCTTTTTGGAAACTCTTAAGAATGAAATTCTTTCGTATTTTTCAAATTCATTTGCTGCAAGCGATGATTTTCTTTCCATAAAAATCACAAGCGAACGCGGGCTCACATTAAAATTCCATATCGGTGAGACGCTCGGTATCGGTCACCCGTCAAAGCAGATCTATGTGAAGATTGATCTTAATCATTTTACCGCTCCGAAAACCGTTACCGAACGTATCCCGATCAATCGCGGGCAGTTGTCGTTTGTTATCATCACATACAATATGTCTTCGCTTATGGCGAGCAAGATTGCTGCTATTTTTACGCGCGGAACTCGCGGGGTCGGAGAAGCTCTCTATGAAGAAAAAGGGCGTGATATTTATGACTTGCTTTGGTATATGGGAAAAGCCGCCGTTCCCGATTTGGATTATCTTATCGCAAAAAAGATAGACGTAACCGATTTGCGTTCGCTCTTTGATAAACTAACTTTGAAAATGAATAAAGTGAGTGATGCGAATCTCAAACAGGATCTTTCTCCGTTATTTTTGAATCGAAATTTTATTGAAGATTGGCTGGCGAACTGGCGAGAAAGTTATCTTTACTTGCTTGGAAAATATAAAATAAGAACAGTCATGGGATTGGAAAGAGTAAAAGTTTTTGAGGATTTACTCAATGATCGTTTTTATTTTTCATTTCTTTATCAGACAGATGACGATGTGCAAATTCTGATAAAATTCATATTGAGCGACTATTGGGTTATTTTCAACGACATGGTCATAACTGAACGAGAAATAGACAAACACCTCGATAATAAAATTGAATTTACCTCAAACGGAACCAGCCATCCGCCGGCATCTCAAGAAAAACTTCTTCGGTATGCTGATTTGTTTTACAAAAAAACCGAGGCATATTTCAAAAAAACAAACCGGACGATGTTTGGTGACAGCATAACGACAAAAATAATCCGAGCGACTGCGGATAATTTCAATTCAAAAGAAGAGATTGTTCTTACGAAATCGGTTCTTTTATCTTGTGAACTTGATGATATGCTAAAATAACGGGAAATCCGTTGAATCCGCGGAATCCGGGACAGTCACGGTTCTTTTCTGAAATCTATGATATAATATAAAAGTTTATGCCAAGACTTGCTCGAGTTGATCTCGCCAATGAAGTATATCATGTCATCAATCGCGCCAATGGACGTTTGACTATTTTCCGCACCAAAGAAGATTACCAACTTTTTGAGAAATTAATATCGGAAGCAAAAGAACTTACTGGTATGAGCATAATAGCTTACACAATAATGCCGAATCATTGGCACTTTGTTCTTTCTCCGAAAAATGACGGGGACATGGGGATTTTTATGCATCGTCTTTCCAACTCTCATACCAGAAACTATCATGTGCAGACAAAAACGATTGGGACAGGTCATCTGTATCAAGGAAGATACAAATCTTTTTTGGTGGATAATGATAGTTACCTTCTCTCTTTAATCAAATACGTGGAAAGAAATCCTGTTCGTGCAAAGCTTTCAGAAAGATGTGAAGATTGGCGGTGGGGAAGCTCATGGCGACGAGTAAGTGGAACACAGGAAGAACAAAAACTCTTAGATGATTCTCCTACGCCAATTCCCGATGCTTATTCTCAATGGGTAAATACTCCGGAAAAAGAAGAAGAGATTTCTTTAATTCGTACTTCAATCAATAAAGGGGTTCCTTATGGAAGGGATGCTTGGGTTGATACGATGATTGCCAACCATCATCTTGAATCAACCAAGCGATGTTCAGGAAGACCAAGAAAGATGTAGTTTTAGTATATTATGACACAGATTTTATGAAATAATCGTGACTGTCCCGGATTCCTGTCCCGGATTCCCCGCAAGGGAAGAAATGTCGGTTTTTTTCCGGAAGGAGGAATAAGCAAAGATGGAAAAATGGGAGAAGCAAAAGGAGGAATCGTAGCATTGTCTCAAATAACAGGTCTGCCCATTATTCCTGTTGCCATTTCCGGACTTTACAGAATAAAATTGAAAGACTTTTTACTGAGAAGACACAAAGCCGTTGTTCGTTT
Source organism: Candidatus Parcubacteria bacterium (assembly GCA_026395595.1). Classification (GTDB taxonomy): domain Bacteria; phylum Patescibacteriota; class Minisyncoccia; order Phycocordibacterales; family CAIJYI01; genus CAIJYI01. The sequence continues at coordinate 70,819 of JAPLYL010000005.1, read as the reverse complement.
TGGAAAACCGATTTATCCCGAAGAACTTTTTGAAGGATATGAAAATCCGACAGAAAAGGACTATAAAAAAATCGCGAATGAAAAAGTAATGACAAAAATCTCCGAAGTTTACCGAAGTTGAGACAGAAGACTGTCTTATGGGCTTTTGTGCTTTTTGTTGGTATAATAGATATACCTTTATGATGCATATTATCGCTTCACTATCACAACGTCTTGCTTGGCTTATCGGGAGACCCCTGTTTGCCTTTTTTCTGCATTTTCAGGTCTGCGGAAAAGAAAATTTGAAAGGATTGAAAAACGGTATTATCTTCGCGGCTAATCATGTAAGCGAGGGGGACGGGCTACTGATTTCCGGGAGTTTTAATTTGTTTTCAAGAATACTGCCTCTCTATTTTATCGCTCGAGAAGAAAAGTTTTATAAAGAAGGCTTATCCGGTTCATTTTTTTACACGGAAACAGTTTTGCATTGTTTTGGTGTTTATTCTGCTGTTTTCGGAGTTAAAGATTATGAAAAATCGCTCGCTTCGCATATAAAACTTTTGAAAGAAGGGAAAAATGTTGCTATTTTCCCCGAAGGACACAGGAGTAAAGATGGGGGTTTGTCCGAAGCAAAGGGCGGTGTTGTCGCTTTGGCAAAAGCGGCAAATGTTCCAATCGTTCCAGTTGCCGTTTCGGGAATTTTGCATATAACCTTGAAAGAATTTCTTTTGCGAAAGCGTTTCGTGACGATACGATTCGGAAAACCGATTTATCCGGAAGAACTGTTTGAAGGATATGAAAATCCGGTTCCTCAAGACTATAAAAAAATTGCTACTGAAAAAGTTATGGGGGGGGTAGGAGAAATTTTAAAATAAAAAAGTTTACGTTTTCATTATCAAATAATCCTGTACCACTGTACCTATGCCAATAATTAGTTTTTCAAGTATAAGTTTGCTTGCTGCTGTGGCGGTGGATTTGGTTTTGGGTTTTATTATATATGCAAATGCAAAAGCAAAAAGAAACGGTTTTTTCTTTTCTTCCATCTCTTTTTCTGTCGCTCTTTGGGCGCTTGTTCGATTCTTTTTTGAAACCATCTCTGTTCAAAGTGTCTACCTTCGTATTGTTACAGAAAGTTTGTATGTTGTGGCCTGTTTAATACCGCTTTTTTTTGTATTTTTTACCTACACATTTCCCGAAGAAGAGGCTGTTTTGGATTATAGAAACAGCCTCCTTATTTCTTTGCCCGCTTTGCTGATAATGTTTTTGGTTATGATGGATGGGTTTATTATTCGGGAGATAAACCAATCTCTTTCAGGATATAAAATCATCACCTTCGGCGAAGGATATTTATCGTACGGGGCATATATCGTTTTTTATTTTTTATGGGGTTATGTTAGGTTGATTCGCAAGTATTTTAAGAATGACGGAATAATTAAAGTTCAAATCGCTTATGTTTTGGTGGGGACTTTAATCACCACGGTAAGCGGTCTTTCTGTGAACCTTATCGCTCCCGCCCTTGGTTCTTTCCGTTTTTTTTGGCTTGGTCCCGTAACTTCTATTGCCATGTCGCTTACGATCGCATACGCGATAGTGAGACATCACCTGCTGGATATTAAAATTGTTGCGACAGAGATATTCGCCCTCCTTATTGTTTCTGTGTTTTTTGGAGAAGTATTCCTTTCTCAATCGGGAAAAGAAATCGCTATACGAATTGCTTTATTGGGTATGGTAACATTCTTCTCTTTTTTGTTGGTGAAGGGTGTTCTCAAAGATGTTGAAAGTAGAGAATACGCTGAAAAGCTTGCCAAGGAACTTGAACTTGCCAATGAACACCTTCGTGTTTTGGACAAGCAGAAATCGGAATTTGTTTCCATTGCTTCGCATCAGTTGAGGACTCCGCTTACGGCTATTATCGGATATTCTTCCATGCTGTTGGAGGGGTCTTACGGGAAACTTTCCGACAAGGCGGCGGAAGTGGTGGATAAGGTGTATGAGTCCAGTCGGCGGCTTGCGGGAACAATTGATGACTTCTTGACCATCAGCCATATAGAACAAGGGAAAATGGTGTATACGTTTAGCACCGTGGAAATGCGCGGACTTCTTTCCGGAATGGTTGAAGAATTTTCCACGCGGGCGAAAAACGAGAAGAAAGAACTGCGTTTTACTGATGACGGCAACGGGAATTACAATGTTACGGCGGACGACAATAAAATCCGTCAGGTGCTTTCAAACTTGATAGACAACGCGATCAAATACAGCAAAGAAGGGCAGTCCGTTGAAGTTTCTTTGACAAAAGATTTCATGACGAACAAAACGCGCATTTCCATCCACGACAGCGGTATCGGAATGTCTCCGGAAACCATCAGCAATCTCTTCCAAAAATTCAACCGCGCCAAAGACGTGCAAAAAACCTATGCCGACGGCAACGGCATCGGTTTATACATCGCCCAAGAAATGATGAAGTCCCACCACGGCAAAATCTGGGCCGAATCCGAGGGTGAAGGCAAAGGCGCCACGTTTTTCGTGGAATTAATGAGCGAGGAGTAAAAGTTTAGAAAAAAATAATCTGCAAAAAACCGCTTTTTTCAAGCGGTTTTTTGTGATATGCTGAAAACTAATATGGAAAACTTGCTTGGGCGCATCTATGAACTTTATGGAATCAAGCTCTTGTTTCTTGAACGAGTGCAGAAGGGGTATTTGTCTGAAAATAATGTACTTTATGACGGAGATATTAAATTCTTTCTGAAGAAATATCGTTTTGACAACGAAGAAAAGGTTTTGGAAGTCCACTCTGTTAAAAAGTATTTTTCTGACGGAGGGGTTCCGGTTATTCTTCCTCTTTCAACGAAGGAGGGAAGAACCTTTTTTCATTTTGATGGAGAGTTTTACGCAATTTTCCCTTTTATTTCGGATATTCAAACAGAAGGGAAAAACCTCACTGATTCCGACATTATTTCTTTGGCCGAGATGCTCGGGAAAATGCATCTTTTGGGAAAGAGTTCAGAACTTCCTTTAAAATCTATATTCAAACCGTGGGATAAAGAAAAAACACTTAAGGAGATATCTTTGATTGAGACGGAAATACAAAAAATATCGCAACCTTCAGGCTTTGACACTGATGCTCTTAAAGGCATACAAGTAAAAAAGAACCTTATCTTAAAAGACTCTCTTGTTTATGAAGATTTTGATCTGCCGAGCGACCATCTTATTCATGGTGATTATTTGGAGCATAATGTCTTTTTTGATAAAAACAATAAGGTTTCTCATGTCTTTGACTTTGAGAAAGCCGAGTATTGTCCAAGAACGCAAGAGTTGCTTCGGTCTATGATATATATCTTTTTCAACGGCGGAATTAATGAAAAAGGTTTTAAAAATGCGAGACGATATATTGATTCATATTCGGATATATACCCTATTCCAAAAGATGAACTTGCGAGGGGGCTAAAAATGTTTTACACAAAATCTTTTCACAGGGTATGGGTTGAGAGCGAGCATTATTTGAAAAATAATAAACGAGTAGACTTGTTTTTGAAAATGGATAATTACCGGATTGGGTATCTTTTAAAAAATTATGAAGAGTTTGAAAAAAGAATAATTCTATAGGTACTGTCAATTGGGTATTCAAATCAAGAGTTTTATCCACATTTATTCAGGTGACGTTTTTTTGGCTAAAAACGTCGGTTTGTGTTAAATTATAGAGTATGGAAACTAAAGAAATTGAGAAGAAGATTGGGGACATTTTCTCGCGAGGGGTGGGGAAGTTTGTGGACCCGGACGACGCTTTCAGGAAGAAATTGCTGGCAAAAGCGAAAGGGGAATATCCTCAAGATATTATTATAAAATTCGGCGTTGACCCGACGCGGCCCGATATTCATTTGGGTCATTCGGTTGTTCTGCGGAAATTGAGGAGCTTGCAAGACATGGGTTGCAAGATCATTTTTCTTATCGGCGATTACACCGCGCAAATAGGAGACCCGACCGGCAAGAGTAAAGTCCGCCCGGAAGTGGAACAGAAAGAAGTGGAAGCGAATATGAAAACCTATTTGGATCAGGTGGGGAAAATTCTTCGCACGGACGAAAAGGTGTTTTCTTGGATTCGCAATTCCGATTGGTTCTACGGTGTTGCCGATATTTTTTCTCCGAATGCCGTTACCGTAACGCAAGAAGGAAAATCTTTGACCTTTCCGGCAAATTCATTTTTGTCCAAGGCCGCTATTTTTGACCAGACGAGAATGCAGAGAACGCACCTTCATAAAGAGGGAATTGAAAGCATCACGTTTCAGGGATTGCTCTGGACGCTCAAACATATTACTCACGGCAGGCTTATTCAGCGCGATATGTTTCAGGAGAGGATAGAAAACGGCGAGGAACTTTATATGCACGAAATGCTGTATCCGGTCATTCAGGGAATAGACTCGCTTATCATTTCTCATTTATACGGCAGTTGCGATTTGGAGGTCGGAGGAACCGATCAGACGTTCAACATGCTGATGGGACGCGATGTTATGAAAGCGAACAAAGCAGTGGAACAATCAGTACTCTCTTTTGAATTGCTCGTCGGCACAGACGGAAAAGAAAAAATGAGTAAGAGCTTGGATAATTATGTTGCCATTACTGATGAACCCTCCGATATGTACGGGAAGATCATGTCTGTTCCTGATACGGCGCTGAAAACCTATTTTGAGCTTTGCACGTACACGCCGTTAGACATGGTAAAAGAAATTTTTGAAAAGATAGAAAAGGGAGGGAATCCGCGCGATGCCAAGATGCGTTTGGCGAAAGAAATCGTTTCCATTTATCATGGAGAAGCGAAGGCCATTGAGGCGGAAGAAGAATTCGTGAATACTTTTCAAAAAGGAGGGGTGCCCGAGAATATGCCGGAAGTGAATGTATCTGAGAAAAAGTATGAAGCGTTGGAACTTCTGCAGAAATGCTTTGAGGGGGAAGATAAAAGCAACTCGGAAATACGCCGGCTTTTTGACCAAGGGGCAATAAGCTTGAATGAAGAAAAGGTTTCCGACATCCACGAGAAGCTTTCTGTAAAAGACGGCGATATTGTCAAAGCGGGGAAGAAAACGTGGTTCAAACTGGTAAAATAGCCAGTTTGGCGTAATTTATCCTTATTTTAAGCCATTTAATGGTAAACACATGGAAAGGACGAAAAGGGTTGCTTTTTCTTGAGATTTCCTGTAAGATAGAGGAACTATGAAATTCGCCATTATAGAAACAGGAGGAAAACAATATAGAATTGAACCGGGACAATCGTTTCGGGTTGAAAAACTTGCTGAAGCCAAGGAAGGAGAAACGGTCATTTTTGACAAGGTTCTTTTGACTTCGGAAGACGGAAAGATTGAAATTGGAACTCCGTATATTGAAGGAGCTACCGTTGAATGCGGTTTTATCGGAAACGGAAGAGCTAAAAAGGTTACCACCATCAAATACAAACAAAAAAGCCGTTACTTCAAAAAAAGAGGTCATCGCCAAAACTTCACGGAAGTGAAAGCCGAGACCGTCTAATACAAAAAGAAAAGCTCCGCTTTTGCGGAGCTTTTCTTTTTTGCCTTTTGTGGTAGAGTACGAACGGTTATGTTCTCAAACCAAAGGAGGAAGCATGACGCAAGCAGCTGAAAAATTTGAAAGTATTAAAAAAGGCATGAGAGGAGCTCGAACCGCTTTGCCGGATACGATGAAAGCATGGGGCGCATTTCATGAAAAAGCCATGGCCTCGGGAGCGGTTGACGCCAAAACAAAAGAACTGATTGCTCTCGGAATCGCTCTTTCCGTTCGCTGTCATAATTGCATTATTCTGCATGTGCAAGCCTGCAAAAAACTCGGCGTAACACGCGAAGAAATCATGAGCGTCTATGAAGTGGCCATGGTTATGGGCGGAGGCCCCGCAATGACCTCTAGTGCAGAACTTATTGATGCTTTGGATGAATACTATCTATTGACCGCAAAGTCATAAAATAAAACCCCGTAAAATCGCTACCGCGATTGCGGGGTTTTTCTTATTCTGCTATGACAGAATTTTTTTTGAAACGGAGATATTTTCTCCGAAAGAAAATAGCGAGGAAAAAAGCGCCGTCTATCGTTGCGATGGAGAGAGGAAAGAGTAGCGTAGTGATGCTGTATGTCTTAATCGCAGCTATCCCGAAAACGAATTTTATGCAATTCAGAAACCACATCCAGAGCGTTTCCTTGAATGGGTCTCGGTATCCGTTTCTCCATGTAGGGTAAAAAGCGATAATATTGGTAAAAGAAACGATAACCACGGGCATGATCAGTCCATATGAAGTTCTCCACCAGATGATCGCAATGAGGGCACCGATAAAACATACCCAATCACTCCATAGAGGTTTTTGTTTTTCACAAAAAAGAGAGATGATTGCAACGATAAAGACGTTAAGCGCAGTAGCTCCGGTTACTGCCGATCCCCAGAGACCGCCTGTTTTTAATTGCGCGTAGAACCCGAAACCGACGACAAGCGATAAGGGGACCCAAGTAAAAAGACTCGGTTTATTTCCTCCTCGGAGGAAGATATTTATATAATAATGGATATAACCCGCAAAGCCGAGAAGTGCGCCGATACTTCCCAAAATAATCTTACTGTTGGCAAAGATAAATTCTGTAAAGATATGATAAATTTCCAATGATATTTCTCCTTGAGAGTAAAAGAACGGTAGGTTTATTCAGTCATAACTGTACTTATTTTTAGAGTCAAAGTCAATTTTGTTTCCGATAAAGGAATTTTCGTATTTCTTCTATTACTACAATAGAAGATGCGACAAAAATAATCATGATCCATTCATTCGACTGGAGGGGAACAGTATGGAGAATTTTTTGCATGAAAGGGTTGTATATGGCAAAAAATTGGAGGGATATGACGATAGCGGTCGCTCCGACGAGGTATAAGTTTGAGAACGGGTTACTGGTGAAAATGGATTTTTTGTCTGATCGGCAATTCCATGCGTTGAACCACTGGAAGACCGCGAGAGTTACGAGCGACATCGTCCACGCTTTTGTCATATCCGTTTGATAGTATTTGGAAAAAAGCCAGAGTGTTCCGATAGCCATCGGTACTGCCATGAGGACTATCCGGAATGACATGAGTTTATCTACCAGATATTTTTGCGGGTGTTGAAATTTCTCGGAAAGAATCCTTTTTCCTTTTGGGCTCATTGCCAGCGCAACATCAAGGAAACCGTCGGTTACGAAATTGAGCCAAATGATTTGCACGGGAAGGATAGGAAGAGGAAAACCGATAAAAATAGCTCCGGCAATAGTGAATACTTCTCCGACGTTCGTAGAAAATAGATAAAGAATGACTTTTTTAATGGTTTTGTAAATTCCCCGGCCTTCCTCTACTGCCGATATGATACTTCCAAAATTGTCGTCAAGAAGCACGATATCGGAAGCCTCTTTTGCTACTTCTGTTCCGACTTTTCCCATGGCCACCCCGAGATCTGCCGCGACAAGCGACGGCGCGTCGTTCACCCCGTCTCCTGTCATAGCGATAATCTCTCCTCTCGCTTTATATGCTTGGATAATGCGAAGTTTATGCTCTGGGGTTACTCGGGCGAATACCGAGGTTTTACCAAGTTTTTCTGAAAGTTCTTTTTCTGAAAGTTGATCAATTTCTTTTCCTGTCAGAAGAATATCTCCTTCATGGTAAATACCCGCTTCTTGCGCAATTGCCATCGCGGTAATTTCATAATCTCCCGTAATCATAACCACTCGTATTCCCGCTTCAGTCGTTTTTTTTATGGCATCGGCGACTTCTGACCGGAGAGCGTCTTTCATTCCGAGGAATCCGACGAAGGTTATATCTCGGATGTTTTCTTTGTTTATTGTGTCGTGAGAGCTGTGCCGTTCGGCAACTGCAACAACCCGCAATCCTTTTTGAGAAAGAGAAAGAAGTACCGAGTTAATTTCTTTTTTATCGTTTTCCGTTATCGCATGTTCTTTTCCATCTTTCCATATTTTTTTGCATTCACGGAGTATGGTTTCCGGAGCGCCTATAACAGAAATAAATTTTTTATCGCCGATTTGATTGAGTGTGGCGCGGTATTTGTTTCGGTAATCAAACGTAATCTCTGAAAGAAGCGGCGATTCGCGGAATAATTCTTCTTTGCGGAAGCCAAGTTTTTGAGAGATGACGAGGATGGCAGCCTCTGTGGGGTCTCCGCTTACCCTCCATTCTTTGGCATCTTCCGAGTATTTTACGCTGGCATTGGAACAGAGTGAGGCAATCTTTCCGATGAACAAAAGTTCCGGGTGGTTGGCTGAGTCAAGAGCTGTTTTGTTTAAAGAAATTTCTCCTTTCGGTTCATAACCGATACCTCCTATCTCAAAAGTTTTTCCGTCAATATATACCTTTTGAACGACCATTTCATTTTTGGTAATGGTTCCTGTTTTGTCTACGGCAATAACCTTTGCTTGTCCCAAGGCTTCAACTGCTTGAAGTTTTTTTATGAGTACTCCCTGTTTTGACATTCTCCAAACTCCGCTCGCAAGAACAAGCGTCATAACAATAGGGAGACCCTCGGGAATAATGGAAACAGAAAGAGCTACGACTGTGGTAAACATTTCTGTAGGGGATTTTCCCGATAAAGTCCCGGCAATAAAAAGAAATATGCAGGTAACGGCTACGACGATGACGATAAGGCGGGAGAGGTCGCGGATATTTGTTTTGAGAGGAATTTCTGATTCAACCGTGGTGATTTCTTCGGCGATCTTTCCAATTTTGGTATTAAGCGCGGTGGCAGTAACTACCGCCATTCCTCGTCCCGCGACGATATGAGTTCCCTTGAAAAGCAAATTTTGTTCTTCTGAGTCCGGCATATTTTCGGATGTTTTGTGTACCGGTTCTGATTCTCCGGTAAGAGCTGATTCATCAATAGTAAGATTCTTGGAGAGGGTTATTCGGGCATCTGCGGGGATTTTTTCTCCTTCCTGAAGAACAATGATATCGCCGGGAACAATCTCGGTGCCTGAAATAATAATTTCTATTCCATCGCGAAGAACGGTGGCTTTGGTTTCCACAAAATTTTTAAGAGCAATCAGTGTATTTTGCGCTTTTCCTTCTTGAACGGTTCCTATAATGGCATTGAAAAAAAGTACGGCAAGAATGATCAAACTGTCAGTTTTTTCGCCGATAAAAAAGACGAGAACGCTTGCTCCGAGCAATATATAAATAAGAGGGCTTTGGAATTGACGAAAGAAAATAACCGCAAGGCTATCAGCCTTGGCATCCGGTAACTTATTCAGTCCGTATTCGTCCAGTCTTCTTTTTGCTTCTTCTCCGGTGAGACCGTTTTTTCTCGTGCGGAGCGTCTCAAAAATTTCCGAAAGCGATTGTGAGTTGGAATGATTATTCATAATGATGAGTTTTATTTCATCATTATACCATTTCTTAATCTTCCCCGTATACTCCGCGGAGGAGATCAAGATCTTTTTTACTGGTTTTTAAAAGGTGATTGTTCTTTTTTTCAAAAGCTCGGAGCGCTTCGGTTCCATGAGGATCTTTTGCCAGTTTTTCATAAAGGGAAGCGAAGGCGGCGAAATCTTTAATGAAGCAATGCCCTCCCGCGCCTCGTCCGCTTTTGTGTATCGGGTCCAAATGGGAAGCGCCGATGCGAGGGTCTGCGCTCACGGCATCTCGTACCGTCTCGTATTTTACGTTCGGGAATTTTTGAGAGAGGTCGTGGAACAGGTTGGCAAATACCACTTTCACATACAAGAAACAATTTCCTCCGTATTTTACCAGCTCCGCCTCTTCTGCGGAACAGATAAGTTCATAGGGAGCTTTCGCCATAACTTCCATCGCGCGTTTGGCTGCTTTTTTGTATTTATCGGTGAAGTAAGGAATGCCGATAATGTTTCTTTCCGGATTGGTCGTGTTGTATTTTGCCGTCGCTTCCACAAGGAATTCAGGAGAATGCATAACGATGATATCGGGATTCTTCTTCTGAAGTTTTGCGGTTGTTCCGGGAAGAAGCGTTGATTTGATTACGGCAATCTTTCCTTTTCCGATGAGAGGAAGCACTTTGCGGAGTATGGCATCGCTGAAACCTTGCGGGGTAGTGGGGGTGGGGACGGCGATAAAGACGATATCACACTTCGCTATTTTTTCTTTGTTTTTGATATAGGGTTCTTCTTGCGAGTATCGCACAGTTTCGTACCTGCGCTCTTCAAAGTTGTCGGCGTAATTTTTACCGATCCATCCTTGTCCGATAAATCCGATGAGAGGTTTTGTGTTTTTCATGTTAAATATAACTTATTGATGATATATAGGTTACAGGAAAACGCGGTTTTTTGAAAGTTTGTTTATTTTTTAATTTCGTGCTATAAATTCAATGAATAAAGTTGTACAAACACAAAGGGAGTGAACAATGAAAAAGAAGTTTTTAACGTGGTTATGTCATTTTGTAAATGACTTTTTGGAAAAAAGAGCGCCAAGCATAAAATATCGGTGCCAATACGATGATACCGATTAAATGGTAAAAAAATAAAGCGGCGAGGTCAAACCTCGCCGCTGTTTCTTTGTTTTTAATTGTGACGTATCTCGGCCACTACACCGCCACCAATTTTACTAATGATAACCATACTTTCTTCGTCCATGTAAAAGGATTTCGTGTCAACTAGAGCCACGCGACGAGCAGGCTCAGTTGCTCCCGAAAAGACGCTAACTCTGCATATTTCTCCGAGCTCAATATTCTTTCCTGTTATTTGCAGACTCACGTCTGTTTCTTCATAAAAAACTTGTATGTTCATATCTTCACCTTCTACCTTCTTGCGGTTGATCACAAATCTAGTGTTTATTTTATCATGAATTACTATTTTAGTCAAGCAATTTCATGGCATCGGCAATGACGCTCGGTTCGCCGTTTCTTTTGGAGAATTTGCCTTTGATGGCGACGCATTTTTCAGCGACGAGGAATTCTTTGCAGAGTTCAAAGGTTCGGGGGAAAACAACGACCTCTATCGTATCGTTCAAATCGGCCACTTTTATGAAGGCCATTTTTTCGTTTTTCTTGGTGATGACCTCGCGCAGTTCTTCTATCAGACCGACGACAGTTATCGGCATATTGTCCTTTCCGTTTTCTTTGAGCTTCGCATTATTCCATTCGCGCGCTTCCATTTTTTCGCGGTATTTATCCAGCGGGTGTCCGGAAATGTAGAGACCGAGAAGTTCCTTTTCCCAGACAAGTTTTTCAAACGGTTTCGCCGGCTCGCAGGGTTTGAGTTTGAGGGCCGGAAGCGATGTCTCCGCGGACATGAGCCCGAACAGGGAAGTTTGCGCCTTATTTTCTTTCACCAGACCTTTGCTGTATGCCAGCGCATCTTCCATGTTGAAAATAATCTGTCCTCGTTCGCCGAGTTCGTCCATCGCTCCGCACTTTACGAGCGCCTCAAGAGATTTTTTATTTAAGTTTTTGTGTTTGACTCTTTCCAGAAATTCCGCGAAGGTTTTATATCTGCCGTTCTTTTCTCTCTCTTCAATAATATAATCACTGATCTCTTCTCCGAGATTTTTTATAGTGTGGAGTCCGAAACGTATTTTGTCTTTATCCGGGGTTTCTCCTTTGATGACAGCAAAGTCCCCCATGCTTTCGTTGACGTCCGGCGGAAGAACGGGGAGATTCATGTGCTTGCATTCGGTGATGATTTCAAAAATCTTTTCCACGTCGCCGGACTCGGCCGTGAGTACGGCCGCCATGTATTCGGCAGGGAAGTTTGCTTTCATGTACGCGGTTTGATAGGCGACCAAACCGTAACTGGCGGCATGCGCTTTGTTGAATCCGTACGCGGCGAACGGTTCTATGAGCGCCCAAAGTTCTTTTGTTTTTTCTTTTGACAGGCCGTTTTTCAGGAATCCTTCCAAGAGTTTCTTTTTCTGAATTTCCATTTCTGCCGGAATCTTTTTTCCCATGGCTTTGCGGAGTTTGTCGGCTTCCAACCAAGAGTACCCGGCGAGTTTGATCGCGATCATCATGACGTCGTCCTGATAGGTGATAACGCCGAATGATTGATCCAAAATATCTTCCATACGAGGGTCAAGATAGGTAACGAGTTTCGGATTGCGTTTGCGTTTGATATATTCGGGAATGGATTCCATCGGGCCCGGACGGTAGAGCGCGACCATGGCGTTGATATCGTGAATGGTTGTCGGGCGGAGATCCATTAGGTATTTGGTCATGCCGGAACCGTTCAGTTGAAAGAGTCCAATGGTCTCTCCCTTTGCGAGCATTTGAAAAGTTTTTTTATCATTGCGGGGGACTTTTTGAATATCCAGTTCTATCCCGTGATATTTTTTGGCGAGACGCACGGCATCGGCAAGGATGGCGAGGTTTCTGATTCCGAGAAAGTCGTATTTGAGAAGCCCGACGTCTTCCACGGCGTGCATTTCGTATTGGGTGATAATCTTTCCTCCTTTTGGATCCATTTGCGAAGGAGTGAAATCAGAGAGAATGGTAGGGGAAATAACGACGCCCGCGGCGTGGACGGAGATGTGGCGGACACAGCCCTCTAATTTTTTGGCGAGATCAATAATTTCTTTCACGTCCGATTCGCGGTCGTACATTTCTTTCAGTTCGGGAACGATGTCCAGAGCGTGATCAATAGTCATCGGGAAGCCCTGCGATCCCATCGGAATGATTTTTGAAATTTTGTCACCGGTCGCGTACGGATAACCGAGCGCGCGCGCGACGTCTTTTACCGCGCCGCGCGCCGCCATAGTACCGAACGTACCAATCTGCGCGACATGATCGGCGCCGTATTTTCTTTTGGCGTATTCTATGACTTCGTCGCGTCGGTTATCGGCGTAGTCCATATCTATATCCGGCGCCGATGGACGTTCTGGGTTAAGGAAACGTTCAAAAGGAAGTTTGTATTCCAACGGATCCACAAGCGTAATGCCGATAAGATACGAACAAAGAGAACCGGCTCCCGAACCTCTGACGTTGGTCATAATTCCCGCTTCTCTGGCAAATCGGAGCAAGTCGGAGACAACCAGGAAGTAAGGAGAATACCCCTTGGTTTTGATGATGTTTAATTCATATTCTATGCGGTCTATGACTTGCTTCGTTTCTTTCATTCCTTGTTTGGCGATACCTTCAAAAGTGAGACGGCGAAGTTCACTGTCGTAGGTGGTTCCTTCAGGAATAAGATAGTTGGGAAAAGTCCATTTGCCGAGTTCTATCTGAATGTCGCACATATCCGCGATGAACGATGTATTTTCTACTGCTTCGGGTGTGTCTTTAAAATAGGCGTAAGCTTCCGCGGTGGTAATGAAAGAATAATCGTCCGATCCGAAGGTGAGGTTCGTGTCGGTTCCAACGGGGTTTCCCGTACCGACGGCGAGCAAAGTCTCATGCGCTCTTTTATCATCTTTTTTGGTGTAGTGAGAGTCTTGGGAAGCGACGACCTTAATGCCGAGTTCTTTGCCGAGCGCTACGACATCTTTTTCCCATTGGTTGTGTCCTTCAATTCCGGAGTGGCGCTGGATTTCCAAAAAGTAATTTTCCACACCGAAAATTTCCTGATGCTCGCGAATGATGGCAATCGCTCTTTCTTTGTCTTTATTGCGGATGGCGCGCGCGAGCTCTCCTCCGAAGCAACCCGAAAGGCAGATGATACCTTCGCTGTTCGCGCGGAGCAGGTCTTTGTCCATGCGCGGTTTGTAGTAGTATCCTTCAAGGTTGGACGCCGTGACCATTTTGATAAGATTGCGATAACCGGTGTTGTTTTTTGCGAGAAGGGTAAGGTGATAGCGTTTGTTGTCCACGCCCGGTTCTTTGTCAAAACGCGTGCGGTTGGCGATGTAAGCTTCCACTCCGATAATTGGTTTTATTCCCGCCGCCGTACATTTTTTGTAGAGTTCTATGGCTCCGTACATGTTGCCGTGATCAGTGACGGCAATCGCCGGCATCCCGTCTTCTTTGGCAACTTTGATGAGATTTTCTATTTTTGAAAGACCGTCCAGAAGGGAATAGTGCGTGTGGGTGTGAAGATGAACGAATCTTTTTGTTGGGGTGTCAGACATGCGTTTTATTATACCGTTTGCGGAGGTTTTGGTGTAGCCTTGACAGAAATGATAATAATGAGTACTATGTACTTTGATTCAATATATTCATTTTTGTTTTTTGGAGGTTATAATGAAAAAGTTCTTTCAAATTTTGTGTTTTGTCTTGTCTGTGATTTTTGCGGCATCGGGATTCGGCGGCCCTTTTACGTACAATAGTTTCAATTACAATAATCCGCAGGCGGGTTCAGGATTTGTTTATCGCGATTTTTCTTACAAAAATTTCGATTATCATGATTTTGGTTATCGCCCGTTTACCTTTAATAGCCCGCAGTCTGCTCAGAGTTTTGGTTATCGGGATTTTACTTTTAATAATCCTCAACCGAGGGCAAACTTTGCGTATCATCCGTTTGCCTATAATAATCCACAGACGGCACCGCACTTTGGCTATCGACCGTTTGCTTATAATAATCCACAGGCAGCACCGCACTTTGCTTATCGACCGTTTGTCTATAATAATCCACAGCCAAGAATTAGCATAAATATCTACCCGCGATTTTACGGACAGCATACGTATCGCGTTGTTCCTCAACGTCAGCTCGTTTGCGGGTACGCTGATATCGGCGGTTTGCACGATCTTCGGACCGGAGAGTATTTTCCTCGGTTGGTCTGGGTGTGCAGATAACATTTTCAATAGAATACTCCCCGTGTTTTGGGGAGTTTTTTGCTGTGAATCCAAAAACTCATTTCCTTGGACTAAAATATCCCAAAATCGTCATCCTCGCGAATGCGGGGCGACCTAATTTTGACCTAATTTTTAAGGAGCGAAGCGACTATAAAAATGGAAATACTCTTGTGGTGTTCCAGAGTATGGCTTAACGACGTGGATCCCCGCATTCGCGAGGATGACGAACGAAGAGTTTTTGGATTCACGGTTTTTGTACTTGACAAATACTGTATATAATGTAGAATAATATAAGTTATTTTGATATTTTACATTTTTAGAGGAGGTGTTTATGAACACTTTATTACGAACTCTCGCCGGTTTAGTGCTGGCGATACCGATTATTACTGGGTGTACAACCGTCCCCGTGTATGACATTTATGGACGTTATCAGGGTTCAAAACCTGAAGTGAACATAGGGAAAATTGCCGGTGCGGCAACTGGCGCGGCGGTAGGCGGCGCTGTAGGTATGGCGGTCGGTCGGCCTATGGAAGGTATCTTCCTTGGCGCTGGCATAGCCGGAATGATGTATCCTTCCGAACCGATATACCGAGGAACGGAAAATTATTCTTATCTTCAAGATCAAACGCCCACTGCATATTATTTGGAACGGTATCAGCAAAACCGTATGGTAGAACAATACCCGACGCAGACGCAGGTGTACCAGCCATACACAGAGCAAGGATACCAAAATCAAGCTCCGGTAGCGCAATCGCAAGTTCAAGCGCCGGAAAAAACTGATTGCAAGGTGCAGTATGATGTCCGTCTGAAAGAGTCAAAAGCTTTATATCAGGCAAAATCAAACAGTGCCGAACAGTTTTATCGTGATACTCATGACTGGAACAAGTACACCTTTTTGAAACAAGGTTTGGATAACTGGTATCCCGAAGAAACAAGAAATGCCGTACAAGACTATTCAAACTGTCTGGGAAATCAATAATTTCCCGCCAGCCGCCCTATTACTGAGGGCGGTTTTTTTATGGGATATTTTTGTGTATGATGGAGACATGAGAATACCGAAAGATATTCAATATGTCGTTGGAGTAGATGAAGCAGGGCGAGGGCCTTTGGCGGGACCGGTTTCCGTGGGGGCGGTTTGTTTTTCTCTACGCGATATTCGGCGGTTCAAAAAGTTTTCTTTCGGAGTAAGGGATTCAAAAAAACTTACGGCGGAGAAAAGGGAAGAGTGGTTTTTGAAAATGGAAAAGGAAAAGTCTCAAGAAAAAATTTCTTTCGCCGTCGCTTTTTCTTCTTCTGAAATGATAGACGATTGCGGACTTTCTTTTGCTATACGAAACGCGCTCGCGGAAGCATTGGTAAAATTGGCCTGTCCTCCCGAGAGCACGCTTGTTTTGTTGGACGGCTCGCTTTACGCGCCGAAAGAATATCTTTTTCAAAAAACCATTATTCATGGCGACGACATTGAGCCGGTCATTTCTCTCGCGAGCATCGGAGCAAAAGTTCTTCGCGACAGGAAAATGATCACGCTTTCACAGCAATATCCTGAATATGGTTTTGAACGGCATAAGGGGTATGGAACGAAAAAACATTATGAGATGATAGAAAAACATGGAATTTTGGAAGGCGTACATCGGAAAAGTTTTCTTGGCGGGTAACTCCTCACACCCCTCAAAAAACCTCATTTAAAGACTTGCTAAAATAACTCATCGTCATCCTCGCGAATGCGGGGATCCAGAATAGGTGCGATAAATCATGGATTCCCGCCTTCGCGGGAATGACGGGAGTGAGGAGTTACCTTGGCGGAAATTGACTAAAACACACTTTTTATATATAGTCTATATAGACGAATTTCACGAAGGAGCACTTTGAAATGGGCAAGTACGAATATGATCTTGAGAAAGATTTAAGTGAGGAAAAAGACGACAGACAAAAGAATAATTATCCTGACGGGCATATGGTTGCCACTTTTGGAATCGGAGTCGTTTTATTATTCATTTTTGTCTTATGGGCTTTTTCCTTGTGCTCTGTCGGGTTGGCGTCGGAACTTTTTTTGAGCGTTACTCCTCTTTTTATTATCCTCTCCATTCTTGCTGCACTGCTTTTTATGATGTTTTTGCCGTACTACCTGTATAAAAAAGCGGTATCATGGTGGAATTCAGAATAAGAATTTGAATGCTTTCATATAGACACTCCCGCCCAAGTTTTGACTTGCGGCGGGTTTATGTTGTTGACATAATTGTAAAAATATGTATAATTAAAGCTGGTTCATAACAACAAGAGAGGTACTTTTACGTGGAACACACCGATTATATAAACAGGGTTAAAAAAGCTTCCGAGCTTCGTCAGGAATTTGTAAAAAAAGCGGATGTTCTGGTTGATCGCATTCTACTTTTTATTTTTGTTCTCTTTGTCTCGGACTTATTTTTTGCTGTTATCGCTCTGATTTCCGGGTGGAATCAAACGGCGAAGTATGCGATGTTTGTTCTCGCTTTTCTTTTTCTTTGGAATCAGGGAAACACACTATGGCGAGAACAGAGAAAAACGAAGTCATTAAAAGCATTCGCAGAATCCTTTCCGGAAGAAGCGGAAATCCTTAAACAGAATAAGAAAGAGCAGGAGGCGGTTAATGAGTAAATAAGAGCTAAAAGGCGGGGATTTTCTCCGCCTTTCTTTTGTCTTTTTGGCTCTAAAACCTGGCAAAAAACGGCTTTTCTGCAAGCTTTTTTCCTTTCCCCTTGCATTTTGTTGAAAATTACGCTATATTATATTCACTATGGTAGTACGAATGAGACACACACGAGCGCATACCGCCAACAGACGGTCCCATCATCACATTGACGGACCTCGTTTGACAGAATGCCCGAAATGCAAATCATCACACGTTAAGCACCACGCTTGCGGAGTTTGCGGCACTTACCGAGGCAAAGAAGTTCTCAATGTCATGAAAGAAGTTGAAAAGAAGACCAAAAGAACGGCAGCCAAGAAAGAAGCGGCAAAATAAACCGAAGCAGTAGCGAGTGAGCGTTTTTGATGTTTTTTTACATTTTTACGTGTATTTAAATTATGGCAAATAGGCACCTTTCAAGATCGATCGTCCTTCAAGCTCTCTTTGAGTGGGACTTTCGCGATAAAAAAGACGAATCCGTAGATGAGATTCTGGCGCGCGATATTGAAGAATTCGCTCCGGGTCTTTCCGATTTTTCTTTTATAAAAAATCTTACCGAAGGTGTTGTTAAGAAGAATCAAGTACTTGATTCTATTATTCATGAGGCTGCTCCCGAGTGGCCTCTTGACCGTATATCCGTCATTGACCGAAACATTCTCCGTATCGGACTTTTTGAACTGCTTTTTTCTGATCATTCCGACGTGCCGCCGAAAGTCGCCATCAATGAAGCGATTGAACTCGCCAAGACATTTGGAGGAGAGACGAGCGGTAAATTCGTAAACGGAGTGCTGGGCGCTGTCTACAAAGAACTCGGCGAACCCGGAAAAGACGATATCGCCAAGAAAAAGAATCAGAACGTACCTCGCGAACAATTGCCAGTCAAACAGCTCGTCGGAGCCGTGGTCTACTCTAAACATGAGGGCGAAACCTATCTTGCTTTCGTTCACGACATTTTCGGACACTGGACGCTTTCTAAAGGCGGACTTACCGAAGGCGAAGACAAAATAGAAGGAGTGAAGAGGAAAATAAAAGAAGAGATAGATGCCGAAATAGACGTAAAAGAAGAATTGGGAGAAAACGAATATGTCGCCAATAATCCCGAGATCGGACGGTACCGAAAGAACGTCGCTTACTTCCTTGCTGAAGCTCCTTACATCCCGCTCAAACTTGAAGCCGATAAAGGCGGACTTGATGATGTGCGATGGTTTTTGATGGGAGATATCGCCGAACTCAATTTTTATGATGATATATTGCCGATTATTACGAAGGGGGTGAAAATACTATCGGGAGAGAAAGAAGAAAAATAATCAATCTGTCATCCCGGGCAACGACCCGGGATCTAGGGTTTATGCACCAACTCTGGATTCTGGATCACACCACAAGAGTATTTCCATTTTTATACTCCCTCCTGTCGTTAAAAATTAGGTTAAGGCCGGAATGACAATAATAAGAGTTTTTACTACAATATAATTCAGAAATTTAATTTCATGCCTGACTTCTCAAAATTCGAATCTTTTACCGGCATCGTCTTCAAAAACAAAGACATCCTCCGAGAAGCATTCACTCATCGCTCATATCTCAATGAAGCGAAAGAAAAAGGACTCACGCATAATGAACGGCTTGAGTTTTTAGGCGATGCGGTGCTTGAACTTGTCTCTACCGATTTTCTTTTCAAAAAATATCCGAATGAACCCGAAGGCATATTGACCGCCTATCGCGCAGGATTGGTGAACGCAAATTTTCTTTCCGACATCGCGATGAATCTTTCTCTCGGCGAGATGCTCCTGCTTTCCAAGGGTGAAGCGAAAGACATTGGCAAAGCGCGCCAGTACATTCTCGCCAATACCATTGAAGCCGTCATCGGCGCTATTTATCTTGACCAAGGATACGAAACCGCAAAAGAATTTATCGCCAAATATATTCTTTGTTTTGCTGACGAAGTGGTCGGGAAAGGACTCTGGCAGGATTCAAAAAGTTTGTTCCAAGAAAAAGCGCAGGATTTTTACGGCATAACGCCGAACTATAAAGTGCTGGAGGAAATTGGACCTGACCACGATAAAAAATTCCGTGTGGGGTTATTTTTGGGAGATAAGCTCATGGGTGAAGGAGAGGGGTATTCCAAACAAGACGCCGAACAGATGGCTGCGAAGAAAGTGCTGTCAGAGCACGAATGGAAAAAAGGTAAAAAACAATAATTATTTTATGAGTCTTGAAGGTTTTTTTGAAGCGGTGGTCGGTTCCAAGGAAGGCGAATTCAAACCGTCATCTAAAGAAGTAATGACAGAAGAAGAACTCCTGAAAGCGTTTGATAAGGAAGAAGAGGAAAAGCAAAAAGAAATAGAATCATGGAGAGATAAGACCTCTCCTAAAAATTTAGAGGAGGCAGAAGAAAAAAGTTCAAAGACTTTGGATGGCAGTCCGAGCGCGAATAAAACACTCTTTGTTGAATTCACAAACGGAGAGATCGGTATTTTTAAACCAGCGTCCGGAGAAGCTGAGGGATTAAGGCGTTATATTGATAAAGGGACGCTCTGCAAGAGGGAAAGAGCCGCGTATTTGGTGGATCAGTTTTTTGATTTCGGAATTGTTCCCCCGACAGTTATAAAAAAGATTGGTAATGAGGTGGGAAGCGTTCAGAAATTTATTAACGATACGGCTTCTTACTGGGATGTATTCAATACGACTGTTATAAAAGAAAAGGAGGTTGAAGATCAGATAAAAACCTTATGGGTTTTTGATTTTCTCATTCATAACAGCGACCGCCATATGGGAAATCTCTTGTTTTCAGAGCTTCATACCGGATATTACTCTGACATCAAAGTTCATGCCATTGATAACGGATGTTCATTTAGTCGAGATTCTTATCAGAATTCCATCGGTTATCCTTTTGGCAAGGAACTTCCCGACGAACTAGCAGAAAAGGTAAAAAAGTTTTCCGGGGATGAAAAATCTCAACAGGCATTAAGAGGGTTGCTTTTAGAGCTTTTGTCGGAAGAAGAAGTTGACGCTTTTTTTGGACGTGTAAATAAAATCGGAAGTATAATAATAAAAGATAAAAAAATACCGGAAGAGCCGAAAAATTTTACAAGTTTTTAATGTTACTTATGTGGTACGTACAAATTTACAAATTGCAAAATGACGGCTCTCAAACGGTTCTCGCCACCGCTCATCTTTCGGGAGACATCGTTACTTTTGAAGGCGATCAGAAATTTATAGATTTTGTTACAAATGAAGGAATACAAAATTACTCGGATGACAGTGGAAAAAAGTTATTCCCGAAAGATGGCATTTTATTTCTTGAACAGCTTCAATATAATTTCAAATCGGGATACTTAAACGCGAGCGAAGTCAAAGAAAGGTAAAATAATCCCCGAAGGTCCGACCTTTGGGGATTATTTTGTATTTTTGGTTGCGTTTTCTTGCAGAGCAATTCTTATGTGTCGTTTGGCTAATGTCGTTTTGGAACCTTCCAGCCATTTTCTGGTGGGAGAGACAGATTTTTTGGTTTCTATTTCTACGATATCGCCGTTATGGAGAGTGGTTGTAATCGCAAGGAATTTCCCGTTTACTTTGGCGCCGGAGACATGGCTTCCTATATCTGAATGGACGGCGTAGGCGAAATCTATCGGGCTGGAACCTTCGGGCAGGTCAATGACATCGCCTTTTGGAGTGAAGACGAAAACGCGGTTTTCAAAGAAGTCCACTTTGAGATGGTTTAAGAATTCTCCCGTCTGGGATACATTTTCTTGGAGTTCCACCAGTTGTTTGAACCACGCATATTTTTTGCCGATGTCTTCAATGCGCGTTTTGTTTTTCATGATACCCTCCTTGTATCCCAAGTGCGAGGCGATACCGTATTCGGCTTCCTGATGCATTTCTTCTGTTCTGATTTGTACTTCTATAATACCACCGTCGCCGGTGAAGACCGTCGTGTGCAAGCTTTGATAGCCGTTCGGTTTCGGAAAGGCGATATAATCTTTGATGCGTCCGGGAAGCGGGCGCCAGTTGGCGTGGACGATGCCGAGCACGCCGTAACAGTCTGCAACCGTCGGTACGATGACGCGTATCGCCATGATGTCGTAGATCTTGGTGATATCCATTTTTTTCTCCACCAGTTTTTTGTAGAGACTGTACGTTCCTTTCATCCGATTGGAAGTGCGGAATTGTTTGTATCCCGCTTGGGCGATTTCTTTTTTGAGTGTTCGATAGAATTTCTCCAGACGTTTTTGTATTTCATCTTCGCGCGCCTTTAAAAGTTCTTTTACTTTTTTATATTCTTCGGGATAGGCGTAAGGAAAGGCGAGTTCTTCCAACCGATGACGAATGATACCCATACCGAGACGGTAGGCGAGGGGAGCGTAGATCTCAAGGGTTTCTAAGGCAATTCTTTTTTGTTTGTCGGGACGGACGAATTCAAGCGTGCTGACATTATGCAGACGGTCGGCCAGTTTGATGATGAGGACGCGGATATCACGCGTAGTCGCGATGAAAAGTTTTCGCAGGCTTTCCACGTGGCGCTGTTCACCGCGGTATTTGAGTTTTCCAAGTTTGGTAACGCCTTCAACTAAAAAGAGTATTTCTTTTCCAAACTTTGCTTCAAATTCTTTCTGGGTGATGTCGGCATCTTCCAGAGTATCATGAAGAAGACCCGCGGCGATGACTTTAGTCTCCATACCAAATTGGGCCAGATTCATGGCGACAGCGAAACAATGGACGAAGTAGGGTTCACCAGAAAAACGCGCCTGATCTTTGTGTGCGAGCGCAGCAAAATCATACGCTTTTTTGATAAGCGCTTTATCCTCCTCGGTGGGATTTTTTATGGCGGAAATGAGATCTTCGACGTTGCTGGACATGATTTTATTATAACACATTTTTGAGTTTTTTGGAAGAAAAGTAAAGTTTGCAAATTTGGAAGGATTATATATACTTCTGTTTAGCATCGTTCAATTGTCTATTGGAGGGTTGAAAAAATGAGTCTATCGGTTGAAGAAATAAAAAGTGCCGTATTTGAAACAGCAGAACAGGAATCTTTTTTGCTGCGAGATATTGTTGAAAAAATCAAAACGAAATATCCCGATGAAGAAGTAAATTCTCAGCCTATAAGAGCCTACTTGCAACGCATAGAAGCGTATGGCTTGGTTGAAGAATCTCGTTCCGGATACGGGCTTGATAAAAGATATTGGTGGAACAATCCGTTCAAAGCGGAATAATTTTGGACCCTCGCAACGGAAACGTTGCGGGAGTTTTTGAATATTTTGTCATGGGGGGGTTCTCTATCTCTGTAAAAAGGGGGTATGTCGTGTCGAGTTCTGTGATGAGAACAACTCCACCTCAGTCCTCCCCTTTTTAAAGGGGAGGAGGGACACGACGGCGACTGTTCGTTGTTCTTCTTGTTGCTTATTCCTTTTTGCTTGTTTCTAATTTATGCGGATTATGATTCGGACAATTCTTATCCGAGCATCTCTCTGGAATGGTTTTGGTTCCTTCCATCATGAGTTCTCCACAGAGTTTGCAGAGGCTGCCGGTGGGTTTGGTTTTGATGATGTGTTTGCAATCGGGGTAATTCGTGCAGCTGTAGAAAATTCCAAAACGGCCGCGACGTTCGGTCATTTCTCCGTCGGCGCACTTTCCGCATTTGACGCCGGTATTTTTCTTGGCTTCTTCGGTCGGGTCGGATTTGATAAATTTGCATTTCGGGTAATTGCTGCAGGCGATAAACTTACCGAAGCGACCATCTCTTTCCATGAGAGCACCGTCGCATTTCGGACATTTTTCGTCCAAGAGTTTCGGGCCTTCCAATTCTCGTCCGTCCAACATTCTGGCGCCGTTACATTCCGGAAATTTCGCGCAACTCAAAAAGCTGGCGTTCTTGCCGAGTTTGATGACCATGTCGCCCCCACAGACCGGACAACGCATTTCTTTTGGCGCATCGCCGACATTGGTGATCTTTTCTATTTTATCTTTTTCTTTCAAAAGTTTGGCAAACGGCGTGTAAAAATCACGGAGTGTTTTTTCGTATTGGCGTTTTCCATCAGCAATCTCATCAAGATTTTCTTCCATCTCAGCCGTGAAGGTATAGGAAATAATATCACCGAAATGAGGTTTCAAGAATTTGTTGATGACGACTTCGCCCGTATCGGTCGGTCGGAGGGCTTTTCCTTCTTTCAATACATACCCGTGGTCAATGTTCGTTTTAATAATGGAGGCATAGGTACTCGGACGTCCAATGCCAAGTTCTTCCAATTTTTTGACCAGCCCGGCTTCAGAATATCGGTTGGGCGGTTCGGTTTGCTTGGCTTCTTCCTCTATTTTTATGAGAGTAAGGGTATCTCCGACGGCGACTTTTGGAAGTTCGGTATCTTCTTCGCGCGCTTTCGGATCGGCGGAAAGCCAGCCTTGAGTGATGAGACGGGAACCGTTCGCATGGAAAGGAGGTATGTTTTCACTCTCAATGTTTGCGACAATTTTTGTGCGTAAAATACTCGCGTCTTTCATTTGCGAGGTAATAGCTCTTCTCCAGATGAGAGCGTACAATTCTTTTTGTTCAGAGGTTAATCCCGCGTCTTTTTTTGCGGGGTGAGTCGGACGGATGGCCTCGTGGGCTTCTTGCGCGTTCTTTGATTTGGTTTTGTATGCGCGAACTTCAAGAAGATCTTTGCCGTAGAGTTTTGTGATGATGGCGCTAATTTCCGCGATCGCTTCTTCTCCGAGGTTAGTGCTGTCGGTACGCATGTAGGTAATGTGACCGGCTTCGTAGAGCTTCTGCGCGACGCTCATCGTTTTGCTCGGTGAAAAACCAAGCTGAGTACTGGCTGACTGCTGGAGAGTGGAAGTGGTGAACGACGCTTTGGGGGATCGTTTTGCTTGTGTTTCTTTCACGTCAATTACTTTCCATTTTTCAGATTTTGCTTTTGCAAGAATATCGTCAACAATTTTTTTCTCGCGCGGTTTTTCGGAACATTCAAGCGAGATGCGTTCTTTTTTTGCCGTGTCTGTATCGGCGTGAATAACCCAGAAGTCTTCCGGGATGAAGGCGCGGATTTCCTCTTCTTGTTCTACGAGAAGACGAAGAGCGGGGGACTGTACTCGCCCGGCGCCAAGGCCATAGCGGAGTTTTTTCCAGAGCAGGCCGGAGAGTCCGTAACCGACGAGACGGTCAAGCACACGGCGAGCTTCCTGCGCTTTGCGGAGATTCTGGTCTATTCCTCTCGGATGTTTTATCGCTTCTTTGATAGCCTTTTCCGTAATTTCATGGAAAGCAACACGTTTTGCTTTTTTGATACTGACGGCTTCCGCGATATGCCAAGCGATGGCTTCTCCTTCACGGTCGGGGTCTGTCGCCAGCAAAATTTCATCGGCTTTTTTGGCGAGGTTCTGTATATCCGCAACGACTTTTTCTTTGCCTTTGGAGATTTCGTAATGGGGTATAAACCCCCCCGGAATATCAATGGCGTTCTTGCTGCTTTTTGGGATGTCGCGAATATGTCCAACAGAAGCAACGACGGTGTATTCACCGCCGAGATATTTGGAAATAGTCTTTGCTTTTGAAGGGGATTCTACGATAAGTAATTTCATGGATGTATTATATAGTATGTTTTTCTATAAGTAGCACGAATGAGCGATTTATGCAAATATAGGGATAAGGGTAAGTGATTCTGATGCAGCGAAATAGCCCCAAGGTCTGACCTAATTTTTAAGGAGAGGAGCGACTATAAAAATGGAAATACTCCTGTGGTGCTCCTTTCCCCGTCACTCCGCTTCGCTACGTTCCTCCTTAAGGAAAGACCTTGCATAGAGTGAAATCTCTTATGTCTATTGTACCTGTTAACGGGAAATATCTAAAATGAAAAATGAGCCTTTCTGTGGATAAGAAAGGCTCATTAGGTATGTTCGTCTTCGGACATTTGTTCTCCTTATCTGTTTTTCCAAAGTTCATCCACGGTTTTGGCGAGGTCTTTCATTTCTTCTCGTTCTTTTGCCGTGACAGATTTTGATTTTGACGCTGCGCGGGCATGGCTTGCTAATGTTTCAAACTCATGCTTCGCCATAGCGGAACCTTCGGGGCCGATGTATTTTTTCATGAAAGCTTTTTGGGCTTCATGTACAGCGACAACTTCGGGGCTTTGTATCGGATTTTCTTGTTTCGTCGTGGGTTTCGGGGCCGATGCGCCGAGCCACGGTTTTTCTTTAAAAGACATGATTGTGTCTCCTTTTCTACTGTAAGGAGCCTTCTACTCCTAGATACAGTATACTACAAAGTATTATTTTTGTAAAGGGTCTTTTTTAGCCCCACATTACCGCTGAATTCGTCGGCTTTATATCCTCGGGTTCTTTTTTGTTGAAGGGGTTGCCGGGGTTATCCTTTCTGTTTCTGACCGCATCGCCATAGCTTCGGAGATCTCCTTCGTTCAGTTCTTTTACAAAAGAGTCAAAATGCGTAAGCGCGGCGATAAATTCTTGCGGGTCGTTCTTCCTGTTTTCTATCGCTTTTTGAAGCCGGTTATATCGGGAGTCAAATGCTTCATTAAAAACATGGGCTTCCATATGCGCGATTTCCAATTGTCCTTCTTTTGTTTCCGAGTAGGATTCTTCCAGTTTGTCATGAGCTTCTTCTCCGACGCCCAATACGTATTCCAGTTGCTCCGGACGAAGAAGTTCTCTAAATTCTTTTATGAGAGCAACAATTTCTTCAGCGACCGCTTCCATGGCGCTTGCATTCGGGTCAATGTCTTTGCTTAATTCCAGCCATCTCATTTTGAGCGCTCGGAACTTTTCCAATTTCTCTTTATCTTCCGGTTTTAGAGATTCTTCGCTTACCTTGTTGAATTTCTCCATTGAATAATCTGCGGTCATAAAAATGCTTATTAGTGATAATAACTTTGTTTATAAGAGAGAAGAATCCAGACCGTTGTTTGCCGGAGTGATTTTTTCCAAGAGACTGACGTATTCCCAGAATTTAGCATTTCCTCCAAGTTCGTTCGCGCATTCAGACGCTTCGGCCTCAAGCGGAGCTTTATCATGGAGTTGAGTAAGAGGGAAGTGTCTGATTACCCAGGCGACTTTTCCTTCCGCTTGATACTGCTTCATAACGTCTTCCATGGTGGCATGGAATCGTTTACAGAACGGACATTCAAGGTCGGCGTGAGTAATAATCTTTACGTCAGCATTCGGATTTCCGAGAATATGATCTTTTGCCGTAACCGGATCTTCCGTTAAAAGTTTTCCGGTGTTTGAACTGATCCCTGTTTCCGCTTTGCCGCTTAAAGCGAGGTCAATGACCTTTTTCACATCTTCCGCCGATTGCGCACCATTGATCTCAAGCATGGCGCCATTCTTGGCGACAATGACCGTGAAAGGCGTTCCTTGGACTCCGTTTTTTACTCCGGCATCAACCATTGCTTGGACGACCGGCTGATATTTTCGGCTCGCGAGACATTCGGCAAATTTTTTCTTGTTCAATCCGATTTCTTCCGCGATGGTTCCTTTTTTGAGCTGAGCAGCAGGAGACCCCGGCGCCGGGGGCGGAGTTGAGGTTCGTGAACTGCTCCAGACAATTGCTCCCGCAATGATGATACCCGCGATAACGATGGCAACAGGAATCATAATAGGATTG
Organism: Candidatus Parcubacteria bacterium; assembly: GCA_026395595.1. Classification (GTDB taxonomy): domain Bacteria; phylum Patescibacteriota; class Minisyncoccia; order Phycocordibacterales; family CAIJYI01; genus CAIJYI01. The sequence continues at coordinate 43,854 of JAPLYL010000005.1, read as the reverse complement.
CTTTCTGAAGCCACGAGCGGCACGTTTTCTTCTTGAGTCTCATGAGCCTCTCGATGTTCATGCTCGTGATGCTCTTCGTGGTGGACGGGTTTTCCGTTGTGTTTTTTATTTTTCATAAAAACGCTTTAAATAATTTGTAATCCATTCATTTTACCATAGAGGAAATTATACCGCCACAAAAATAATGTTTCCTTATCTCTTCACCTCATGTTATAATTCGGCATATGAAGATTGTTATTGCCACACCGTTTTATCCTCCGGATACGGAACCGATGGCGTTGTACGCCAAAAAACTGGCCGAAACGCTCGGTAAAAAACACGATGTTACCGTTGTCGCTTATTCACGGTTTCCAGAAAAAACTGTCGGCGTCCGTATTTTTTCAGTGGACAAACGATGGCCGCTCGCCGTCCGTCTCGTTCTCTATACGATAACGCTTTTCTTTGTTCTGAAAAAATCAGACGTTTTGTATTCTGAAAATGGAGCTTCTACTGAATTGCCTTCCTCCCTTGTTTCTTTTACGCTTCATCGTCCGTTTTTTATTCATTTGGGAGATAAGGCGGTTGAAACTCGTTTGTCAAAAAATTTTTTTCTAAGGAAGATCCGTTCTTTTGCAAAGAAGCAAGCGGTTCGGGAAATTTTGGAAACGCCGATGGAACGGCCGGAGATACTGCCTTTCGGATTGCCGTCAAAGGGGACAAAAGACGAATATGATTCTTCTTGGAATCAACATATCAAACAACTTTTAGAAAATTTTGAACATGCAGGAAGACATTAAACATGAATGGGAGACATACTGTAAACGCGAGCTTGAAATAGTTCGGACTATTCTCTCTGAATTCGGTTTTACTCTGGAGGAACGTCAGCCTCATCTTGGAGGCGAAAGATATCTTATGCAGGCGATAACGACCGAGAGCGGAAAAAAACTGATCCTTGTCGGTCGTAGGAAAGATGGGACCCGCGTTATTATAAAAACGACAGAACAGATATCCGGAATGAGAGAGATTTTGCGTGAACGCAAATGCCGCCATGCGCTTAAGAAAATGAAATTCGCCTATCACGTTTTTTTCTCTCCTGAAGAAATTTTGTTTGTCAAAAAGGCGGGAAGAATGATTTTTATCCAAAAATTCATAGAGCAGGATTGCTCATTTTTGGAACGTACGAATGCGGAGCAGTTTCGTCTTCTCCTTAAATCTTTTAAAGCTCAAGAAGGAGCGCGGGCCGCTACCTATGAGCATTTTCGATTTGCTCGAAAAAATTTCGGTTCCATAGACGCGGAAGGGTATTTGAAATCGTTTGATGAATTCAAAAATAAAATCAACGACCGAATGAAAGATGCGGCTTTGGAAAAAACGCTTTTGCGTGCAAGAGAGTTTCTTTCTCGTGAAAAATATACCATAGAACAGTATTCCGGATTTCTGACGCACGTTGACTTTGTTCCGCATAATATCAGAATTGTCGGGGAAAATATCTATTTGCTTGATAGCTCGGCGCTTCGTTTCGGAAACAAATATGAGGGATGGGCGCGCTGCATCAACTTTATGGCATTATATAATCCGGCAATAGAACAGGCTTTGATACAATATGTGCGAGATAACCGTACGGAAGAAGAAACGCTTTCTCTTCGTTTGATGAGAGTTTATCGTTTGGGCGAGATCATCTGGTATTATGTCAATACTCTTTCAAAAAGTTCAGGAAACCTTTTAGTCCTCAACAAAGCGCGGATTCTTTTTTGGACTCACGTGCTTGAGGCAGTGCTTGATGACAAATTGATTCCGCGAGAGGCTTTGGAAAACTACAAAAATACCCGCGACCGATTACGCACGGAAGATGAAAAAGACCGGCAAAGAGGTTTGCACTAATTAAGTTAATTAGCAAGTTTTTTGGAAATGACGGAATCAAATACTTTTGTTTTCATTTGCTGTGCAATTTTATCCCAATCATATTTTTCTTCCACCATTTTGCGGGCATATTCGGAAATGCGTTTTGCTTTTTCCGGATTGGCGATAATCTCTTTTACCTTTTCCTCAATCTGTTCCGGCTGATCAGGATCTACTACCCACGCGGTCGGCTGTTTGTCGGGATTGTGCTTTTCATCAAAAACATAGTCTGCCATCCCTCCGACTTGCGTGGCGATAAGGGGAAGACGGGAAGCGAGAGCGGAGATAAAAGCATTTCCGAGTCCTTCCGAACGGCTCGGCGCGACGAAGATGTCCGCAGCTCGGCGATACAGCGTCACGACGCTTCGGTCTACTCTGCCGGTAAAGATAACACGGTCTTCCAGTCCCAATTCTTTTGTCAGGGCTTTCAGCATCGGTTCATCTCCACCTTCGCCGACGGCAAGGAAACGGATATTTGTCGGCAGGTTTGTCAGCGCGCGGATTATTGTATCAAATCCCTTTTGACGCACAAGACGCGAGGTGTTTACCAGAAAAATATCCCCGTGTTTTTTATTAAGTTTTTGTTTCATCGCCTCAACTTCTTCCAAAGAAACGGCATCTTTAAGATCGCGAGGATTGGCTCCATTGTAGATAAGTTCTACGTCTCCTTTATATCCGCGTTTTTTCGGCCATTCCGCGAGAAAAACTGAAATAGTCTGTATAAGCGATGCTGTTCTGAAGCCATAATCAAGTAATGGTGTAAACAGCCGTATTTTCCACCTCAGAAAAACTTTTTCGTATGGATCTCCGTCTTGCAAGGTGAGAATATGCGGGATTTTTACTCCAAGGAAATGCATAAAAACAACGGGGAAAAGCATGTAAGTCATCATCGCCCAGAGCGCATCAAAATGGTTTTTTTGATGCAAAGAAATAGCCTTCACTGCGGACATCGGGACAAAGAGAATTTTTGAAAGATAAAAAAGCGGGCTTGATGCCTCTTTTGCGGTTGCGACATTTCCCCAGCCGATTCGGTGAACGATAACATTTCCGATTTTTTCCATGCGCGGGAGCGTCGAATCAAAACGAAGCGTTACCATGTGAAATTCAATATCTTCGGAACTAATGCGGTCGGTGATTTCTTTGATTGCCGCTTCCGCTCCCGACACAAAGTTCGGGTAATAAGCGAGAGAAAAAATAAGAATTTTTTTCGGCATGTTCTAGTGTTTTGTTTTTTTAATTTTTTCGATATACTCCGGAAGGGTATGTTCTTGTTTCCATCCGAGAGCTTTTATTTTCACCGGATCTATGGCTTCCACTGAACGAGTGGACGGAGTAGGCGGAAGCATTTCAACTTCACCGCCGAACATGCGGGCCACATCAAGAAGCGAAAAAGTTTCTTTGGAGCAAATGCCGAATTCATCGCCTTCGCCTTTTTCTCCGGCAAGCAGAATGCCGGAGACCGTATCTTCTACATGGGTGAAAGCGCGCGTTTGGGTTCCCGGACTTTTTACCGGGAAAGGTTCTCCATGCAGAAATTTTTGTTTGAATATCTCTATCACCGTTCCGTAGTGGTTAATATCATCTCTTTCTCCCGGGCCGTAAACATTGTAAAAATAAGTAATGGCGTAAGGAAGGTTGAACCATCGTCCATAGTTTGCGACGAGTTCGGAATTTGCCGCTTTTGTCCATGTGTACATGGAAAGATCTCGTCCAAGGACGGAATCGGAAGGACGGGGGGAAGCAGACTTGGTAGAAGAACCGGCATAGACGAGTTTTCCTCCGTGTTTTCTCCAAAATTCAAGAACGCCGAACGTGCCGTCCATATTCAAATCCCACACGAGATACGGCTCTTCCATGCTTTTGAAAACCCGCGAGTATTCGCCGAGATGGTAAATGATGTCAGGTTTTTCAGGAACAAGCGTTTCAATGTCTTTGGTATGACCTTTGCGATACTCGGCGCCCGGGATATGATTTTCGGTTTTGCCGGTGAAATAATTATCCAGAGAGATGACTTGATTGTCAGGGTCTGCAACTAAACGCTCTATCAAGTGCGAGCCGATGAAGCCTGCGCCACCGGTGACGAGAATTATTTTTTTGTTGTTTTCCATCTCAAAATTTTACCTTAAAAAAAGGGGACTGGAAACACTTGACAAAAGCTATGATAAATGATAATATATCACAGTAAGTTTGTTCATTTTTATTTACCCCAATTGGAGAATATCATGATTACCGAGGCTGAAAAAGATACCACCCATGTAACCGAAGAAACACCGGAAGCGGAAAAAACGGTTGAGACTCCGGTCTATGCCGTATTCCAAGGACAAGTGCTCAGCCGCCAAGAGGCGCTGGAGTGGGACAGTAAATAAAGTAAAAGTATCGGATTAAATTCCAAAAATACCAAGAATGCTCCAATCGGGCATTGAACCCCCGACACACCATTATGGACTGTCGGGGGTTTATTCTTTTAAAAAGGGAGTCCACTTGTAAAAACACTTATTTTGTGGCATAATCAATCGTATGAAAATAACATCTGCCGAGTTCGCCCGCGGGATTAAGGGGACGGATTCCATACTGAATGATACCTCAAAACCGCAATTTGCTTTTGTGGGGCGTTCCAATGTGGGGAAATCAAGCGTTATCAATGCGCTTCTTTCTCGCAAAAATTTGGCGCGCTCCAGTTCCTCTCCGGGAAAAACCAGAGAGATAAATTTCTTTCTAGTAAATGATGCCTTCTATTTCGTGGACTTGCCCGGGTACGGTTATGCTCAAGTTCGCGATAAGGAAAAAGAAAAACTCGTGAAGCATATTACTTGGTATCTTTTTGAATCAGGGGCGCCGATTGCTCTCGTTTTTGTGTTGATTGATGCTTATGTGGGTCCGAGCGACCGAGATCTTGAAATGATAAAAGCGCTTACTCAAGGCAAAGTTCCTTTTGTGGTGGTGGGAAATAAATTTGATCGTATCAATAAAACCGCGAGACCGAAACAGTTGAAAGAAATTATCGCAAAGGTCGGCGATGTCCCATTTATTCCGTTCTCCGCCGAAAAGAATATGGGAATTCCCGAAGTACTGAAAAAAATAGAAGAGACAGTATAAAAATTTCTAATATCCAATTTCTAATTTCCAATGAAAGACGACGTCGGTTTTTTGAAATTAGAAATTTTTTGTGTTTGCGGTATACTATACAAATGAATACTCTCTCTATTGTCATTATTGTAATCCTCGCGGTTATTATCGGAGGACTGGTCGCCATTCTTCTTTTACGGGGGCAGAAAAAGACAGCAGGGTCTGATCAAGGTATGCTCATGCTTCAGCACCGACTGGATTCTCTTATGCAGGTAGTGGATAAGAAACTTGGCGAGTCTCAGAATGCGACGCTTCGGCAGTTTTCGGAATCGCAGAAATTCATGCAGGATATCAACAGCGAAATGAAACGGCATCTTTCTGAGGTAACGAAAGCGGTGACGGAAACGAACGAGGGGAGCAAGCAGGTTTTGGGAATTACCGAGGAACTGCACAATCTTCAGAAAATTTTAACCAATCAAAAGCATCGCGGAAGTTTGGGTGAGGCGAGTCTGGAGCTTATCTTGGGAAATGTTTTGCCTCCCGATGCCTATCAGCTGCAATATCCTTTTGCTGATAATGATAAAGTGGACGCGGTCATTAAGACCAAAGATGGCATGATACCGATAGACGCGAAGTTCTCACTGGATAATTATAATCGCATCATCAATGAAACGAATCCTGAAAGAAAAGCGGAACTGGAAAAAGATTTTATTGCCGATTTGAAAAAGCGCATAGATGAAACGGCGAAATATATTCGTCCGTCAGAGGGGACGCTGCCGTTCGCGATGATGTATATTCCGGCAGAGGGAATTTATTATGATTTGCTCGTGAACGAGGTGGGGGCGATAAAATCCAATACGCGAAGTTTGATAGATTACGCTTACAAAGACAAGCATGTCATTATCGTTTCTCCGACAACCTTTTCTGCTTATTTGAGTTCTGTTTTGTATGGTTTCCGCGCTTTTAAAATAGAAGAGTCTGCGCGCGATATTTCCAAACGAGTTGAAGAACTCGGGAAGCATTTGAAAGCGTATGACGAGTATTACAAAAAGCTCGGAAATTCTCTCGGAACGGTTGTCGGACATTACAATAGCGGAGCAAAGGAACTCAATAAGATAGATAAAGACGTCGTGAAGATTACCGGAAACGGAACCGGTATTGAAATGCTTTCGCTTGATAAACCCAGCAATGAGACTTAAGGATATCTTAGTTCTTTTTCTTTTGATCTATTGAGATCTCCGCATAGAGGGATTTTTTTCCAAGCGCATTCCACGGTAAAGCGAGTTTTGTTTCCCTAAAATGATTCAAAACCCACTGCGCATATGTATTGGAGTTTATTTTTGATAAGGAATACCTTTGATTGTGCGGGTAATTTTCCGGCGAATGTTCAATAAATTCTGCCATAGACTGAGCCGTTGACCCTTCTCCTCCCTCGATATAATTCAGCAGTTTTCCTTTCCAAAAAAAATTGCTCTGAAACGGGAATGTTTCAATCCCGCTAAACAAAGGATACAAGTTTTTGCTTAAGTATCCCCAGCTCTGATCCCTCTTTTTTTGTTGAAATGTTACTTCCCACCGCGACAGTGTTCCTTTTTTATTAATAACAAACCACGGGTGTGCTGCGAAACTAAAAGGTATGTTTGCCGGGCACGCAAAAAGAAAGACTTGATATTTTTCTTTGTTTAAAATTTTTTCAAACGGATTGGCGCTGAGGGGTCTAAACATATGTCCGATAAAAAATACTATGGGCGGGAGCTAGAGGAATCGAACCCCTGATAGTGGTTTTGGAGACCACTGTTATACCATTTAACTAAGCTCCCATAATATATGGAATATCATTAACAAACTTTTTCTCTGTGAGAAAGTTTAGCATAAAAAAAAGAGAAACGCTATATAAAAATTCCAAATTCCCAATATCAAATTCCTAATGAAAATCTAAAACTTAAAAAAGAGACTTTAAAAAACCGATGTCATTTTTTGGAAATTTGATATTTGATATTGGAAATTATCATAAAAAGTCCGTCGCAAATGCGACGGACTTTTTATGATGGGGTTTATTTTTTCGCTTCTTTGTGAGGCGTGTGTTTTCGGCAGGCGGAACAATGCTTATTCGGCGTAAGTTTCTTTTCAACCTGTTTTTTGTTGCGGGTAGTCATGTAATTGACATTTTTGCATTTTCCGCAGGCGAGTTTAATCAAGTGATCTTGTGACATATAATGTTTTTTGCTTTATTTACTGTGTCCTAGAGTATAATACGAAGCAATAAAAAAATCAAGTAAAATCAAGGGGTACGGAAAAACCTCCTTTTTACCATGCTATTTCCTTGTTGTAAAATTGACCGAAACCTCAAAAACGGCTACCCTTGGTGGAGACAGGTCTTTTCCTTTCAAGGAGTTTGTTCTATGAAAACATACATAAAAATACCGTTTATCGGGGCTATTTTGTTCATCGTGCTTTTATTTTCTTGCGTTATGCCTCTGCGCGACACCGGGTCATCGAAACAGTATCTGTACCCTGGACAGCAGACGATTCAGGATATTGATTCCGCTCATGCTTGGGCTCGGAAACATCGGGCTAATTCGGTTTTTGCGGTGGAAACGACCGTAACGGCTGATCTTCAGATATTTGATAACCCCGAAAAAACAGGGAAGCCATTGTTCCACTCGCGGAAAGTAATTAAACAGAGCACTGGAGCGGGAACGGTTATCGCGGAAGGGTATCTGATATCCGTAAAACATCTTGTCGATGACACTGAGGTGATAGAAAAATTAAAAAAAATGACCGCCGGCACGGAAAAAGATAATCCCGGAAAATATATAGACGCGAAAGTCATTACTCAGTATTCTTTAGTTGACAGCAAAGGGAAAAGTTTTCTTGCTTCTCTCGTTGCTGTTGATAAAAACGATCTGTCTCTTTTGAAAGTAAAGAACCCGGAACGTTTCCACTACTCGCCGATAGAAGTGTCGCGTAAGAAATTCTTTTCCGATGAAAGCATTATCGCGATAGGGTCTCCTCTCGGAGTAAAAAATGTTATTACTGACGGAAAGATTGCGCGCAAAGATCTTGAGAAAATGAAGGATGGCGACTACTTGTATCTCGTCGCCCCCATTGTTCCCGGAAATTCCGGCGGTCCAGTCTTGACGCTCGGCGATATGAAAATGATCGGAGTCGTATCCATGGTAATGTTGGAACAAAGTTCGCTTACCGATATTGCTCTCGTTGTGCCCAATACGGTAATTAACAAATTTTTGGACAGAGAACTTCCGAAAGAGTAAAATACAAGACGCCCCGAATAATCGGGGCGTTTTTTCTAGTTCTTTAAAAAGTTTTTTGCGAGGGTGAGGATTTCTTCTTTTTGAGCGAGATCAAACCAATGGATTTTTTGGTCGCGTTTGAGCCAGGTCATTTGGCGTTTGGCGTATTGATAGTCTTTGAAAAAGATTTCTTCTTTTAATTTTTCTTCGGATATTTTTCCTTCCAAAAAATCGGCGAGGTATCGGTATTCAAGTCCGAGGTCTTTCATGCGTTCAAAAGTGAGACCGTCTTCGTGAAGTTTTTTGGCTTCTTCTACCATGCCTTGCTGCATGCGTTTTTCTACGCGATTTTTTATGCGGTTGCGGAGGGTTTCTTTGTCGGTTGAAATGGCAATTTTGAGAACGTCATATCTTTTAGGGACATCGGGAATTTGAGGAACCGAGCCGAGCGCTTTTGCGATTTCTATGGCGCGAACAAGGCGACGCCGGTTGTTTCGGTCTATGGTTTCTGAACGGTTCGGATCAAGTTTTTGGAGTTCGAAAAAAAGCGCTTCGGTGCTTTTTTTCTCAAGTTCATTTCGCAGTTCGTTGTCGGGAGGAATTTCCGGCGTGATAAAATTTTCCGTTACGGCATCGGCGTACTGCGCGGTGCCTCCGCAAATAATAGGGAGTTTTCCTTTCGATAAAATATCGTCAATTATTTTTTCCGCATCGCGTTTGAAATGGGAGACGGTGTACTGTTCCTTTGGGTCTGCAATATCAAGCAAGTGATGGGGAATACCTCCCATCTCTTCTTTGGTAACTTTTCCGGTCGCTATATCAAGCCCGCGGTAGACTTGGCGGGAGTCTGCTGAAATAATCTCGCCGTTATATCTTTGCGCGAGAAGAACCGCCAGGTCGCTTTTTCCTGACGAGGTGGGCCCGAGAATGGCGATGATTTTCGGAAGTTTTTCCATCTTTGGAGTATATAAGCGATAAGTGGTTTCGTCAAAGAAAGAAAAACTCAAAAACGGCAACGTTGACTTTTGTGTGAAATTTTAAGAAGATAGAAGTACTACTGGCTAAAAATACGAAAAAACTCATGAAGAATAAAAAAACAGAAGTCGTTGCGGAAGATCAGAATAAACAACGCAACATTCTTATCGTTACCATTATCGCAGGACTCCTTTTTGGGTTTAGCGCCGGGCGTATGTGGACGAGACGCGGAGTCGTGGAAGTTGCCGTGAAAAATAACAAAGTTGCTACAACGACCCTGGCCGCTGCCGTTACTTCGGCGACAACCGAAAAGATTGTGAAAAAAACCGTGACGCCGGTGAAGAAAGTTGTTGCGGTTAAAAAAGAAACCCCTGCTCCTGTGAAAAAAGTTATTGCCGTGAAAAAAGAGATTCCTGTTCCGGTAAAGGTCGTTCCTAAAAAAGAAACCCCTGTTGTTGCGCAGAAAAAAACAGAAGGAAATTTTGTCTCGGTTTCGGGACAGGCGGCTGGAAGCTCAGTTGCTCTCTCAAAGGTAAAGATCGTGAAAGACGGCTGGGTGGCGATACGCGAAGATGAGGAGGGGGAATTCGGAAGGATTCTCGGAGCAGCATGGTTCCCGACGGGAACGAATGAGAATGTTTCGGTAGAACTTCTTCGCAATACTCAGTCAGGGGGGAAGTACTACACGGTGCTCTATGTTGATAATGGAGACCATCAATTCAGTACGAAGACGGATATTTTGGTTATGGAAAATGGAAAGCCGGCATCGCAAGTTTTTGTTACGAAATAGAGAGTAAAAAATCGCCCGTTGGGGCGATTTTTCTTTGTGCCGGAGGGGAGACTTGGTCACAGATAAATATTTTGTCCCGACAAAATTTTCCGCGACCCCGTCTCGTCTGTCCCTGCAGGGACATGACTCCGACCTTCAAGTCTCCCGCAAAAAGCAAAGCAGTTTGCTTTTTTTTTCCGGCACAAAAAAACACCCAAAGGGTGTGTTTTCTTGTGCCGGAGGGGAGACTTGAACTCCCAAGCCTTACGGCACACGATTTTGAGTCGTGCATGGTTACCAATTTCATCACTCCGGCTTACCAGCATATAATATCGTGTTTTTGCGAAAAAATCAATCGCCGTTTTGATTTGCTTGTCTGTCCTTGACATTTATCATATCTTTGTGTATAATAAAGCACAGAAATTACATCAACCGGGGAGATGACATGAAAGCATTTTATGCAACACAAGGCGGCGGGACAGCTTATTTTGATCGGGAAAATCAAGCTTGGCTTTTTCAAGAAGTTCCCGACTGGCTGTATGGCTATTCCGCGGGCGATCCAATTCCCGAAGAATGGGGGATAGGGGGTCTTGTCGGCTACGACAAGGAAACAGAAGTAGAACTGGCATGGGAAGAACATTCTTTTGTGGATAAGCAATACGATGAAGAACGTGCTTGGGCGGAATACGGAAATTTTTAAAGACGCAGTCGCGTTTAAAGTCTTGTTCTGAAAGGAACGAGACTTTTTTTTACAATAATCCCCATTTTGCTCGCGGTGCTTTCTCGTGATAAGATAGAGGCATGACACAGGAAAACATCAATGATGACGCTAAGCCGAAAATCTACGATTCTATCTTCTGGATTGAGGTGGAGAAAATAAAGCCGAATCCTTACCAGCCAAGAAGGGAATTTGACGAGTCGCGATTGCGCGAATTGGCTGATTCCATACGGCAGTATGGGGTGTTGCAACCACTTGTGGTGACGCGTAAAGAGTTTGAGAAGGAAGAAGGAGGAATGGGGGTTGAATACGAACTCATCTCGGGAGAACGCCGTCTGCGCGCTTCAAAGCTGGCGGGAGTCAAACAAGTGCCGACGGTGATACGAACCGGCGAGGACGATAACCGCGTCAAATTGGAATTGGCTATCATTGAGAATCTTCAGAGAGAGGACCTGAACCCGGTTGACCGTGCGCGCGCTTTCGGGCAGTTAGCCAGCGAGTTTGGATTGAAACATACGGATATCGGGAAACGGGTCGGAAGAAGCCGCGAGTATGTCTCCAACACCATCAGATTGCTTGCTTTGCCTCAAGATATTTTGGATGCGATTGCGGTCGGAAAAATCTCGGAAGGACATTCCCGCCCGATACTCATGCTTGCCGACCGGCCGGAAGAACAGCTCGTTTTGTTTAAAGAAATACTCTACAAAAAACTGACTGTTCGCGAAACCGAAGGAATCGCTCGCCGAATCGCTTACGATAGAGTCCGTAAAAAATCGCTTTTCCAAGACCCTGAAATTGCCGACCTTGAAACGAAATTTACCGAGCGTCTTGGTACGCGCGTGCGCATTGAGAAAAAAGACGACGGCGGAAAAATGGTCATTGATTTCTTTTCCAATGATGACCTTCGTGGAATTTTGGAATTGATGCAACAAACGAAAGCGAGAAGCGGAACGGAGCTCATGGATAAATTCATTGAGAACCAAAAAAATGCCCCTCCGAAAGAACCGGTTGTTCATGTACAGGTGACGGTGGAAGAAGCGGTTTCCGATTTGCAGAAAGAAAGGGATGATAAAGAACTCGCCAAAGCCGAAGCGCTCGCCATGAAAATTGCCGAAGAATCCGCCGAGGAAGAAAAGCTCGCCATGAATGACAAATCGCCGGAAGAATTGAGAAAAGAGGAGGAAGAAGAGGAAGATTTGTATTCCATCGGAAATTTCAGTATTTAGATGAATAGAAAGATTGGCAGGTTTTCTTTTAACTAATCACACCTCTGTCGCCGGTTCGGAGTTGTGCTCCGAACCGAAACATTTGGATAACACAATAAAGTTCAGCTTAAAAATTAAAATTTATTTTGTCACACAAATGTTTCGTACCGAGGTACAACCTCGGTCCGGCAATAAATATAGAGGTATTTTATAAGGCGTGAGGAAATACGCGTTCCTGTCTTTAATCTTTCTATTTTCCTATTTTTGTATAGTATAAAGCAATGGACAATACATTACTTGAAAATATCTTGTTAGTTGATAAGCCTACTGGCATCACCTCTTTTGATGTTATTCGGCTTTTGCGGAAAAAAATGGGGATTTGGAAAATGGGACACGCGGGGACGCTTGATCCGCTGGCTTCGGGGCTTATGATTATCGGGGTGAATGAAGGGACGAAAAAAATGTCGGAGTTTTTGAAGTTGCCGAAAATATATGTTGCGGATATTCTACTGGGGAACAAATCGGAGACGGGCGATAGGGAAGGAAAAATTTTGGAAGAAAAAGACACCGAACATATTACTGATGAAATGATACGGTCTGTTGTTGTCGGTTTTACAGGGAAACATTTGCTTGCTGTGCCGATGTATTCCGCTATAAAAGTTGGTGGCAAAACTCTGTACTCTATTGCACGAAAAAAAGAAGCGGGAAAGGAATTGACGGAAAAAGAAATGAACACGGCTCCTCCTATAAAAGAGATGGAAGTAGTATCCGCCGAACTTTTGGAAATAGAGAGGAACGGTGAAAATTTGACCATAAAAGTAAAGATGGAAGTAACAAGCGGTTCGTATATCCGCACACTTGCGGAGGAATTAGGGAGTCGCCTTGGTGTCCCTGCGATGCTTTTTGGGTTGCGACGTATTCAGATAGGGAAGTATTCAGCAGAAGATCCATCGGTCATTCTCCCATAAAAAAAGCCCCACAGAGTGGGGCTTTGGGGGTCTAGTGACCCATTTGTTCTTTAAAACGTTCGCCAGTAGTTTTTTCTTGCTTACGTTCGCGTTTTTGACGACGTTTTTCTTCCGGTGTCAAAAGTGGCTTTTTGCCTTTTTCTCGGCCTTGCTTGTCTCTTCCTTTCATACTATAACCTTCTATTGGTTTGTTTGAGGGAGGTCTGTGATGAACCTAATATCTATTATACGCTACTTTCTTAATAATGTCAAGCCTTATGGGACCTTCTTCTCATTATGATAAGAAAAGCCGAAGTGAAGTGCAGGAACAGACCCAAGAAGGGATATATCAGTTCAGGTAAACTTTCGTTCCCGCAAAGAACGACCGTAGTCGCCAGAGAAGCATAAGCGAGGGTGAATAGCGTCCAAGAGAGAAGGCTTTCTCCTGACGGGTTTTTCCAGATACTCCGATATGTGGAAATAAAACCGGCGATAATAGCGAATTGCAGTATCAAGTTTCCTGATACGGCGGAATGAAATTGCCACCAGGCGAAAGCGGAGATAATCCCGATACCGATTGTTATTTTCTCAACGAGGGATAATGGTCCGTAGCTTTTTTTGCCGAGTAAGAAAATAAAAGTAAGAAGACAAGCGAGGGTGGAGACCGCAGACATGCCAACTTTGAGAATGTCATCTGTTATGACGAAATAACTCATCAAGTTGAGAATTGATGTCATCGTCCACACCGCCCAAGAGACGGCATTAGGACGGCATGTCCCAAGAAATATCCCGCGGTTATAGATGATATACCCGAACAAAATAAGAACTCCGGAGAGGAGAGAGAAAAACAGCGCGGTATTCATTAGAACCTCCTTCTTCGCTTCGCCGTAGCCTCTTGCTCTGCCGTAACTTTAGCAAAGGAGGGTTGGCGTAGGCGAGTTTACGTGAAAATCAATACCTATCTGTTTTTAGACTATAACGCAAATCTGATTTTGTAAAGACATTGTTTTTACAAAAAAACGCATCCCTATTAGGGATGCGTTTGCTTTTACATTGAGTGGTATTTTACGGCGTTCCGACGGCTCGCATGGTTCCTTTGCCGAAGGTCTTTTCCATGAGGTGCGAAAGTTCCATCATATTTCCCGTGAACATCGCTCTGGCGAAAACATCAAGGACTTCTTCCGAGGTTTTGAAAATATCACGATTTTTTTGGAAGAGGTCGTTTCTGATCTGGAAGAGAGAGAAACGTTCTGCTGGGTAGGCAAATTTCGCATATCGTATTGTTTCATCGCCGGGGTCTTTGAACAGAGAAAAAATTTCCTGATCCAGTAGAAGTTTATACTGTCCCTTTTTTAACGCTTCTTCTTTTAACTCTTTCGTTTCATCAAAATCTTTTTTGTAGAGTGGATTCTCTTTTTGGATCATGATGTATTGTCTGGTGAGCTCTTCCGTTACCGCTTCGTTCAGGTCGGTAAAATAACTCAACGGGTCGCCGTTCGGAAGGGAATTTCTTTTTTCTTTGGAACGGGGCCATATACGCAGACCGTGGCGATAACTCACAACTTCATCACAGTCGGTCAGTTTTTGAACGGCATTGTATGATTTGAAGTGAACCGCTTCATGAAAAGCGCTCTCGGCAAAGTGAATATCGCGATCTCTTTCGCGAAGCAAAACACGTTGTAGTTCTGGGAGAGATACGGCGGTTTCGCCTTCCGTCGCCCAGTTTTCTTTGGGGATAATGTGCATGATCTCTTCAGGAATGTTAAAATCTTCCAGACCGAATTTCCTGCGGATCGCATTTGTTGCTTCATTTATTTCATGAAGTATTTGTTGTTCTTTGGGGGTTTTCTCTCTTTCCAATTCTTTCAGCTTTGGAATATCGGTTGTTTCAAATCTTGTTTTGAATTTGGCAAAGATATTTGTTTTTTCTTCCTCTGAAACTTTTCCGACGACCCTGTCTAATGATGATGTTTTTTCCATAAAGTTCTCCTTTTATGTGTCAAAAATCAATTTGTGTTTGCTTTTAGTTTACAATACAAATTAGTTTTTGTAAAGGTTTAAATAAATAAGCTTTCCACGACTTCTTTTACATCTGTTCCATCGGCTCTTCCTTTGAGTTCTTTCATAACCGTGCCCATGAATACGCCCATCTTGGATTTGTCGTTCACTCCGAGTTCCGCTTTTTTAGCTTCGGCTATTTTTCGGATTTCGTCTTTGCTCATCATCTTTGGGAGGAAGGTTTCTATGATGGCCAGTTCCGCACGTTCTTTGTCGGCGAGTTCTTTTCGTCCGCCTTTTTCAAATTGGTCTATGGAATCCTTCCTTTGGTTGGATGCGCGCTTAATGACTTTGAGCGCATCTTCATCAGGGAGCGGTTCTTGCGGAGTGCGTTTGGTCGCGACCAGTTCGTTGGTAAAAGCGGCGAGAAGACCGCGCATGGTTTCAAGCCGAAGCTGGTCTTTGGCAAACATCGCTTTTTTTATCTCTTCTCGTATTTGTTCTTGTATCGTCATAGATATGATTTATGCCTAAATAATACGCTTAGTATATCAGAAATATCGCCTTTCCGTAAATGCGGAAAGGCGATATTTTTTGATGGCGGTTTAGTAAGAGGTCGGTTTGTCCGTGTATTCAAATTCTATCTTAGCATCGCGGAGGCGTTCCAATATCCATTTTTGGTGGAACAAATCTTTTGATTCAAAGAACACGGTATGAACCAGTTCCCAGACGAGCACCCATCCGCCGATGAGAATTCCTTCCGTTAAAAAGGCGAGGTTGGAAAATTGTTCATGGGTATCTACAAAATTGATTGACCATGTACCCGCGAAGAGGAACATCAAACCGTATAAGCCGGAAACGAGAGCATTCTTTGTTATCGCACGGATTTTATTATTCTGTTTTCTGATCTCGTAATTGAAGTAGTTGGTAAAACCTTGAATGCTTTTTTCTTCCTTTTCGTGGTCTTTGAGGCTTTCAGGAATATGGAAAACGATAGATACTTTGTGTCTGCGATTTATTTCCGCCACGCAGGATTCCAAGAACTCAAAAAGTTCTTCATCCAGATCGCGATTGGTGATAGGGGAGAAATCCCATTCGTTGTAGAGTTCGCGATAAAAATCTATTTCAACATCAATGTAACTGGTATTCAATTCTTTTGAATATCGGTATAAGTCTCTTGTTCCGACGTTTGAATTTGCTATTGAGTCTTGTTGATCTTTTGTCATAAAAAAGAGATTTTATCTCTTGTCTCTACTATACCACATATTCGTTTTTGTGAAAAGGAAAAGAGGGTTTGAAAAACAAAAATTTGTTGACATTATATCTACATTATGCTATACTAGATTCCGGTTTGGTTGTTGTTTTCATACACTCAAAAGAGGGTATTACCGTGAGCATACAAGGTTTTAGGGCAACGCTTCTGCCAAATGAAGCGGATTCTGTTATTGTTGATAAGGAAATCGCTTTGCGATGGTCAACGGAAGACACCGAAGAAAATTGGGAGTGGTGGGATTATTCGTGGGAATCACGGGAAGGGGAATACTACTTTGACCCATGGGACGGTTGTGATTGTAATGGTTATTGGGGCGGTTGGAGTTGGGTTGAAGATGATCCAGATGACGGCAGTGACTATGATTGCGATGACAGGGATTGGATGGTTGAATATCTGCCTGATTATGATTACGACGATGTACTTTATGATGATGACGACTTTGTTTTTTTACCTTTAGTCTTTCGTATGACCTTATAACGTACAAATCCCGCTGCGGCATGCCGTAGCGGGATTTTCTTTTTTTAGAGTCCGAGTTTTTCTTTCAATTCGAGTGTCGGTTCCCATGGCGGGTCAAACGTTATTTCCACCCGCACGAGTCCGGCGCCGTCTAACTTTCCCACTTCTTTTTCTACCTGTCCGATGAGAGTATCAGCGAACGGACAGAAAGGGGAAGTTAGGGTCATGAGAATTTCCACGCCTTCTTCATCAAGAGTGATTTTGCGGATGAGTCCGAGTTCTACGATATCAAGATTTATTTCCGGGTCTTTGACTTTGCGGAGAGATTCCAAAATGTTTTTTTCTGCAAGCATATTAGTTGTTGTTAAAACCGTGCGCTGAAATTTCTTCGGCGAGTTCTGGTCCTCCGCTTTTGATGATTTTTCCGTCTTTCATGATGTGAACAAAATCGGGAGTTATTTTTTCCAGTATCTTTCCATAGTGAGTGATAAGGAGGAAGCTCGTTCCTTTTTCTTTCAGAGTGCGGATAACACTGAAGATTTTTTCTACGGCATCAATATCTACGCCTGAATCGATTTCATCCAAGAAAGCAAAAGCGGGTTCAAAGAAAGCCAGTTGAAAGGCTTCACTCTGTTTCTTTTCTCCTCCGGAAAGGCCCGCGTTTACGCTTCGTCTGAGAAAAGTCGGTTCCAGTCCGTATTTTGCCGCTTCTTCTTTTACGAACGTATTGAATTCCAAAAGAGTGATATCCTTTCCTTTCATTTCTTTGTAGGCGCGGTAAAGGAAATTGGTGAAAGAAACGCCGTCAATTTCGGGGAGGTGCTGGAGAGAAAGAAACAATCCTTTTTTTGCTTTTTTGTCGGTGGAAAGGGAAGTGATGTCTTCTTCGTCCAGAATGATATTTCCGCTCGTGATTTTGTATTTCGCATGACCCATGAGCGCGTTCACGAGGGAACTTTTTCCTGAACCGTTGGAACCCATAAGGATATGTACTTCACCCGATTTCATAGTAAAAGAAACATCGTTCACGACGTTCTTCTCTTCGGCTGTTACGGAAAGATTTTTAATTTCCAGTTTCATTTTATTATTTGCTATTTTTCTATTTTACTATTTTTTTTGCCGTCCTTTTTTCCTTTTTGCTTATTTCTTTTTTTTCTTTTAGAGTGGTCCAAATTGCGGTTCACCGAGCCATCTTCGGAGGGTATTCATCGGCAAGAAAGCGCACTTTTCGCGGGAAGGGCCGATAGAAATGCCAAGCATATCCCGAATATCTTGTTCTCCGATCAGACCGACTTGCTCCATGGTTTTTCCGATAAGTTTTTCCATAAGCATGTCGGCGGCCGCTTGGCTTACCGCGCATCCTTCGCCATCCCAGTGGGCTTGAGTAATAACCCCGTTCTCGTCAAAAGAAAGGAATACGACCAACGCGTCCCCGCAGCTCGCATTGGCGCCTCCTTCGTGAATATCGTATTTTTCGGGAGCCTTTTTGTTGCGCGGGTTTTTGTACCGGTCAAGGATATTTTCTTTGTATAATTCTTCATCCATACGTGCGAATTATGATACCATAGATGAGAGTTTGACACAATATGAAAAAGTGTTAAGATAAAGACTGGTAAAAAATCTTTATTATGTAAATTTTTATTCATGTCTGAACAAAAAGAAGAAATGCTTATGCAACAAAATACGATAGAACAAAAAGTTGTTTCCGAAAATTTTAATCGCTGGAACGAAGCGCTTTTGAGCCGAGATCCGAAAAAAGTGGCGGAGATGTACACGGAAGACGCGACGTTCTTGCCGACGCTTTCACCCGATTTCAAATTCGGACAGGAAGAAACGGAAGGGTATTTTGAACATTTTTTGCAGAAAAACCCCGAAGGGAAAGTGGTGAAAGAAAAAGTCCAAACGCTTTCTCCGAACAGCTATTTGCACTCGGGAATGTACGACTTTACGGTTGACCAAGACGGCGAACGAAAAACCGTTGAAGCAAGATTTACGTTTCTCTGGACGCAAGATGAGAACGGTGAATGGAAGATTGCCCATCACCACTCAAGTGTAAAACCGCAGTAGTAAAACAAAATCACTTGGAGGCGAAGCCTCCAAGTGATTTTTTAGTGTGACCCCATAGCATGGCTTTCAGAACTGAATCGAAATGATATTAAATTTGCGATTCAAAAGTTACCCGTTTTTAGTTTAAACTACGCATAAAATAGAGTATAATCATATTTTATGATATAAAGTATATACTATGCTAAAAGCAATTATTTTTGATATGGACGGAGTACTGATAAAATCAGAAGGGGTAATCTCTAGGTCATTTAATATGGCTTTGGAAAAATACAACGTCGAAATAGGTTCGAAGGATAAGAAAAAATATTTAGGCCGCTCATTAAGAGACCAGTTAGAGATGTGGAAAGAAGAGTATCCAAATATCCCAAAAGATTTAGACATAGATCAATTTTCAAAGGAGGCTTTCTCTTATCAGTTGGAACTATTAAAAGAAAGATTAGTACCAGATATCACAGTTTTAAATTTAATTAAAGAAGCCAAAGATAAAGGAATGAAAATTGCCGTAGCGACGTCGAGTTTTAAGTATAGAGCTGAAATTTTCTTAAAATTACTTGGGATTTTTGACCAATTAGATGCTTTGGTAACAGCCGATGATGTTAATAGTCATAAACCGAACCCAGAAGTCTTTCTAGAGGCCGCAAAAAGGATTAGTGTATCACCTAAGGATTGTGTCGTTATTGAGGATGCCGTGAACGGGATTGAGGCTGCAAATAATGCAAACATGAAATCCGTTGCATTTGTAACAGAAAATCATCCTAAAGAAGATTTTTTTGAGGCTGATTATATTTTTTCAAATTTTAAAGAACTAAAGTTGAAAGATTTAGAAAACCTGTTTTAAATTTACTTTGCAACTTTCCCACAAAAAAACACCGCCCATTAAAGCGGTGCTTTTTGTTGTGACCCCATTGCGTGGCTTTCAGAACTTGTTCCGCAACGGAGTTGTATGAAAAGTGCCATAGAAACATTCTCGTTTTTTATATATGGTGTCAAATAAAACAGCGGTTCGGTACTCCGAGTCGCTGTTTTGAAAAACCTGTTAGTCTTTTGACCCTGAGTCAATTTGCAGTAGCACAATGAAGAGGTTTATTATGTCCATGTAGTGTTGTGATATTGCCTAAAAACAAGAAACCGCTAAACAGTTTCCTGTTTAGCGGTTGTGTAATTTAATTATTCGCCTAAGGAAATTAGCCAATGAGCATTACTACCATGAAGTTGACACACATGTTCAATCAATTCGTTCAATCGTTTTTTTTCAGTGTGACGAAAAATAGTGATACGACGAGTTGGGTGTGATTCTCCCCATAGTGGATCAACAATAACCAGATAAAGAATATCCGATAACAATTCATTTTGTTGCATGATAGCCTCAGCCCACATACTTCCTTCTGAACGGTTAAAGCATGTTGCTCTCACATTGAAGACTCCACACGCCTGACTTGTTATTCCCCAAACGGAGAATCTGGAGTTGTCTGATGATTGTCTAAGAACCGATTTGAGGTCTTCCATATTTTGATTAACCTTGGTGTACTCACCGTCATCCCAAGAATGATGGTTTCTAATAGCCCAGAGCCAAGGAAAGTCTCGCAATAGCCCTTTGGCAACGGCATTTTTTTGCTGTTTCCAGTCATCGAAATCTTTATCTTGATTAGTTTTCGCGTTTTTAAAGAACTTAATCATTTGTTTGCCCCTTGGGGTATCCACCCCATAATTCCATCCGAATTAGATGCAGTTTTTATACTAAACTAAAAATAAAAATTTGTCAAGCTCGCTCGTTTTTTTTTGGTTCTGAAAACATTTTTAGAGCCTTACAAACCACAAAAAACACCGCCTATTAAAGCGGTGTTTTCTGCTGTGACCCTACAGAGAATCGAACTCTGATTTAAAGCTTGAAAAGCTTCCGTCCTAACCGTTAGACGATAGGGCCTGTTGGCTATGGTTAGAATATATCATATTTGTCTGGAAAAATCAAAGGGGGTATGCTATTATATTGTGGATTATCTCAAATAATCTTGGAGAGGTGGCTGAGTTGGTCTAAGGCACCGGTTTCGAAAACCGGCAGGCGGGAAACTGCCTCAAGAGTTCAAATCTCTTCCTCTCCGCCAATGGTTTTGAAAAATGAGCAAGTAAAAATCCTTATTTTACGGCACATTTTAAAAACAAAATTTGATAAAATATGCTTACCTGCAAGGGATTCGAACCGAAGGTCAGTTGTATAAAATATGCTAAAATAAAATCATTAACTAAATTAATCACAAAATATGAAATTTTTTAGATTTCTAGCTATAGCTTTTCCAATCTACATGTGCTTAACTTTCCTAGCTTCATTCCTTCTAAACAATTTCGACATGCAATTGCCGAGCGTAGTCAGAACGCTATCAGAAATTTTAGCCATGTCGGTAATTTTACCTACTCTACCATTTACTCCTCTGCTTAAAGGATTAGGTATGTATGTAACTGCTTATTGGTCACTACCCACGACAAGCGGGATAATTTTATCTGCTGCTATATGGGAAGTCTTTTTTGTTTTAGCTTTTTTCCTTGTTCGGAAGTTAAAAAATAAAAAGGTTCAAGGTGTGTAGCCGATTGTAGCGGATAATAACGGAAAGTTTGTTGTATAATATAATAGGACAGAGAAAAATTGTCGGTTCGGTCGGACGCTTTGATGTTTAGTAGGTTTTCTGTGCAAACTCCGAAATTTCAAAATACGCAGGATTTTCTCTGTAGATTTTCCTCAGTTTTTGTATACTTTTATTAAGCTTGGTGGAATTTAACCTACTTGTTGGTTCAAAGTTCCGCCAATCGTCACCTCATGTACAAAAACTACCAGGCTGAACCGGACCCCAAAAAGTGGACACTTTCGGGTCCACTTTTTGGGGTCCGGTTCAATAGGTTTTTTCTTTTTCAAAAATAATTAAAAAAGATATAATGAAGGAGAACAAAGAATTAATATAATTTCATTATGAAAGAATTATTCCCTCAACGAGAAAACACATCCGCTGCTGTTTTAAATAAACTAAAAGAAAATGCGATGGATATTGGACAGTTGCAAATTATCGGCCAATCAACGGAGAATATGCATATGCAACCGAACACATGGAATGAAACAAATGGGGTTATTGTTTTTTCAGATGAAAACGGAAAGATATTCGCCTCGCCCGCTACTGAAAAAATTCGTAGCGAACTTGTTAATAACGCGGTAGAACAAGATGTCAGTATCGGAGTTCCTGCGCTAAACAATAAAGAAAATTGGGGGTCTTCAGAATACTCTTTTTCTCAGTGGAAAAAACTCGCTGAGAGCAAGAAAGAAGAATCTGAAACCGCTATCCAAACAAAAGAGAATGAACAATCCGGAATTTCAACAGAACTCAGCGAAGAAGAAATCAATGCTATTTCTAAAAAAGAAGATATCCCCCCGACACCTAAAGAAGAGGCGTATGATTTCACCAAGAAATACTCAGGTTTCTGGCGTGACCAAATGGCTGAAAAAATTAGAGAAATACGTGCAAGCGTACGGGAGAAAAAAGCTTCCATCGCAAACCAAAATTTAGAAAATACGACAAAAAAAGAAGCAACAGAAATTGAAATTGCCAACCTTGAAAATTCAGCCGGCGAAATACAAAAAAACATAGAGGTAAAACAAGGAGAACTTGAAAAAGAAAAAAATAAAATAACGTATAAAATTGCGAACTTTTTTGGCATCAAAAAAGAGTTGCCGGGAGAGCCGGGACTTTCCGATCTGGAAATCAAATCTGAGAATCTTCAAAAAAACATTGCAGAGAAAAAAGAAATAATCAATGAATTCGGCGAGGTAGTGCTTGACGAGAACGAGGCGGACGAAGCAAAAAACGAACTCCGTAAATTTTATGAAGAACAATCTGGAATAAAAGAAAAATTTGAACAAGAAAAAAGTAAAGAAAGAGATATTAACTCTCTTTCTCAAGAAAAAAATGTGATATTTCTGCATACCTTACAGTATGACTCTGACACGGCAAACTTTGGAAAAATAAAGGTCACAGCAATGGATAGAGCAAGAATGGTTATGGGTGTTGAACCGACAATATCGGTTTCAACCGTCAATCTCTCTGGAGAAGATACGGAATCAAAAACGTTTACCCCAATAGGCTTAATTGTCGGAGAAGGAACTGTTTTGAGCGCATACGGATCAGACGCGGGAACCTACGCTGATAATCCTTTTATTCGCCGTTCAACATATGATAAAAATTTAAAGTCATCAGTCCAAGAAAATATAGAGAAAAACACGGAGAAAGCGTTAAAAAGAGAACGCGGTGATTGGGATATACAAGTTGGAGAATGGAACGAGATAGTCGTTGAAAAACCAAAGGTTGCCGGAGTTTTTATTGATACCACACGTCTATCCGGTTTTTCCAACGCAAAGGAAGCAATGAAGCAGGCTTTTGATATTGGGAAAGAGTTCGGTCTTCCTGTATACAATATTCAACCAAATGGAGAAATTATTGATCTTCTCAGTGACGATTTCAATAAAGTAACACAGGAAGAAGCGTTATCAAACAAAAGGAATCTTAGTCTGGAAGAAAGGATCGTTGAAATCAAAAAAGTAATTGAATCTCAAGAAAATCCGGACCCGCTTATTCAAAACAAGATTGCGGAGATTGACGGGGCACAAGAAATATCTCAAACCGAAAAAGAAAAGCAGAGTACCTATTCAAACAAGGCGGAAGATTTGTCAAATGCAATAGAATATGAAAAAGTTGCCGCTTATATGATTAAAATGATTGACAAACTTGGAGGGAGTGCCGACTTTGAAACAATAATAAAAACAGCGAGAGAAGAAGGTGTGAATGAAGCTGGTTTGGTAAAAATGAATTTTTTCCAAGGAAAATCATCTGAGGAAATAAAATCTCTCTCAGAACAAATACTTCAAAATTCACAAAAAATTCAAAAAATGTTGGATAATGGAGCTGAGACGCAAAAACAGCTTGAAAATCTCAGGGAAGAACGAAGAAAAATGGAAATTGAATCAATTCGACAAAAAACACAAACAATGGAAGAGGAGCAAATGGACGAAATCCGACGAAAAATTCAGACACAGTTTGAGGGAAAATAACGAATAAAGAGTAAATAATATAAAAATTGAAGTTGCTACTATCTCGAGACGAATCACATTACAAAAAACCGCATGGGCGGTTTTTTGTTTTGATTTTTCTTCGTGATATAATGAAGGGGAATTATTACTAATACCATACAAACATGATGTTAAAAGATAAAGTGGCTATTGTTACCGGAGGGAGACAGGGGATTGGGTTGGGGATTGCTTTGGCGCTCGCAAAAGAAGGGTGTAATGTCGTGGTGAGCGATATTGATCAGAACGATTGCGATGTGGTCGCGGAAAAATTAAAAAGTGAAGGGGTGAAAGCAATTGGAATAAAATGCGACGTTTCCAAAAAAGAGGAGGTTGACGCTTTGATTGCGGGGACGATGAAGGAGTTCGGGAAGCTGGATATTTTGGTGAACAACGCGGGCATTTATCCTTTTGTTCCTTTTGAAAAGATGACGGAAAGCGATTGGGATAAAGTGATGAATGTCAATTTGAAAAGTATTTTTCTTACGTCTCAAGCATCGGCAAAGGTGATGCAATCGGGAGGAAAGATCGTAAACATTTCTTCTATCGCTTCTGTCGTCGGATTTGAAGGACTCGTTCATTATTGCGCTTCCAAGGGAGGAATAAACGGTATGGTTCGCGCGCTGGCTTTGGAATTGGCGCCGAGAAAGATAAATGTGAATGCGGTTGCTCCGGGCGCGATTGAAACCCCTGGAGCTTCAGGAGCGATGGCGGAGGAAACGAAACAGCAAATGATTGCGGGCATACCGGCAAAAAGATACGGACAGCCGGAGGATATCGCGAATGCGGTCGTGTTTTTGGCTTCGGACAAAGCGGACTATATTACCGGGCAAGTGCTCGTGGTTGATGGCGGATGGACGGTAAAGTAAAAAGTTTTAAGTTTGTTTGGTTATACAAATGTTCCGGAGCGGGTTACAAACCCGCTCCGGCAACGAAGATGCTAACAGAGTTTAATAGCCCTAAGGGCAGTCAATTTTTCACGACGCTCCCGCGGGTCGCTACGCATGATGAAAACCTACGGTTTTCATACTTTCCCTTCCTCCTTAAGGAAAGACCTTGCAATGCGATTAAAGACCTTCAATATCTAAACGTTGAAGGTTTTTTATTGATCCAAAAAGATTCTGGCGAGGCGTATCTCGTCAAAGGAGTATTCTTCGCCTAAAATTTCTCGGACAGGGGAGAGAGCGGAATTGGAGGTTTTTTGGAAGGCTTCAGCGATTTTTGCGAATCGCTCCGGTTCGGGTTTGAGGTAGGAAATATCCAGCGTTGGGTCTTCCGTGGAAAGTTTTTCTGCGTGATTGATGATGGTGGCGGGTGCGAGTCCTCGGATTTCGGCGATGGCGTTTATTCCGATTTTTTGTTTGAGGAATTTTTTGGTTTCGTCAAAGGTTGAACCTTCGTAGATGGGTTTGGCTTTTTTTGCGACGGTCGGGACAGGGTTGTGGTTAGTATGAATATCGTGCGACTCAACGTATTGGCAGATGGCGGAAATAAACGGTTCACCAAATTGTTCCAGTTTTTGATGGCCGACTCCGCTAATCTCTAAAAAGGCGGTTTCGGTTTGAGGATAATGGATTGCCATCTCACGGAGAGTTTTATCGCCGAAAACAATGTAGGGCGGAACGCCGAGGTTTTCCGCTTGTTGTTTTCTAACAGCGCGGAGTTCATCAAAGAGTGCGGTATCGTACTCAACATCCGGGGCGGTCGGACGTTTTTTCATTTTGATCGGCGCATCGTCTTCAAAAATTTCCGTGAATGTTCTTCCGATGCATCCATCACAGTTTTCACAATTATCGGGTTCGTAGTTTTCGTCAAAATACCGGAGCAAAAAACGGCGTCGGCAACCGGCATGATTTCCGTAAGAAATGACGTGTTCCAGTTTTTCTTGCGCCGAGCACTGTTCGGCTCCGTGCATGGCACGAATGAAATAGTCGTGTTTAAATTTGTCGGCGTAGGAAAAAAGGAGAACGCATCGGGCAGGCAATCCATCGCGGCCGGCACGTCCCGTTTCCTGATAGTATCCTTCAACGGATTTCGGCATGCTGTGATGGATAACCAAACGCACGTCGGGTTTGTCTATTCCCATACCGAAAGCGATAGTGGCGACGATGACGTTTACTTTGTCCTGAATGAATTTTTCCTGATTTTCTTTTCGGATATCGGCGTTCAGTCCTGCATGATACGGGGCGGCTTTTATGCCGTTCTTTTTGAGATTGGCGACGAGCTTTTCCGTATCGTTGCGGGAGAAGCAATAAATGATCGCGCTTTCGTCTTGATATTCTTTTAAAAGCGAGAGAACCGTTCGCAAGGAATCTTTTTTTGGCAGAACTTCGTAGGATAAATTCGGGCGGTTAAAACTGGAAATGAATATCTGCGGTTTTTTCAAATCCAATTGTTTTATGATATCCTCGCGGACTTTCTCGGTGGCGGTTGCGGTGAGAGCGATAACGGGAACATTTGGGAATTTTGCGCGAAGGAGGTTAAGATTGCGATAGTCGGGTCGGAAGTCGTGGCCCCATTCGGAAATGCAGTGCGCTTCGTCTACGGCAATCAGACTTAATTTTAAAGTATGCAGGAACGTATCAAAACCGGCGACAGCGAAACGTTCGGGGGCAACGTAAAGAATCTTGAGCTCTCTGCTTTTTACTCGCTGCGCCACACTAATGACTTCGTCGCGGGAAAGAGTGCTGTTCCAGAGATCGGCCGCGATGCCGTTCATTTGAAGCGCATCCACTTGGTCTTTCATGAGAGAAATAAGAGGGGAAACAACGATAGTGAGCCCGTCCATCATGAGCGCGGGAATTTGAAAACACAATGATTTTCCTCCGCCCGTCGGCATAAGGACAACGCAGTCTTTACCCGCAAGCACCTGTTCTATGACTTCTTTTTGGTGAGGTCTAAATTCGTCGTATCCAAAATGTTTTTTTAGTATGGTTTGCATGATTCCGGAATTTTTTAATCGGTATCTCTGATTATATCGGATTATTCATGTAAACGGAAATATATGTTGGGGATTTTTAGACAAGAATAAGCCCCGGCTGTTTGGTCGGGGTTTATTCTTTTTTTTGTAAACTTTTAAGCGTGTGATTTGTGGGTGGTAACGTACTCTTCAAATTCGTGACGAGCAGGAGCTTTTTTGATAATCTCGTAAGCTTCTTCCGCAGTATCTACTACCCGATAGATGGCTTTGTCTTCAACGCTGGCGGCTTGATATTTATCAATGACTGTTTCATTTATCCATTTAAGCATCGGGGTCCAGAATTCTTTTCCGATGAGAACGACCGGAATAGTCTGAGTGACTTTTTTGGTTTGGATAAGAGTGACGATTTCAAAGAGTTCGTCCAAAGTTCCGAATCCTCCCGGGAAATAGATATAGGCGCGGGCTGAGTAAGCGAGCATAACCTTTCTGACAAAGAAGTAGTAGAAACCAACTCCTTTTCTGACGTACGGATTTTCTTTCTGTTCAAAGGGGAGTTTGATGTCCAAACCGATGGATCCGCCCCCGTTTTCAAAAGAGCCTCTGTTTGCTGCTTCCATTATTCCGGGACCACCGCCGGTGACGATAGAATAACCGTCTTTGGCGAGTATTTTTCCAAGTTTTTGCGCTTCTTTGTACCAACGATCATCTTCTCCTGTTCTTGCAGAACCGAAAACAGTTACGGTCTTGTCAAAGTCGGCAAGAAATTGCCAACCGTCAACAAATTCGGACATAATGCGAAAGATTCTCCAAGGGAATGACCCGCGAAAGTCTGCGACGTCTTTTGGCGCGCCTGTTTTTGAGTTGGGAACATGCTTCGTCTTTTTTTGCTGTGTTGGCATAAAGATGTATGTTTATTTGCTTTTTAAGCTTGTTCTCATTATACCATAGATATATTATAAATGCAATAGTTTGGAGTAAAGAGACTTTTCACTGTAATCCTCTGGAAATTTCTCTGTGGGTATGATACTATCAACTGTGTAGCCTCTTGAAAGGTTACAAAAGAATTTTGGCTGATAACGCCGAGTGAGTACAATTGAATAAGGGCGGTTAGCTCAGTTGGTAGAGCGCTACATTGACGTTGTAGATGTCAGAGGTTCGAATCCTCTACCGCCCACAAATAAAAAAGCCCGTTGAGGCTTTTTTATTTGTGGGCGGTAAGCAAGTGAACCGCTTTACTTGCGGGAGGATTCGAAGAGGTTGAGAGTGTCGTAGTGAGCCAAGGTCGGCGAAACGAGACACGCGACCTAATTTTAAAGGAGCAAAGCGACTATTAAAATGGAAGTACTCTTGTGGTGAAACCTGTACTGCTCATGTAATGAGCGAAATTCCTCTACTGCTCACAAAAAACTCCGCGAATTATCGCGGAGTTTGTTTTTATTGTTCTTCTTGAACGTTATTTATTTTTTCGGCGTCTGTTCTGTTTATGGTACCAAAACATTCTTTTGACTTTGTGTCAGTGAAGACTTTATGAAATGAAATACAACGGCCGTCTTTGAGATCATAACTGAAATCATCGATAATAACGGCTCGTACTGTTGGAAATTTCCAAGCATTTTCATAGAATACCAATCTTCCTGAAGGAATCATGACAATGTCCTTGGTGACTTTTTCCACCGAAGCGACGTAAGCCTGATTTTCCTGTTGTATCATCTTCGGAGAAAAGCAAGTCCCGAAGGTGATGACAAGCAAAAGGGCTATCAGAAAGAAAAAAAGAATGTTTGTTCTGAAAAAACTTTTTTTCTTTTTCGGCGTGAAGGGCACCGCCGGCAACGTCGTGATTTCAGTCGTAACAGTTTCTTTTACTGGTATGAGTTGTTTTGGTATTTTTATGCAGCGAAAAGCGCGTTTTCCGTTTTTTCTGTATTTTACTTTCATTTTTCAAGCTCCTTTGTCCAGAGTTGCTGTCTGAGCTTGATTATATAGCGAATACTCTTTTCGTCAAGTCACTTGGCGGTGAAACCGTCAAGTGATTTTTTTATTTGGTTTTGAGGTAGATGTAGAGGTCTTCCAGGGCTCGGACCGCATCGCCTACGGCTATGTTGTTTTGATGATAAGGGAGGTCAGTGCAATCGCCGGCGGCCCAGATGCCGGGGGTGAGGGTCTTTCCGCTGCGCGGGTCAACTTTTATTTGTCCGCCTTCGGTCATTTCCACGATTCCTTTGAGAAAGCCTGTCGCGGGGGCTAAACCGATTTCTACGAAGATGCCTCCGGTCGGGAGTTCCGTTATTTCTCCTGTTTTGTTGTCTTTGTAAACTAAAACATTCGCGAATTTATCGCCCTTCACTTCTATCGGTGTAACGTCGGTAATCCCTTTCATATTGGGATGATTGAGGACTTTTTGTATGGTTACGGGATCGGCGAAATAATCTTTGGCGTTGTTGATGAGGGTAACGCTTTTGGCGTAAGCGAGAAGCTGGGAAGCGGTTTCAAAACCGGCATTTCCTCCTCCAACGACGATAACATCTTGTCCTTCAAAAAGAGGGCCGTCGCATGAAGCACAGTACGTAATGCCTTTATGTTCGTATTGATCAGCTCCCGGAACGGCGAGTTTTCGGCGGCTGCTTCCAACTCCGATGAATACCGTTTTTGCGGTGTATGTTTTTCCGTCATCGGTTTCAACGGAAAATCCTTCCGGAAGTTTTTTGACGGCAGTAACTTTCTGCCCGATTTTTTCTTCTACGAATCCGTGGGAGTAGGCGAGCATCTGCGCGTGCATACTATCAGCAAGAGCTTTTCCTGAAATGGAAATGGTTCCGATCCAGTTTTGAATGTCTTCGGAAACGACTGACTGTCCGGCGAATTCTCCGGCGATAACCAGTGTTTTAAGTTGTTTGCGGGCTGCGTAAATGGCCGCTGATGCGCCAGCGGGACCGCCGCCGATGATAATGAGGTCGTACATAGAGGTGAAAAATTAAAAAATAAATAGGTTAAGTCAATTATAATATAAAAAGAAAAAAAAGCCGAATCAGGAAAAAATAATAAAATAGCAAAATAGAAAGATTACTACGCCGGTAATAATTTTTCTATTTTGCTATTTTATTATCCTTCTATTTTTTTTATTTCAACTTTGATCTTCGAAGAAATGCCGGGACACCCCATTCGTTGTCCTCCTCGTCATCATCTATTATCTCGGGGAGGGGCGGAACATAAGACGGTTTTGAATTTTGTACGGGGGCTTCCTTTACTTCAATATGAATCGGTTCTTCTTCTTTTTCGTGGCGATCACGGAGTCCTGAGAAGCCGAGGTTATTGTAGATGCGTCCTCTTTTTGGTTCTTCTTTTGACTCGCCGTATTCTTTTGCCGGAGCGAGTTTTTCTTCTGTTTTTGCTTCTATGTAGGTTTTAACAGGAGCAGTTTTGTTTTCCACTATCGGTTCATCTCTTTTTTCCTCCCTTGGTGTTTCTTCTCTTCTAATAGGGGAAGCAATAGGTCTTCCGTTTGAATCTTGAGGAAATCCTGTCGCGATAACGGTAACTTTGAGTTCGCCTTTTTTGAGTTTGTCGTCTTTGATGGCTCCGAAGATAACCTTGGCGTCTTTGTCTATTGATTCGGTAATGACTTTAGCGGCTTCCTGGATTTCAAACATGGTCATGTCTTCTCCTCCAGCAACAGCAAAAAGAATTCCTCGCGCTCCGTTGATGGAGATATCAAGAAGGGGTGAATTGATGGCGCATCTCGCCGCTTCGGCGGCGCGTTTGTCTCCCGTGCCCATACCGATACCCATAAGGGCCGGGCCGGCGTTTTCCATAATGGCGCGGATGTCGGCGAAGTCTACGTTGATAATACCCGGCA
Organism: Candidatus Parcubacteria bacterium; assembly: GCA_026395595.1. Classification (GTDB taxonomy): domain Bacteria; phylum Patescibacteriota; class Minisyncoccia; order Phycocordibacterales; family CAIJYI01; genus CAIJYI01. The sequence continues at coordinate 13,374 of JAPLYL010000005.1, read as the reverse complement.
TAGTGATAAGGTCGGAAATTCCTTCAACCGCTTGGCGGAGAACTTCGTCGGAAAGAGCGAAGGCATTGGAGAGAGTGGTTTCTTTTTGTATCGTTCCGAGAAGACGGTCATTCGGAATAACGACCATGGCGTCAACTTCTCCTCGAAGTTCGGCAAGGCCTTGTTCGGCAATGCGCATTCTTTGCGCTCCTTCAAAGAAAAATGGTTTGGTGACGACAGCGATGGTGAGAATGCCGAGTTCTTTTGCGGTACGAGCAATGATTGGCGCTGCACCTGTTCCTGTGCCTCCGCCCATTCCCGCAGTTGCGAAAATCATGTTTGCTCCTTTGACGACACTCTGCACTTCTTCTTTTGTTTCTTCGGCGGCGCGTTTGCCGATATCGGGATTCATTCCGGCTCCGAGTCCTCTCGTGAGATTTTTTCCGATGTGAACTTTTTTTGAAGCGAGCGAGTGATGCAAATCCTGCGCATCAGTATTCATGACGATGAATTCCACGCCTTTTACTTTGGAATTTATCATGTGGTTGACCGCATTTTTTCCTGCGCCTCCGATACCGATGACTTTAATGCGCGCGAATGCTTCAATTTCCGGATTTATTTTTCCCATAAATACTGATGTGTTAGTAATAAGTTAGCGTGAATAGCATGTATATGATACCAAGGATAGTTTGAAAAGCAAACGTTGACCCAAAGGTGATTGCGTTGCCTTTTGCGGGAAAACAGGGCGAAATAGCCCCAAGGGCAGTCCTTAAGGAGGAATGAATCCGCCAGCTGGCGGAGGAATGACAGGGAAAGGACTGCCCTTGCAATACGATAAAAAAGCAACAAGCAACAAGCAACAAGCAATAAGAAAAAAGCAAAAAGGGCGACCGCCGCTTCCTTTTTGCTTTTTTCTTATTGCTTTTTGCTTAAACTATGGCAAAAATTGTTTAAAGAAGTTGAAGACTCTGTCTTTGATCTCTTTCCAGTTTGGTTTATCTCCGCCGGAACCTTTTTCGGAGCTGAAGCCGAGGACACAGAGGCCGTAGGCGACGGTCCATGCGGGGATGTTGACGATTTCTCCTTTGAAGATTTGTTCGCCGTTGCTTTTTGCTGGATCAGAACCGAAAGCGGGGTAGCCGATGCGGGAAGGAAGGCGGAGTGCGTTTTTGGCGAATTCGGCGATGTAGGGGGTAGCAGAACCTCCTCCGGTAATAATAACGCCGGCAGGAAGAAGTCCGTTGCGTTCTATTTGTTTGAGATGCGCTTCTATGAGTTCAAAAATATCGGAAAGGCGCGCGGTAATAATGTCTTCTATTTTTTTCTTTGGAAGAGAAACGCCTTCTTGCGTCTTTCCTAGCTTTATATTTTCGGCTTCATCAAGAGAGACACGCAGACCGAGAGCGATATCGCTGGTGATGTCAGTGGAACCGATAGGGAAGACTTTGAGAGAAATAGGGATATTGTTTTCAAATACGACAATAGATACGGTTTCGGCACCGATATTGGCGAGGACGCATCCTACGGTTTTCTGATGGCGAGTAATGGTAACATAACCGGCAGCGACGGGAGAGGCAAAAACATTTTCCACCTGAATGCCCGCTTCTTCTACGGCGAGAATCGTGTCGTTGATATGCTGGGCGAGCGCGGTAATGAGAAGAACTTTTACTTCAAGCTTCGTTCCTTTCATTTTCTGAGGTTTTCCGAGAACTTCTTTTCCGTCAAGGCGATAACTTATCGGTATGGAATGTATAATCCTTTTGTTTTGGAGAACTTGCGCGTCGGCGCCACAGGATTCTATCGCTTTTTCAATATCAAGATTGGTGACTTCGCCGTCTGCGCGGGTTATCATCGTACTGCCCGTTGCGGTAATTCCATCCAAACCTATTCCTCCCGCAGAAATGAAAGCTCGGCGCACTTTTATGCCGGCGGCTTTTTCCGCTTTTGATACAGCGATGCGAATACTCTTTGCAGTGTCGGCGATATTGACGATATAACCATGGCGAAGACCTCGCGATTCGGCAAAACCCGTGCCAATGATACGAGGAAGAGGAGCTTCTTTGCTCCATTCTGCTATGACCACGCGTACGGTATATGTACCGATATCAATACCGGTTACGATTTCTCTTTTTCTTTGCATGAGGTTTTTCAGAAGAGAAAAACTTTTTTCTTCTCTTGTTTTTATTTTACTCCTATATCGCGTTTCTATCAAATGGTGGAAAACGTGGATAAGTGGTTTATACTGCAAAAAAAGAATTCATAAGCATGAATTCTTTTTTTAAAGCTATCTTTGTTTCGGGTAATTACTAGACGCTGAATTTTTTTCTCGTTTTTTCTTCTTCTCTTTCCATCGTATCACCGTGTGGCAAACCTTTCAAATGGTATAAACCGTGGATAAATAAATGAGCGATAAATTGTTTGGGGGTTTCTTCAAATTGAGGAGATTGTCTGGTTGCATGAGGGACGTCTATAAAAATTTCTCCGCTTTTTTCCGAGAGAGGGAAAGAGAGAACGTTGGCGGGTTTGTCTTTTCCTCTCATTTCGCGATTGAGTCGGCGGGAGAGCGTGCTTCCGATAAAAACGAGAGAGAGGTCGTACTTTTTTCCCAAGACGTCGTCTTTGATAGCGCTAAAAGGCAACCCGCTTATAGGCGGGTTGCTTTTTGTGTTGATGCGGATTTGGAATCCTTCTTCACTCATTATTTTTTCTCGATGATCTTTCCGAGCTTCTTGAGACGTTCCATCTTTGCGGTTATCTCAATGCTTTTGAGCACACGGCGTTTTTTGCGGAGCTTGGACTCAGGGCGCAATGAGTATTTATTTGCGCGAACATCGTTAAGAATTTTTGCACCGCGCATCTTCTTCGTAAAACGGCGGAGAAGATTTACCGTGTTCTCATTCTGGTTTTTTTCTACTTCTATTACTATCATAGTCATGGGGGATATAGTATCACAGAGAACTGTGTTTTGCAATGGTAAAGCGAATAAATGGTGATTATACGTTGTTTTTACGGCCTATTTCATTGTTTTCAGATATTTCTGCAAATCGGTGATTTTTACGGTGTCTTGGGAACGGGTGTTCATGTCGCGGATAATGACCGTATCATCAATGAATTCTTTTTCTCCGAAAATGATCGCGTACGGAATCTTCAGTTTTTCGGCTGCGGCGAGCTGACTTCCGAGACTGTCTTTGTTGAGGGCCTGCATGATCGGCACTTTAGCGGTACGAAGAATTTCAATGATGTTGAGGCTTCTCATTTTTGCGTGAGTGCCGAGCTGAATGAAATATATTTTCGGGTGTTTGATGATGCGAGGATCCTGACGTTTGTAGCTTTGGGTCATGAAGACGCGTTCAACTCCGATACCAACTCCGATACCGGGAACTTCCTTTCTGCTTCCCATGTTTTTGGCGAGGTAATCGTAACGTCCGCCGCCGCAAATGGCAAGCCCTCTGACGGGAGCTTCTTTTGTGATGGTCTCCTCTCCTTCTTTTGATTCAGATTTTATTTCTTCGGAAGCTTCCTCTTTAATGTCTTCCGTTATTTCAAAAACGGTGCGGGAATAATAATCAAGACCGCGGACGAGATTATTGTTGATGTTGTAAGGAATGTTCAATGACTCAAGATATTCAAGAACTTCTTTGAAGTGCGTTCGGCAATCGTCGCAGAGGTGGGCAATGGAGTTCGGCGCAAATTCTTTTACTTCCTGGCATTTTGCATTTTTGCAATCAAGAAGGCGAAGCGGATTTTCTTTGATGCGACGTTTGCAGTCTACACAGAGTTCGCTCAAGTGTTTTTTATAGTAGCTGACCAATTCGCGCATGTATTTCGGACGGCATTCTTTGTCTCCAATACTATTTATATGAAGCGTGAGATTTTTGAGTCCTGCTTCTTGCAGGATGATCATCGTGGTGTGAATGACAGTTGCGTCGGAAATGCTTTTTGGAGAACCGAGAATTTCAAGACCGAAAGATTGGAATTGACGAGTACGTCCTTTTTGAGGATTTTCGTGTCTGAAGAAGGGGCCTTTGTAATAAAACATAACCGGCTGTGACCATGATTGCATGCCGTGTTCAAGATATGAGCGCATGATGGGGGCGGTGCCTTCCGGTCGCATGACCAGATGATCGCCTCCTTTGGTTTTGAGAGAATACATTTCTTTTTCAACCAAATCGGTATCTTGCCCGACACCCGAAGTGAAGACTTCTTCTTTTTCAAGAATGGGAGTTTCTATCGGTTTAAAACCGTAGTACATGGCAATTTCAGACGCTTTTTCGTAGAAGCCGCTGTAGGCATAGTATTCGTCTCCGATGATGTCGTTCATTCCTTTTACACTCGTCGGAATTTCTTTCTTAACGCTTGTGGTGGATTTTTTCGGCATAAGTTTTTTAGTTATAATTTATTGGCAATTTACTTTTTTTATTGGGTCTGTTTTCCCGGGAATAATCCGGCCTCTTGGAAAGGGAAGAGTCTGACGAGAACGCGACCGGTGATATTCTTTTTTGGAAGCGCGCCCCAGATGCGGGAATCAAGACTGTTGCTTCGGTTGTCGCCCATTGCGAAGTATTCGTCATTACCGAGAGTTTTGGAAGTGTTTTCAAAGGAGAGGTCTTGAATGTAGGGTTCGTCGAGCTCTGTACCCGCAATGTCGGACGCGGAGGAGATGGTAACTTTTCCATTGACTATTTTTACGGTTTCTCCGGGAAGCCCGATAACTCTTTTGATAAAGTATTTACTCGGGTCGTTCGGGTATTTGAAGACAATGACATCTCCTCGTTCGGGGAGCTTTGTACGGTAAGTGATTTCGTCTATGATAAGGTACTGACCGTCGGAGAAGGTTGGATCCATGGATTCGCCTCGGACGATAAACGGCTGGGCGATAAAGAAACGAATTGGAGCGACGATGATGGCGGAAATGATGGTAAATTTAGCGATTTCCAGCAAAAACTCCATCATGGTCTGTTGTTTTTCAACAGGGATTTGCGGTGATGTCGCTAGTAATTCCTCTTCTTTGTTGTTAATTAGAGCCATATTTTTGTGATTTATTGTCCTATTTTACCACAAAGACGCCCTTGACGCAAGCGATGTTTTTGTGTTTAAAAAAGACCGCCCTTTTTAGGGGCGGTCGGAAGAGATTACGATACTATTTCTTTGAACCAATAGGCGCTGAATATATCGTCTATTGCGATTATGTCGCCGTTTTCGGTAATTTTTCCGATGTGCAGTTTTTGATGGGGCGCGATTTGAAGTTCTTGCGTATGAAGAACGGCAAACGGGCCTTGGCCGTGATCTTTTTTGAGTATCATTTGGAGATAGCGGGTATTTTCACTGTCTTTAGGATCTGCCCATGTTACGGTATCGCCTTCGGCGAATAATTTTTGCTCGTTCATTTCTTTTCCTCGTAAAAAACAACCGTTGAGTATAATAAACAAAATTATGTGATTTGTCAATATAACCCTTTTTTGCGTGAAGTGGTAAAATGCGATGATGTCATACATTATTGCAGGGCTCGGAAATCCGGGCGAAGAATACGAGAATACTCGCCACAATACCGGGCGCATCATGATAGAACATTTTCGCGGTGCTCACGATTTTCCCGAATGGAAAGAAGACAAAGCGAATAAAGCGCTTATTGCAAAAGAAAAAATCGGTAAAGAAAGCGTGGTACTGGTGGAGCCGAATAACTTTATGAACAACTCAGGGAAGTCGCTTCCCGGTTTTGTGAAGAGCGTAAAGGCTGCCGAAAAAACAATTATTATTTATGATGATATTGACCTTCCTCTCGGTACGATAAAAATTTCCTACAACCGCAGTTCCGGGGGACACAATGGGGTGGAGTCGGTCATCAAAGCTTTGAAAACGCAAGAATTTATTCGGGTGCGCGTCGGCGTTTCTAAAATGTCTGCCAAAGGAACCGCAAAAAAACCAAAAGGCGAAGAAGCGGTGCTCAAATTCCTGCTCGGCGAATTCAAAAAAGACGAAATGCTGGAACTCAAAAAAATAGCAAAAAAAGTTTCCCTCGCTCTTGAAGCCATCATCAATGAAGGAAGAGAAAAAGCGATGGGGGAATTCAATAGAACATAAGAATATCATTCTGTCTGGAGGTTAACCTCCAGACAAGTTGTAATAGATGTGTCGTAATTTACAAAAATCGTATGAGCAAACAAGAAACAGCTAATCTGGTTGCCGTGGTGAACTCACTTACTGATGAGGAACTTCGCGAAATTCTTGAAATGGAACGAGAACTTTTTCCGGAAAGTTTGCAGGATTTTAGTTATGAGAAAGAAATTCCGAAAGGAAAGACTGCTGTGGTGGCGTATGGTCCGGAAGGGAAAGTGGCAGGATATATTTTTGCCGTGCCTCACCATGAGGCGCACTCGCAGTTGAAGGATATTGACTCGAACATGCCCGAGGCGTCCGACGCTCATTATATAGAGTCCATCGCCATACGAAGCGATTTGCAAGGAAAGGGATATTTCGGAAAGCTCATGAGGAAATTCAAAGAAGCGACCGAAGGCCGGACGATTACGATGCACGCCCGCGTCTGTAATAATTGTAGCGCCGCCATGCAGAAACACGGCGCTGTTCATTCACACACCGTTCCGAATTGGTTTGACTCGGGGGAGGAATTTGATTATTTGACAATAGATAATAAATAGTTTATTATGTAATTTGAAATTAAATAGTACTTTGAGGAGAAGAAAATGTTGTTAGTTATTGTAGTAGTGATAGTGACTACTGTTGTCAGCGGTGTCATCAATGGATTTGTGTTACTTACTTTGTGGGGATGGCTTATTGTTCCTGTATTCCATTTGGCACCGATTACTTTGGTTCCGGCAATTGGTATTTGTCTTATTGTGAGTTATCTTACGCATCAATACATTCCGGATAATTCGGATAAAAGTTTCAGGGATTTAATAATAGAGAGTTTTGCTCGCCCTTTAGGAGAAGCCACGGCTGTCCTCCTTATTGGATTTGTTCTTCACTTACTCATGTAATGTCTCTTGTAAACAAAGGCGGGTTTCATTACCCGCCTTTTTTGTTGACAGAAATTGAAAATGTGCTAACCTGAGTCAGGTCGTCGTTCTTTTTATTTTGGAGGTGAAAAATGATATTTATCAATGCTTTGGCTTTATTTATTGGCTGGGTATTTTTGATGGTTCTCATGGTGTATCTTGTTCTCTCGTTTGCCGTTTCGGTATATGCTTTTGTTTTTTTGTATTGGAAATGGCCGGTGACGCGCCGTTCAAAAATACTCTGCGCTTTGCGTACGGGTTTCAAAAACCTTTGGTGGCGGCTTCTCGGATTAACCTTTACTCTGTATGCCGTTCTTTTTATTCGCTATCTGCGAAGCTTGGAATGTTCGGTTGAAGAAATCGCAGAACATTTTGAAGTCTCAACAGATATGATACAAGAACTGGAAAGCGGATCATATAAAGAATGGTGGTACCCGTTTGATTTCATTCGGGACAATAAATACTGAGGAGAATGGTTATGATGATATTATTTGGAATTCTCGGAATTCTTGCCTTGTGCGCTGCTCTCTACGGCTTGGTGTATGCTTTCATAGAAAATTTTTGCGGTTGAGAGAACTTTTGCGGTTCAATCAAAAAGCTCCTGCGTAATGCAGGGGCTTTTTTTATGGTTCTGTTATCTTAAAGCTAAAAGCTAAAACCTAACAGCTAAAACCTCGTTCCCCTTATTTCGCCGGAGCGACTTTGTAAGAGAGGGCCATCTTTTGATCTTTGGGATCAAAGTGGGTAATCTTGAACGTGTAGGTTTTTCCGAGTTCAAGAGCTTCTTTCAATTTTTCTTCCGTGCCGAATTCGGACATATGAATGAGGCCGGCTACTCCTTCCTCAATACTCGCGAGGGCACCATATTTATTGTATTTGATGATAACGCCTTTGACGTCATCGCCTTTTTTGTAGCGATCTTTTGCGTTGATCCATGGGTTGGCTTTCAAAGCTTTGATAGAGAGGGAAATTTTGCCGTTATTGATTTCAATAATTTTGGCGTGGATTTTTTCTCCGACTTTGAACATTTTGCGCGGGTCTTCTACCAAGCCCCAATCCAACTCTGAGATATGGACGAGTCCTTCAAGGCCGTCTTCAATCTTCACGAAGATTCCAAAGTCTACGATACCGGTAATTTCTCCTTCCACTTCATTTCCTACCGTGTATTTTTCAACGATAACTTCGCGCTCTTTCTGGTCATTCGCTTTTTCGGTGAAGATGAGTTTTCCTTCTTTCGGAACAGCCATCAAAATGGTAACGGCGATTTTCTGTCCGACGAGTTTTTTCAACTCTTCCATAATCTTCACTTTGTCACCGTCCTCAACGCGAGGATAATGCTCGGCGCCGAGCTGGGAAGCAGGGAGGAATCCTTGGAGACCTTTCCAATCAATGATGAGTCCGCCTTTGTTCGCTTCTTTGACGGGGACTTTAATGACGGTTTTGTTCTTCAATAAATCTTCCGCTTCGTTCCAGACGATAGCTTGGTGAGCTTCCTTGAGAGAAAGTTCAATATAGCCTTCTTCATTTTCGCGCTCAAGAACTTTTGCGGTAACGATATCGCCGATATTCAGTTTTCTGATAATATCGCGAGCGTTCATGAACTCTCTTCCGTAAATGATACCGGTTCCGAGCGGAGCCAGGTCAATGTAGAGTTCGGTTTTTTCAATACCGATAACGCGTCCTTCAATAACGTCGCCTTCTTCAGGCAACTTCGGCATTTTTTCCACGTACTTCTCCATAGCTTCCGAAGTAATTTCGGGAGAGGTAAGGGTCAATTTCTCGCTTGAGCTCAGCGCTTTTTTTGCATCGCCCGCGGGTACGTTTGTGTCATAGTGTTTTGTGTTTTTAAGGCTCTATTTCAATGCAATTGCGGTCATTAACTCACAAAATAGCATTAACCTTGAAAACGGTTAATAAATAAAATGGCGTATGAAGCCATCTGTAAAAGTATATAGAAATACAGGGTTTTTGCAAGCGAATTTTTAAAAAGAAGCTCCAGTCAGAGCAACATTACAACACATTTCAACTTTCGTGAGGGGAGTCCTCAGGAAAGTTGAAATGTGTTGTAATTTACTTAAAAAAAAGCGGGTGAACTTTATCTTGACTTAATTTTGACTATGTCATATCATTTTACTCGGAGTGCTCTTCATTCTGTGAAGAGCACCTTTTTATACCAAACAGGAGAAAAACAATGTTTCTTTCAAAAAAAGAATGCGGCAAGGGTGCAAAAATAATCTTGCTCATAGCTTTTGTTTTATTTGTCGGCGGTTTGATCGCGATACATTTTTCCATGAACGTTGCCGTTATGTTGTTCTTTTTTTGCGCGTGCGCCGCAATAAGAGGAATTTCACTTGCGGTCGGTGCCGTTTTACGCTGAGCACAAACGTTTCTGTACCGCAAGTTATCCCGTTCGCCTTATGGCGGGCGGGTTTTTGTTTTGCCCTTCAGGCGTTTTTTTGCTATACTGTCCTTATGATAATCACATATTACGGGGCGGGATTCGTAAAACTTCAGTTCGGCGATGTCGTCGTCGGGATGAACCCCATCAGCAAGGAATCCACATACAAGAGCGGTCGGTTTGCGGCTGACGTTTCTTTGGTCTCTATCAATCACAAAGATTTTTCCGGAACAGAAACCCTCTCTTTCGGTGATAAAAGCCCTTTTGCGGTTAACGGCCCAGGCGAATACGAGATTAACGGCATTACCATTGCCGGAGTTCCTTCCAAATCTCAGTACGACGGAAAAGATTGGATCAATACCATCTATTTGATTTCTCTTGAAGACATGCGGATCTGTCATTTGGGCGCGCTCTCAGATACCGCTCTTGATTCATCGGCAAAAGAACGGCTTGATGAAGTGGATGTTCTTTTTGTCACTATCGGCGGTCCCGGTCTCATTACTCCCGCGCAAGCCTACAAAATGTGCGTGGATATTGGCCCGAAGATCATCATCCCGCTTTTCTTTGATGAAGAGAAAGAAAAGAACATAAAAGCATTTCTGAAAGAAGCCGGCTCTGCGGAGATAAAGCCGGTGGAAAAACTGACACTGAAAAAGAAAGATTTGGAAGGAAAAGACGGGGAGATCGTGATATTGTCGTCGGTGATTTCGTAAAGTTGGCGGTATTTTCTCCCGTTCCGGATGACGTCCGGCAAAGGATACTATGAAAACAAAGTTTTTTGCGCTTTTAGAAAAAGTCCAATCGTATCCGGACGAAAAAAAACGTCTGATCGGGTTTGCTGTTTCCGGCGCTTTGACTTTCTTTATCGTTTCGGCGAATTTCGTTATCCCGGGAACCGAGACAAAAGTTGTTGTTGCCGAGCCCAATCGAAATATCGCCAGTCCGTTTTCCATGCTGAGTCTCCAGTTCTCTCAATCGCTTTCTCAAATGAAAAATGGTTTTCCACTTAAAGAGGAGGTGGGCGCTTTGATTTCTCATATTACCAAGAAGGCGACGACGACGGAAAGCATTTAGGTTTTACTAAAATTGTGATAGATTGATACATAAGATAAAACAATAATCATCCGCTGTATGGCAAAAATAAAGGAAGAAAGCTTAAATAAAGACGGGGGCGACGGCAAGGACAAGAACATTCGCGTCATCAATATCAGCAAGGAGATGAAAGACTCCTATATTGACTACGCCATGTCCGTCATTACCGACCGCGCTCTGCCTGATGTTCGCGACGGACTGAAACCGGTGCATCGCCGTATTCTTTTCGGCATGCACGAAATGGGATTGGCCAACTCTGCGCGTTTCAGAAAGTCTGCCGCTATCGTCGGAGACGTACTCGGAAAGTACCACCCGCACGGCGACTCGTCCGTGTACGATGCCATGGCGAAAATGGCGCAGTACTTCAACTATCGTTACATGCTTGTGTCCGGTCAGGGAAACTTCGGTTCCATTGACGGAGATTCTCCCGCGGCTATGAGGTACACCGAGGCGAAACTCTCCCGCGTTTCCAGCCAGCTTTTGAACGACCTTGATAAAGATACGGTTGATTTTATGCCGAACTACGACGGCACGCACAAAGAGCCGAAAGTTTTGCCGGCAGCTGTTCCGAACATTCTCTTGAACGGTACTCTCGGCATCGCCGTTGGTATGGCCACTAACATTCCGCCGCACAATCTCGGCGAAGTGGTAAATGCCTGCATTCATCTGATAGACAACAAAGACGCGACGACCGAAGACCTGATGGAATTCGTGAAAGGCCCGGACTTCCCTCTGGGAGGAAAAGTGTACGGAGGAAAAGATTTGCATCACACCTATTCCGCCGGACGCGGAGGAATTCTCTGCCGAGGAGAAGCCGAAATCGTTGAAACGAAAGGCGGCATGTTCCAGATTATCATTACGTCCATTCCGTATCGCGTCAACAAAGCCGAGCTCATCGTTTCCATTGCCGACCTCGTCCACGAAAAGAAATTGGAAGGCGTCAAAGGACTTCGCGACGAGTCCACGAACGACATTCGTATTGTTATTGATCTTAAATCCGGCGTTGAACCGCAGAAAGTGTTGAATTATCTTTTCAAACACACGGTTTTGGAAAGCATGTTCCATCTGAATTTGGTCGTGCTGGTTGACGGCACTCCTCAAACGCTTTCTCTCAAATCCGTTCTCTCCGAATTCATCAAACATCGCAAAGAGGTCATTCGCCGCCGCACCGAATTTGAACTTCGCAAAGCGCAGGCTCGCGAACACATTTTGATCGGACTCAAAAAAGCGCTTGACCATATCGACGAAATCATCAAACTCATCAAAGCTTCCAAAGACACGCCGACCGCAAAAGAGAACTTGATGAAGAAATTCAAATTCTCCGATTTGCAGGCGACCGCCATTTTGGAAATGAAACTCCAAAAACTCGCAGGCTTGGAAAGAAAGAAAATTGAAGACGAATTGAACGCCATTCAAGCGCTCATCAAAGACTTGCAGGATATCCTCGGAAGCATGAAGCGCATGATGAAGATTATCAAAGACGAAATGCTCGCCGTGGTGGAGAAATTCGGAGACGAACGCCGTACGAAAGTCGTGAAAGGCGATCCGAAAACCATCACCGATGAAGACCTCGTGCCTGACGAAGAGAGTATCCTTGTGTTTACCAAAGGCGGATACGTGAAGCGCACCAATCCCGACGAATACAAAAAACAGCATCGTGGAGGAGTCGGCGTTGTTGACCTCAACACCAAAGAAGAAGATTTCATTCAGAGTTTCCTTACGACCAACTCGCACAGCGACTTGCTCTTCTTCAGCGACAAAGGCAAAGCCTATCAGATGAAGATGTACGAAATTCCGGAAGGGAAGCGAGCGACGCGCGGAAAATCCATTATGAATTACCTCGCTCTCACGCAGGGAGAAAATGTGAACTCCATTCTCGCCATGCCGAAAAACGTCAAAGATATGGAACTCTCCATTATCATGATTACCAAGAATGGCGTTGTGAAGAAACTCTCAGCCGAAAGTTTTAAGGATGTGCGCCGATCGGGATTGATTGCCATCAAATTGGAAGACGGCGACGAACTTCTCGCCACGCTCTTCGCCGAAAAAGGCGATGACGTCGTGCTCGTAACTTCTGCCGGACAATCCGTAAGATTCAAAGAAAGCGACGCCCGCGAAATGGGCCGCGTCGCGATGGGGGTCAAGGCTATCACCCTCAAAAAAGGCGATACTCTCGTCTGCGCCGACATCGTCAAAAAAAGTTTTGAAAAACCGACACTCTTGGTAGTAAGCGCGAACGGCTACGGAAAACAAACCGCCATGAAAGAATACAAAGTCCAGAAACGAGGCGGTTCAGGAATAAAATGTATGGAAGTAACCAAAAAAACCGGCGCCCTCATTAGCGCCAAAGTGGTTTCAGGAACTGAAGAAGAGGTCATCGTCATCTCCAAAAACAGCCAAGTCATCAAAACCGATATCAAGTCGGTTCCGACGCTGGGAAGACAAACACAAGGAGTAAGGATTATGAAATTGTATGAGGGGGATAGCATCGCGTCTCTCGTGTGTCTCTAAAATTGAGCGAGGTTAAAAATTTTCAATTTATAATTTTTAATTTTCAATCAATTTTTAATGTACCAATTTTCAAATTAACGAATAAGCACTAAGCGGAACCAAGGGCAGTCCTTAAGGAGGAATGGAGCGAATCGGAATGACGGGGAAAGGACTGCCCTTGGTGTAGCGATTTTTCACACAGAAGGTTCTCAAAAAATTTCCAATTCCCTATTTTTAATTTCCCAACAAAATGTCTAATGCCTAAAAAATAAAAAAACAATGAATATAGTAATTATTATTCTGGGTATATTGATAAGCGTCTTGCTTTTTGAGTTAAATAAAAAAACACGAACATTAAAACAATACCAAGGTATTATTGATGTAGATGGTGAAATTACAAAA